>NZ_JBHTND010000101.1:0-515 GCF_042679825.1 Methylobacterium marchantiae | reverse complement strand
CGCCGTCCGCGCATACCGTCGAATGCAGCGCCCAGGACAGCCTGGGCAGCGTGGACGCAGACCGGCGCCTGCTCGCGCGCGCAGTCGGGAACCTGGTGCGCAACGCACAGAAGTACGCCACGCGCCGGATCGCACTGTCGGCCAACCGGACAGCCGCGGGCGGGCTCGAGATCGTGGTCGAGGACGACGGGCCGGGCATTCCGCCGGAGGAGCGCGAGCGGATTTTCGAACCGTTCTACCGGCTCGACCGCAGCCGCGACCGGGCCACCGGCGGCTTTGGGCTGGGCCTGTCGATCGCGCACAAGGCAGTGGCGCTGCACGGCGGCTCGCTGCACGTGGAGGACGCACTGCTGGGCGGCGCGCGCTTCGTGGTGACGCTGCCGCCGGAGCGGGTGCTGTAAGGGGTTTCGTAGGGTGGGCAGATCCTGCCCACGCGTTCAACCAGCTCTTGCGTTAGTCGAACGCGTGGGCGGGAGACCCGCCCACCCTACGAGTCAGGCCAGCAGTGCCTCTTC
>NZ_JBHTND010000100.1:0-524 GCF_042679825.1 Methylobacterium marchantiae | reverse complement strand
GGCAGGCGCGTCGCCCGCGGGGCGAGGACGAGGCCGGCGGCCTCCACGGCATCCGATTCCCGCAGGTCGCTTCGCCCGTCGAGGGCGGCGATGAGGCGGGCGACGCGCAGGGCGAGGAGCGGCCCGCGCAGGGAGGCCACGCCGAGGGCGGAGGCGGTCCGGCAGAGGGCGGCGAGGTGATCGTCGCCCGAGCCGGCATCGTCGCCCGTCCCTTCCGCTCCCGCTGAGGGGGAAGGGGCGGTCTCCTTCAACGCCACGTCCGTGAGGTCGAGATGGAAGGCGAGCCGGTCGGCGAGTGTCGCCGGCACCGCCTCGTCCTCGCCGATCCCCTCGTCGAGGAGAATCAGCCCGAACCGCGCGGGCCGCACCTCCGCCAGCCCGTCCCGCTCCACCCGGAGGAGGCCGGTATCGAGGGCGGCGGCGAGATGCGCGGCGGGGCCCTGCCCCATCCGCGCCGCCATCGCGGCGACGACGAGGCCGCCATCGGCCTCCGCCAGCAGCCCGGCCTGCGCCACGGGCCGGCC
>NZ_JBHTND010000099.1:0-536 GCF_042679825.1 Methylobacterium marchantiae | reverse complement strand
CTGCAAACTTCCCTGAGCCCAATCCTACTGCTGATCCTAACGAGCATTTCCCCCATGAGATTTGGTACCTCGAGCGGAAGTCTGCGGAGAATGCTGAGGTCGTTGAGTTTGAACTTGCTACTGCTGCTGATCTAAATGGTCAGCAGTTGCCTGGCAGACAGATCATCGCAAATGCCTGCACTTGGATTCTACGCGGCGGTTATCGTGGGGCTTACTGCGGATACAATGGCCCACCTGTTGCCGACATTAACGACAATCCTACTAGCGATCCAAGTCTAGATGTTTGCAGTGGCCGAGTAGGTAGTTGCAAGCTTAGGTTTGGCGCTAATAATGAACTCCCATACGGCAGTTTCCCGGCTGCATCTCTAATTAGAGGTTAATGTGAAGCTTTCTACTCTCAAGGTTGCTCAGAATCATGCAGCCCGGTGCTATCCACATGAATCCTGCGGATTTATTGTTGAGCAGGATGGGGCTGAGGTTTACGTAGAATGCGAAAACTCACACTCAAATCCATCCGAGCATTTCAGGATTAGTGG
>NZ_JBHTND010000098.1:0-559 GCF_042679825.1 Methylobacterium marchantiae | reverse complement strand
ACCAGGCTCCAAAGCCACGGAATCAGCCATACGCATACACCTACAGCCAGCCCGCCCAGGATGAAACAGAACACCATGAATGCCGTAATCGACTTGCTAATGTGATCGCCGTACATACCTCACTCCCCATCCAGTCCGAGTTCTTTCATTAGGGCGTCTGCCATATCCACAGCATCGATTGCAACAGCCTTGCCAAATGTCATTGTTGAATAATCGTCTCTCTCACTGAGGTGTGAAAAATCAATCGCACATGATCGAGACAGCAATCCCTGCATCGCCTTCCCAGCCAACTCAGCCCTAAGTTTGATCTTATCGCCGTTAGTCATTCCCATTCCTCCGCGTCGGCCTGAGCCTCTGCATTCTCAAAGATCATTCGCTTCTGATCGTCAGTGAAAGTATCCCAAGCCGCCCGCATCTCGCCGCTGATATATCGCCGCCAATCATGGACATACTTGAAATACTCATTCGGCCACTCAGGGCTAATCCAATCCTTGCTCATTCCTGCATCTGCAATAGTCACCGTCAAATGCCGGAACCTGGCATCTGCCTTCAGCGATTC
>NZ_JBHTND010000097.1:0-569 GCF_042679825.1 Methylobacterium marchantiae | reverse complement strand
CGGAAGAGCTGCTGAAAAACACCGATCAGTACACCAGCGTGCTGTACCAGAACGCGCGGGCCAAGCTGGCCATGGCGCTGGACGCCGCCAACGAGGAGCTGGCGCGCTTCGAGGACGCCCAGCTTGCGCGCATGATCGACGCCACGCGCGAGGCCAACGCACGCTTTAACGACCAAACCGGCGAGGCACGCATCCTGCGCGCTTTCCAGGACCTGCACTGATTGACCAGCTCACAGGACGGGCGGATGTGCCCATGCTAACGCTCATTGGCCTCGCACGCTTGCGCGCGTGGGCACTTCCGCCCGCCCTGCTCCGCCGAAAACACCCCTAATCGCAGCCAATGCCCCAGGTGCGCTGCAACGTCGAACTCCTCGTCGATCGCAAACGCCGCGTCCAACGCCTCGCCGAACGTCTTTCCCTCGGCAAGCGCCGTCAGGGCAGCAAAAGCAGATGCCGTGAGCGGCACCAACTGCGGTTGCCAGCGCGGGCGCACGACCAACGCATAACTGTCCTCCCGCATTTGCTCCGGAAATGGCGGACCGTCTGGCTGATGGGCAAGCCACAACGCC
>NZ_JBHTND010000096.1:0-569 GCF_042679825.1 Methylobacterium marchantiae | reverse complement strand
CGCGCTCACGGACCTCAAGGGAAAACGGTGGGGTTCGCTTCGTCATGGCTCCATCCTCGCAAGAGTTGGGGCCTCCGGAAAACCCGGCGCGGTTCACTTCACCAGCCTTGCAGCCAGCCTCATCACCCCCAACCAGATCAAACGGTTCTGTTAGGCGCTCTAAGTCATGGCGCTCGGCCGAGCCGTCGAACGAGGATCATGACGGCGGCGGCGTAGAGGAAGGCCTGGGCTGAGGCGAGGGTCGTCTCCGGGTCTTTCCAAAGGCGGTGGTTGCGGCTGATCCAGCCAAAGAAGCGTTCGACCACCCATCTGCGCGGGTGCACGGCAAAGCCGACCTGATCCTTGGGTTTGCGCACGATGTCGACGGTGATGATCGTTGCGGTCGCGGGCCTGTCGCCCGCATAGCCTGCATCAGCAAAGGCCTTGACGATGAACGGGAAGGTCCGCCGCGACAAGCGCAGCACCGGTCCAGCCCAGGGCTATCGCATTTGAGCGATGATGGTCCTGGCGAAGGCGTCGGACCATCCGGCCCTGTTTCTTTTGCGCCGAATGGACAGGCCGGGGCGGGC
>NZ_JBHTND010000095.1:0-573 GCF_042679825.1 Methylobacterium marchantiae | reverse complement strand
CACCAGCCTGCTCGACCCCGCATTTGCGCCACAGCTGGCCGAATACGCCGGCGCCGTCGCCGCCCGCTATCCCTGGCTCGAGTACTACACCCCGGTCAACGAACCCTGTACCACGGCCCGCTTTGCGGGACTGTACGGCCTGTGGTACCCGCATGGCCGCGATGACCGCACCTTCATCCAGGCGCTGCTGAACCAGTGCCGCGCGGTGGTGCTGTCGATGCGCGCGATCCGCGCGGTCAACCCCAACGCCAAGCTGGTCCAGACCGATGACCTGGGCAAGACCTACAGCACGCCCGAAATGGCGGACGTGGCCGAGTTCTACAACCTGCGCCGCTGGCTCGCGTGGGACCTGCTGTGCGGGCGGGTCGACACCGACCACGCGCTGTGGGACTACCTGACCCGCAGCAGCATCGATGCCACCGAGATCCTCTGGTTCCGCGACAACCCCTGCCCGCCCGACATCATCGGCGTCAACTACTACGTCACCAGCGAGCGCTGGCTCGACCACCGGCCCGAACGCTACCCGCCGCACCACCGCGGCGTGATCGATGGCCGGCCTTGCGCCGACATCGA
>NZ_JBHTND010000094.1:0-587 GCF_042679825.1 Methylobacterium marchantiae | reverse complement strand
CCCCTGTTTTGGAAGTTTGGTTTGTGTTTTGTGCTACCAGTTGCGGATCTGCTCACGCTGCGCACGCAGCTTCATCTGGCGGAGGTGCTGCTGATAGAGCTTCGCAGTCGTATTGCCGTGGCGCCCGAGAAGCGAAGCGCAGGCGCCCTCACTACGTTTGAAGCGCCAAGCGTTCAGCCAAAGCAGCGGGCGCTTGAGCGCTTTGCGAAAGCTGGCACTCATTCCGCTGCTCCAGTAGCCTTGGCAATCACGTCTCGGACTTTCGCGACGAACTCGGCCGGGAGGTACGGAAACAGGTCATCGACCAACACTTCCTCAGCGATTTCAAGCAGCTCGGGCGCCGCGGAGATCAGGCATACGTTCGCCTCTGCTTCATCAACGCCCATGTGCGACCGGCACTCGCAGATCACGCCCGTGGGCGAACTGATGGTTCGGTCCTGGCCGTCGCGTTTCCATGGCCCTTTGGTATGCGCTACTTTCGTCCCGCTGCTGTTCATCCCTACTCTCCTTCGCCTCACCTTAGCTACTGCTGAGCTCGTTGCGTTGGAGATACTATACGATTGCGTATCGTCAAAGTCAATGCGAAA
>NZ_JBHTND010000093.1:0-595 GCF_042679825.1 Methylobacterium marchantiae | reverse complement strand
ACCCCATGAGCAAACTGGCGCTGTATCTCCGCCTGGTCCGTGCCGACAAGCCGATCGGCATCCTCCTCCTCTTGTGGCCGACGCTGTGGGCGTTGTGGATGGCCGCCGGCGGCAAGCCCGATCCACTGTACATCGTCATCTTCGTCGTTGGCACCGCGCTGATGCGCTCGGCCGGCTGCGCGATCAACGACTACGCCGACCGTGACTTCGACCTGCACGTCAAGCGCACCGCCGAACGCCCGCTCACCAGCGGCCGCATCAGGGCGTGGGAAGCGGTGGCGATTGCCGCGGCGCTGTCCGTCATCTCCTTCCTGCTGATCCTGCCCCTGAACGCGCTGACCAAAGAGCTGTCCGTGGTCGCCGTGATCGTGGCCGGCACCTACCCCTATTTCAAGCGCTTCTTCGCCATCCCGCAGGCCTACCTGGGCATCGCGTTCGGCTTCGGCATCCCGATGGCCTTCGCGGCCGTGCAGGGCGAAGTGCCGGCCGTGGCCTGGTGGCTGCTGGTTGCCAATATTTTCTGGGCTGTTGCGTACGATACCGAATACGCGATGGTGGATCGCGATGACGACCTGAAGATCGGCATCAAGACCTC
>NZ_JBHTND010000092.1:0-609 GCF_042679825.1 Methylobacterium marchantiae | reverse complement strand
ATAACTCCCCATTCCGCATTGAACCCCATTTCGGCCAAGTCCCCGAGAACTTTTCCAAGGTATCCGAGGGAAATAAGCCGAGGCACGTTCTCCAGGAGGCAGAACTTTGGTCGTACTTGGCGAATGACTTCTCTTGTTGAAGGCCATCGGTCCTTTGGGTCGTTTTCTCCTCGCTGCTTACCGGCTGCGCTGTATGGTTGGCATGGGAATCCGCCAGTGACAACATCAACCAGTCCTTGATAGCTTGAGGCGAACCCTTGATTGATGAATGCCTCGATGTCGCCGAAAATTGGGGCGTTGTCGAGGTATCCATCTCTGATTCTTGCTGCGATGACTCGCTGACAGTATTCATTCCACTCCACGTAGCCGACATGCTTAAAACCTAGCAACTTTGTGCCTAGAAGGCCACCACCCGCACCAGAAAACAATGACAGCTCTCTCATGCCGTACCCACATAAAACATTCGCACCGCAACAACCACAAGGCACCCGATAACAGCCCAGGTCACGATCCTCTCCTTGGTCCGCTGACTGCGCGCCTTGCGATCCAGAACACGCTGCCACATCTTCGCCCGCTCAACGTCAGCCTGAGTCTGCTTGCGAATGTCGG
>NZ_JBHTND010000091.1:0-642 GCF_042679825.1 Methylobacterium marchantiae | reverse complement strand
CCTGACCATCACCCCTGCAAACAACGCCTCGGCCGGCCTGATTTCGGCCATCGCCGTCCTGGGCTTCCCGGCACTGGCGCCGACCGCCAATCCGCCGGCGTAATAGCCAGCATCCCCGTAACGGGCGCTCTGCGGAGCGCCCTTTTTCGTGCGAGTTCGAATGGCTTTGAAGCTCATCACCGCGCCCACCGCGGAGCCGATCACGCTGGACGAGGCCAAAGCCCATCTTCGCGTGGAAGGCACCGACGATGACGCCTATATCACGTCCCTGATCGCTGCCGCCCGTCAGTCGGTGGAAAGCCTTACCGGCCGCGCACTCATGTCTCAGGCGTGGGAGCTGGCGCTGGATGAGTTTCCCCGTTCCTGCGCAGCTGATTACCGCTCGCTGGGGCGGTACCAGGCCGCGATCGATATTCCGATGCCACCGCTGGTAAGCATCGAGAGCATCAAATACGTTGACACCGCTGGCGTGCAGCAAACGCTAGACGACTCTGCGCGCCAGGTAGACGACTACAACGCCCCTGCCCGGGTCGTACCTGCCTATGGGACGACCTGGCCTGCCGCGCGCTGCCAGCCGAATGCAGTGTTGATCCGATTCGCGTGCGGTTATGCAAGCGCTGCTGCCGTGCCTCAGGAGATCAA
>NZ_JBHTND010000090.1:0-642 GCF_042679825.1 Methylobacterium marchantiae | reverse complement strand
AGCGCCTTGACCTCGGTGGCGACCACGGCGAAGCCCCGCCCCGCCTCGCCGGCCCGCGCCGCCTCGATGGTGGCGTTCAGCGCCAGCAGGTTGGTCTGGGCGGCGATGCCCTGGATCAGGGCGACGACCTCGCCGATGCGGGTGGCCGCCCCCGACAGGCCGGCGATGATGGCGCTGGTCTCCTCGGCCTGCTTGACCGCCTGACCGGAGATCTCGGAGGCGTGGGTGACCTGCATGCTGATCTCGGAGACCGAGGCGGCCAGTTCCTCGGCGCCGGAGGCGACGGTCTGGATGTCGGAGGAGACCTGGGTCGAGGCGCGGGCGGCCTGACCGGCCTGTTGCGAGGCGCCGGAGGCGGCACCGGCGATGGCGTTGAGGTCGGTGGCGATGGAGACCTGCAGGGCGGCGCGGCTCCGGCGCTCGAGCACCTGCCTGGTGACGTCGGTGGCGAACTTGACCACCTTGAGCGGGCGTCCGTCGCGGTCGAAGATCGGGTTGTAGGTGCCCTGGATGAAGACCTCGCGGCCGCCCTTGGCGATGCGGCGGTACTCGTCGGCCTGGTACTCGCCGCGTCCGAGATTCTCCCAGAAGCGCTTGTACTCGGCGCCGGCGCGCAGATCGGGATCGACGAACATGCCGTGG
>NZ_JBHTND010000089.1:0-648 GCF_042679825.1 Methylobacterium marchantiae | reverse complement strand
CTTCAACGTGAGGCTTGTAATACTCATCTACCCGAAGGCCCTTGTAGGACCGCTCGATTTGATCGTGGATGCGAGTGCCTTCCTCTGCTGCGTCCTTAGCCTGCTGCTTACTATCGGCCATGATGCGCTTCAGGTAATCTTCTTCCGGCTCATCATCCAATCGAGGCAAGGTTAGAGCGGCCAAGATGCCTTGATTTATCTTCCACACCTCCAGTTGTGGCTTGGCTACTACGCCAAGAATGGTTGTGACTGAAGGAACTAAGCCCTGCTTGCGAGCGTCGCGCAGATCGGTGGCCCGGAGGCCACCTTTCTGCGTTACCTGCTCATAGCATGGCTCTCCATCGCGGGTATACCAATGCTCAGCCATGGTCAGAAGTTCAAGTCGTCGTCTTGGAACTGCTCATCAATCTGACGGCCACCATACGACTGCTGCTGCGGCTTGTTAGCCAACGGCTTATGCCACTTGCCAGACTTGTCCAGCCATGCAATGTAACCGTCCAGGGCCTTGGCTGCCGTGTTATCGATGACCTCATTTGCCATCTGGCGAGTGTCCGGGTTGTAGGCAGCGCTGATGTTAAGACGACTGCCAATATTGCCATCCCGCTTTTCGTAGTCCTCAGTTGTCAGAATCAGGCCGATGCGCGGGCC
>NZ_JBHTND010000088.1:0-657 GCF_042679825.1 Methylobacterium marchantiae | reverse complement strand
TAAGAGCGCCTAACAGAACGGCACCGAGTCGGATGTCGAGCGTTGGTTTGGCATGGCCAGACCGCTTCTCCCCGATGATCTCTGGGATGAGATCGCCCCGCTCCTCCCGCCGCCTCGGCCCCGTCCGAAAGGCGGGCGTATGGAGCCGCCTGCATCACGTGCTGCTGGAGCGCCTGCACGCAGCGGGTGAGATCGACTGGAGCCGGGCTTGCCTGGACAGCGCGTCTGTCCCGGCTAAAAAAGGGGGGCTGCCACCGGCCCGAACCCGACGGACCGGGGGAAGCCGGGCCAGATGCGCCACCTCGTCACCGACGCGCGCGGCACGCCGCTCGGCTTCCGCCTGAGCGGGGCCAACCGGCACGACACCGTCATGATGGCGGCCACCCTCGATGCCATTCCGCCTCTGCGGAGTGGCCGACGAGGGCGACCGCGACGCCGTCCGGACAAGCTGCACGCCGACAAGGCCTACGATGCCAGACCCCGTCGGCACGAATGCCGGGCGCGGGGGATCGTCCCGCGCATCGCACGGAAGGGTATCGAAAGCAGCGAGAAACTCGGTCGGCATCGTTGGGTCGTCGAGCGTACCCACGCGTGGTTCAATCGCTTCCGCCGCCTGCCCGTCCGATACGAGCGACGTGCAGACATCTACGAGGCCTT
>NZ_JBHTND010000087.1:0-675 GCF_042679825.1 Methylobacterium marchantiae | reverse complement strand
CGCGTTCCGTCGGTCGTGTGCCTGGGCGTGGTGTAGCTCGGTGAGGACCACCACGATCACCGGCTTGGGCCGGGACGATCAGGCTGCCAGGGTCGGCAGGCTGACGAGGGGATCATCGCCGATCGGGGCGATGCTTTCCAGGGTCATGTAGCGCGACCGCTGGACGGCCCATTCGTCATTCTGTTCGAGCAGGATCGCGCCGACGAGACGTGTGATGGCGGCCTCGTTGGGGAAGATGCCGACCACCTCGGTCCAGCGCTTGATCTCGCCGTTCAGGCGCTCCAACGGACTGGTCGAGTGCAGCTTGACCCGGTGGGCGGCCGGGAAGCCCATGTAGGCCAGCACGTCGGGCTCGGCCGTGTCCATCAGGGCGGCGAGCTTGGGCACCTTGGGGCGGAGTTGGTCGGCCACCCGCCGCCATTGCTGACGGGCCGCCTCGGCATCATCCTGGGCGAAAGCGGTGGCGATGAAGGCCGAGACGACGCGCCGCCCGCTGCGGCCGGCATGGGCGAGCACATTCCTCATGAAGTGCACCCGACAACGCTGCCAGGTGGCGTTCATCACCTTGGCCACCGAGGCCTTGATGCCCTCGTGAGCGTCCGAGATGACGAGCTTGACCCCGCGCAGGCCGCGCCGGGCGAGCTTGCGCAGGAAGTCCGTCCAGAACGTCTCGGC
>NZ_JBHTND010000086.1:0-690 GCF_042679825.1 Methylobacterium marchantiae | reverse complement strand
CGTCGGTCACCACCACGATCGGGGTCACGCCTTCGGCGGCGAGCTGGCGCGAGATCTTGCCCGGGTCGAGCGGGCCGTCCACGTTCTGCCCGCCGGTCATCGCCACCGCGTCGTTGTACAGGATCTTGTAGGTCATGTTGACCTTGGCCGCCACCGCGGCGCGGATCGCCAGGCTGCCGGAGTGGAAGTAGGTGCCGTCGCCCAGGTTGGAGAAGATATGCCCTTCGCTGGTGAACGGCGCCTGGCCGATCCAGGGCACGCCCTCGCCGCCCATGTGAGTGAAGGTCGAGGTCTCGCGGTCCATCCACAGCACCATGTAATGGCAGCCGATGCCGGCGGTCGCGCGCGAGCCTTCCGGCACCTTGGTCGAGCTGTTGTGCGGGCAGCCGGAGCAGAAGTACGGGATGCGGTCGGTCTCGGGGTTGGCCTTGGTCGGAATGCTCTTCAGGACCAGCTCTTTGGCTTCGAGGAAGGCGATGCGCTCCTTGACGCGCTGCTCTACCGGATGCCCGGCGCAGTAGTGCGAAATGCGCGAGGCGATGGCGCGCGCGATCTGCGCCGGGTTCAGCTCGTAGGTCGCGGGCAGCAGCCAGTCGCCGTGGCCCATGCGGTTCTTGTTGCTCCACTCGCCGGTGTCGTCGAACTTGCCGACCACGCGCGGGCGCTCGCCGTCCGGCAGGTTGTACAGCT
>NZ_JBHTND010000085.1:0-845 GCF_042679825.1 Methylobacterium marchantiae | reverse complement strand
CCTAGGTCGTGAACTCATAATGGGATTTGGATCAGGACGAGGATCACCGGGTTTCCCCTCTGGATGGAGGTGCCGATGGCTCGGTTTGATCTGACGGATGCGGAATGGGCGGCGATCGAGCCGGTCCTGCCGACGGACACACGCGGTGTCGAGCGAGTGGACGACCGGCGCGTGCTCAACGGCATCTTTTGGCGTCTGCGTACGGGCGCGCCTTGGGCCGATATCCCAGCGCGGTATGGACCTCAAACGACCTGCGGCAACCGCTTCCGGCGGTGGCGCAAGGCTGGGGTGTGGGATCGACTTCTCGATGCCGTGTCAAAGGCTTACGACGGCGATGTTCAGATGATCGACGCCACCAGCGTGCGGGTGCACCAGCATGCGGCCACCGCCAAAAAAAAGACGACCGATCCCGTTGCATGGGTCACTCGCGCGGCGGCCTGACCACCAAGATTCATGCCCTGGTGGATGCCGAGGGCCGCCCCATCGCTCTCAAGCTGACCGAGGGGCAGGCCCATGACGGCCGCTCATCGGACGATATGCTCGGCGCGCTCGGTCCGGGTCAGACCCTGCTCGGCGACCGGGCCTACGACAGCGACGAACGCCGAGACCGTCTGGCCCAGCAAGGGGCGTGGGCCAACGTCCGGCCGATGCCGAACCGCAAGAATGTCCCGGCCTTCAGCGCGTTCCTGTACCGCTACCGCAACCTCGTCGAACGCTTCTTCAACAAGATCAAGCACTTCAGAGCTGTAGCCACTCGCTACGACAAGGACCCGGCCAACTATCTCGCCAGCGTCAAACTCGCAGCCGTCCGTATCTGGCTCCGATCTTATGAGTCTACGACCTAG
>NZ_JBHTND010000084.1:0-860 GCF_042679825.1 Methylobacterium marchantiae | reverse complement strand
TCGCCGGTCGCGCGATCGAGGGTGTAGCCGAAGCCGTTGCGGTCGAAGTGGGTGAGCAGCGGACGATCCTTGCCGTCCACCTTCTGATCCGTGAGGATCATCTCGTTGATGCCGTCGTAATCCCATTCGTCGTGCGGGGTCATCTGGTAGACCCACTTGGCCGCGCCCGTGTCGGGGTTACGTGCCCAGATGGTCATCGACCACTTGTTGTCGCCCGGACGCTGCTTGGGGTTCCAGGTCGAGGGATTGCCCGAACCGTAATACATCAGGTCGAGCTTCGGATCGTAGGAGAACCAGCCCCAGGTGCAGCCGCCGCCCGTCTTCCACTGATCGCCTTCCCAGGTCTTCAGCGAGGAATCCTTGCCGACCGGCTTGCCGAGAGACGTCGTCTTCTCGCCATCCATGATCATCTGCTCGTCGGTGCCGATGGAGTAGCCGCGCCACACCTTCTTGCCCGACTTGGCGTCGTAGGCCGTGACGTGGCACTGCACGCCGAACTCGCCGCCCGAGATGCCGACGATGATCTTGTCCTTCACCGGCAGGACCGTCGCGGTGTTGGTCTCGCCCTTCTTCGGGTCGCCGTTCACCACCGACCAGTTCACCTTGCCCGACTTGGCGTCGAGCGAGACGACCGTCGTGTCGGCCTGGTGCAGGATGATCGCGCCGTCCGCATAGGCCAGGCCACGGTTGACCGTGTCACAGCACATCACCGGGATCACCGACGGGTCCTGCTTGGGCTCGTACTTCCAGACGATCACGCCGTCCTTGTCGAGGTCCAGGGCGTAGACGATGTTCGGGAAGGGCGTGTGCACGTACATCATGTTGCCGACGACGAGAGGAGAACCCTCGTGGCCGCGAAG
>NZ_JBHTND010000083.1:0-877 GCF_042679825.1 Methylobacterium marchantiae | reverse complement strand
CAGGGTTGGGCTGTGAGCACCGTGGCGCTCGCTCTGGGGATCGACCCGAAGACGGTGCGCAAGTGGCGCGATCGTTTCGCGGCGGAAGGAGTGGCCGGTCTGGCCGACCGATCCTCGCGCCCGCACACCTCGCCCACGCGCGTCGAAGCCGCCCTCCAAGCCGAGATCGCCCGGCTGCCCCGTGAGCGGCTGTCCGGGCCAGCCATTGCCCGGCAGGCGCGTGTGCCGCTCTCGACGGTGGGCGCGGTGCTGCGCCGGCTCGGCCTGGGCCGGCTCGACGCCCTCGATCCCAAGCCGCCCGTGATCCGCTACGAGCGGGAGCGGCCGGGCGAGTTGATCCACCTCGACACGAAGAAGCTCGGACGCATCGATGGCATTGGCCATCGCATCACCGGTGATCGACGCGGACAGAGCAGCAGGCGGGGCACCGGCTGGGAGGCGCTGCATGTTGCCATCGATGACGCCTCTCGGCTCGCCTACACCGAGATCCTGCCCGACGAGAAAAAGGAGAGTGCGAGCGCCTTCCTGGAGCGGGCGCTGGCATGGTTTGGCAGCCTTGGCATCAGCGTCGAGCGCGTCATGACCGACAACGGCGCAGCCTACAAAAGCCACCTGTTCCGCGATGCGCTCGTCGCGAAAGCGATCACACACAAGCGCACCCGGCCCTACACACCTCGCACCAACGGGAAAGCCGAGCGCTTCATCCAGACCAGCCTGCGCGAATGGCTCTACGCCAGCCCCTATGCCTCCTCGAACGAGCGCACCGCCGCGATGCCGGCTTGGCTCTGCGACTACAACAGCCGCAGACCCCACTCAGCCCTCGGCGGACACCCACCCATCAGCAGACTGACCAAGGACAACCTCCTTGGAAACGACA
>NZ_JBHTND010000082.1:0-903 GCF_042679825.1 Methylobacterium marchantiae | reverse complement strand
AGAGTCTGTCCGGCATCATGATGTTTTCTGACAGAGCTTTCGGGTCATTAGGCGGATGGAGGCCAAGAGGACGAACGCTCGCCCTTTCCGGCTTTTGCATTCCCAATCCTTCGCGAGACGGCGGCAGCGGTTGAGCCAACCGATCGTTCGCTCGACAATCCAGCGCTTGGGCAAGACGACGAAGCCCTTGACCTGATCGGACCGCCTGACGATCTTGACCGTGATCGTGCGGTAGACCTTGCGCAGACCATCTTGGAAGGTCGGTCCCTGATAGCCGCCGTCGGCGAAGAGCTTGAGAAGAAACGGGTAGAGGCCGAACAGCGTGGCCATCACCAGCACGCCGCCATCCCGATCCTGAATGTCGGCGGGATGGACGAGCGCGTGCATCAGCAGGCCCTGCGTGTCGACCAGGATGTGGCGCTTCTTGCCCCTGATCTTCTTGCCCGCGTCGTAGCCGGGCGGGTCGATCGAGCGCCCCCTTTTTCCGCGCCCTTCACGCTCTGGCTATCGATGATGGCTGCCGTCGGGCTGACCTCCCGACCCACACACTCCCGGCAGGCGACGTAGAGCGTGTGATGGATCCGCTCCAGCGTGCCGTCATAGTCCCAGAGATCGAAGTAGTCGTGCACCGTCGAGCGCGCCGCCAGATCCTTCGGGATCGCCCGCCATTGGCAGCCGGTGCTCAGCACGTACATCAGGCCGTTTACCACTGCCCGCATGTCGACGCTGCGCTTGCCGCCGCCGCGCTTGGCTGGAGGGATCAGGGGCTCGATCAGCGCCCACTCGTCATCCGTCAGGTCACTCGGATAACGAAGCTTACTTCGATCGTAGCGGGTCCGGTTCTCAGTCGTCCACATCGGCAGCCTCCACACAGGCAGCCTTGAATCACAAACCCCTCACATC
>NZ_JBHTND010000081.1:0-916 GCF_042679825.1 Methylobacterium marchantiae | reverse complement strand
GGATGTTCATCCGGTCTCTCCGACATAGCTGAAGCCTCGCAACTCCAGCCTCCTCGGTTCAGACCGGATGGACAACCTCCTGAAAGCTCACACCTAGATCTCTCTTCGGCGAAGGAACTAGCGGCAGGGCTCCGACAGGCGGCACTGGCGCGACCTCGGGTACATTGACACGTCCAGGTTTGGGAGCGGGTGCCAGTGGTCCTCCGGGAACCGGATCACTTCCGGGCACTGGCGGAACCTCCGGCGGTCCTGGCGGGATCAATCGCTGACTATAGAGATCCTATTCCTAAAGCTGTACTCTCGTATCCTCAAGGTCCTCGACATGCGCATTCGCGTAACGCCACTTATCGTCGGCCTCGCATCGATCATCGTCACGGTTGGGAGTTCCGGCGTGGCCGAAGCTTTCTGCCTGCGGCAGGTCGCCAATCGATCACGGCTGATCCTGGTTGTGAGCCAAGCTGGCGGCGTGGCTATCACGGTTCAGCCGGGCACGTCGCGTAAAATCCTCCTTGACGGGCCAGCCCCGGTGAAGGTGTCCGGCTATTGCGGCAACGATCAACGCAGCGATATGATGCTGAAGCGACCCATTATCCAGCGTAGCTTCGCTGTCACGGCTCTACAGGATCGCTGCTACTACAAGATCGGCAACGACTTCTTCGAGCGCGAGCTCGGCCCCAGCTTCTTCCCGCGCGAAGGGACGGAGCCTTTCGCACTCAATGCTCCGCGTCAGGGGGATCTCGCCCTCGGCCCAACCGGAGCCGCCTGCCCTTTCGTTCGATGAATCAGCGGAAAACCGCTACGCTCTAAGAGTCCGTCGGATAAGAGCGCCTAACAGAACGGCACCGAGTCGGATGTCGAGCGTTGGTTTGGCATGGCCAGACCGCTTCTCCCCGATGATCTCTGGGATGAGATCGCC
>NZ_JBHTND010000080.1:0-945 GCF_042679825.1 Methylobacterium marchantiae | reverse complement strand
ACCGTCAAGGTCACGCCAGTGAACGATCTGCCAGTGGCCGCCGACGGAACGATCACGACCAACGAAGACACCAGGGCCACCGGCAACCTGCCGGCAGCCACCGACGTCGAGCACGACACGATCACCTACGCCAGCGCGACCGGCCCGTCGCACGGCACGCTGGTCGTGCATGCCGACGGCAGCTACGAGTACACGCCGGCCGCCAACTACAACGGCCCGGACAGCTTCACCTACACGGTCAGCGACGGCTCGGGCAGCAATACCTACAACGTCAGCATCACGGTCAATCCGGTGAACGATGCGCCGGTGCTGGCGGTATCGCCCGTCACTGTGGGCCAGGGCGCGACCATCACGCTCAGCACGAGCTACCTGAACGCGACTGACGTCGATACCGGCAACGGTAATCTGACGTACACCGTCACCAGCGCGCCGGGCAAGGGCACCATCACGGTCAACGGCACGGCTGCGACCTCGTTCACGCAGCAGGACGTCATCGACGGCAAGGTGAGCTACACGGCCAACAGCTACGGTAGCGATCAGAGCGATACCTTCAGTGTGTCGGTCTCGGATGGCGCCCTGACGGATGCGAAGCCTGTTGCAGTGACCATCACCTCGGCCAACGTCGCACCGACCAGCACTGGCGGCGCCGTCACTACGGCCGAGGACACCAATTACGTCTTCAGCGCGTCGGACTTCAACTTCAGCGACTTCAACACCGGCGATGCGATGACCAAGGTCAGCATCTCGGCCGCGCCAGGTGCTGGCAAGCTGCAGGCCTACGTCAGTGGTGCATGGCAGGACGTCGGCGCCAGCGCCAGCGTGACCACGGCGGAGATCAACCTCGGCCATCTGCGTTTCGTGCCGGTCGCCGATGCGAACGGCGATCCGTACACCACCTTCACGTACAAGGTGTATGACAACGCCAGCGCCGCGTCCGACGATGCG
>NZ_JBHTND010000079.1:0-1009 GCF_042679825.1 Methylobacterium marchantiae | reverse complement strand
TCCGGTTCTCAGTCGTCCACATCGGCAGCCTCCACACAGGCAGCCTTGAATCACAAACCCCTCACATCACTCAATATGTCGCCGGACAGACACTTAGGGACGCGAGTTGTCTGTGCGTCCCAAAATCATGCTTGTGGGTCCAAACTTGCGTCTGCGCCGCCCAATGCTGTTTCGGTGTGTTTAAAATGCCGACACGGCAGACTATACGTAGTGGAAGTGCAACTGCTAAGCTGCAGTCTAGGCTGACAGGCTCTCGGATCAGCCGCACGTGGCCGGCGTTTGTTCCTTGTTTTATTGCCAAGCTTGCAAGTCGGAGTACTGGGCCGCCAGCGAAAGACTGACCCTGACCCAGCAAACTGGTCCGCGCTGAGCGCGAGTTTTTTAGGCATCCTGAACCCTGAAGGAGGGTGGATGCCATGCCTCGCAAACACTTCACGAACGAACAGATCGCCTTTGCCCTTCGGCAGGCGGGGAACAGAGCTGAGGGGGAACGTCGAAGCAGCCAGGGTCACGGGCGGAGGAGTCGTTGACTGGGAGCGCCGCACGCCCCATCGCTGGGAGCACTGTTAGTTGTGGAAATCTGACGTTATGGACCGACCCTTGAATGTCCGAGAAGGGTGGAGGCTGTGTGAAAAGAGCGTCTGGTGATTAGGCCGGCCTGACATCGCGGAAGGTTGCCCTGAGGTTTTGCAGGACACGCGGGTCGTTGGTGGCGACTTCGTAGAAGCTGCTGTCGATGGCGGGCACCATAAACACGGGCACCGTAGCGCTCGCATCCGCGTAAGCCTGAAACTCGCCCCAGATGACCTGCTGGGTTCCGTTGGCGAGGTCTCGCAGCCGATCTCCCTTGATCCGCCTGCCGGAGGTCGCAAGCTCTTCGAGACGTCCGGCCTGTTCGCCCGTCGCATCGAATGAACCGCGCCGGGTTTTCCGGAGACCATTTGGTTTGGGTTCAGGCGGCCAAGGGTTGAGCCTCGGCTTTGGCATAGTAGCGGGCTTCGGCCTCGGC
>NZ_JBHTND010000078.1:0-1031 GCF_042679825.1 Methylobacterium marchantiae | reverse complement strand
TGTGAGCTTTCAGGAGGTTGTCCATCCGGTCTGAACCGAGGAGGCTGGAGTTGCGAGGCTTCAGCTATGTCGGAGAGACCGGATGAACATCCATCAGAATGCGCGCTTGATGCCGTCGGGTCGAGAGCGACTGGTTCGGCTTGCCCGGAGCGGGCTCGCTCTGACGGCCGTGGCCGAGACGATGGGGGTGTGCGCCAAGACGGTGCGCAAGTGGGTGGCCCGCTTCGCAGCCGAGGGCGCCGCCGGGCTGCAGGACCGCTCGTCGCGACCTCACAGGCTGCACCGTCCGACCCCGGCCCAGACGCGGGAAGCCATCGTGGCCTTGCGTCGGCAGCGTCTGACCGGGCAGCAGATCGCCCGTGATCTGGCCGTCTCGCCCGCCACCGTCAGCCGGGTGCTGCGCCGGCAGGGTTTGAGCCGCATCCACAACCTCGAACCGCCCCCGCCCGTCCAGCGCTACGAGCGCGAGCGGCCGGGCGAGTTGATCCACATCGACATCAAGAAACTCGGCCGCTTCGAACGCGTAGGCCACCGCATCACCGGCGAGCGAACCGGCCAGAGCAAGAGCCGCGGGATCGGCTGGGAATACCTGCACCTGGCCGTCGACGATCATTCCCGGCTGGCCTACTCGGAAATCCAGCCGGACGAGAAGCGCGGCTCCTGCCTGACCTTCCTCTGCAACGCCCTGCGCTTCTTCCGCAGCCACGGCATCACTGTCGAGCGCGTGATGACCGACAACGGGTCGGCCTTCAAATCCAGACGGTACACCAAAGCCTTGCGATGGCTGGGCATCGCCCACAAACGCACCCGGCCCTACACCCCAAAGACCAACGGAAAGGTCGAGCGCTTCGTCCAGACGTCCCTGCGCGAATGGGCCTATGCCCGCGCCTATGACACATCCGATCAGCGCGGCGAGGAACTCCCAGCCTTCCTCTTCCGCTACAACTGGCAGCGCCCTCACATGGGCATCAACCGACAAACACCCATCAGCCGACTCCGCCTCTCCGAGGACAACCTGTTGATGCTCCACA
>NZ_JBHTND010000077.1:0-1137 GCF_042679825.1 Methylobacterium marchantiae | reverse complement strand
TCATCGTTTGCCGGTGGCTTTGTCGACCAGGGCGGACACGCCGTCCTTGGCCTCGCCGACGGTGCGTTGCGCCTCGCCCTTGAGTTCCTGGGCCTTGCCCTCGGCGACGAGCTTGTCGTTACCGGTGACCTTGCCGACACCTTCCTTGAGGTTGCCGACGGCCTCGTTGGCGAGGCCCTTGAGCTTGTCCGTGGTGCTGCTCATGACACGTCTCCTGGATCGAGGGAGGGATCTCGGCCGGTCGGTGCGACCGGCCGAGATGATGGCTCAGGCGCGGCGAGCGTCGTAGCGGTCGGTCAGGGTCGCGAGCGCCGGCGCGCCGAGACGGCCGCCGAAGAAGCCGGCGAGCGCACCGAGGATCAGCGCGAGAGCGCCGTAGAACGCGCCCTGGGTGGCGGCGGACTTGGCGGCGACGGCTGCGGCTTCGGCCTTCACCTTGGCGGTGGCGACGGCCTCCTCGTACTGCTTCTTGTAGTCCTGGATCTGCGTCTTGGCCTGGTCGACCGGGATGCCCTGGGCCTTGGCGAGGGCGTCGGCGGCACGGTTCTCGGCCTGGGCCTTCTGGGCCGGGTCACCGGTGAACAGGGCGCGGATCGCGGCGACGGCGGCGTCCTTGGCGGCCTGGGGATCCTGGCCGGCGGCCTGCTGGCGGACCGACTGCTCGATGCCGTCGAGCGGGTTCGTGATCTTGGACAGCGACGGTGCCGCGGCCTGTGCGGCGGTCTGCACGGTGCCGCCGACCAGGGAGCCTGCCCCGCCGAGCGTGCTGGTCACGCCCGAGAAGGCGCCGCCGATGAGACCGCCGGCGGCCGAGGTGAGCAGGTACAGGACGACGAGGGTGGTGACCGCCCAGGACACGAGACCATGCAGGCCGGCGGCACCCGTGACGGGCTTGCCGGAGAGGCGGCCAGCGATGAAGCCGCCCGCGAGTGCGGCGACGATGCCGGAGGCGACGAACCAGATGCCGGCGCTCAGCGAGAGGGTCGAGGCGGCCGGGTTGTCGGCGGCGTTCGCGCCGACGCTGGACAGACCGACGCCGACGCCGACCATGTTGAGGATGACCTGGGTCACCAGCGCCGTCACGGCACCGGCGAAGATGGCACCCCACGAGACCTGGTTGAGAAGGACGGTGCGGGT
>NZ_JBHTND010000076.1:0-1155 GCF_042679825.1 Methylobacterium marchantiae | reverse complement strand
CCTCGGCGAGGCGCCTGCGCGCGGCGGCCAGGCGCTCGGCCTCAGTCGCCGCCGGCGGGATCGCAAGGGCGTCGCACAGCGCGGCCACGCGGCCCTCGTGCTCGGACGCGTCGCGCTCAATCCCTGCGATCCGGCGCTGGAGCTCGTCCTGTGACGCCGTCGCCCGCCTAAGGTCGTCGATCGCGTCGAGCGTGCCCGTCGAACCCGAGATCTCAAGCGAGAGGGACGCGGCTTCGGTGTGCCGCCGCCACTCGCTCTCGCGCGCTGCCGCCGCGTCGGTAAGCTTGGCGCGCCGCCTGGCGAGGTCGGCCGCGTCCCGCTCGATCTGTGCGGCGGCCGCGACGTTAAGCCGGACCCGCTGGTCGGCCTCGCTAAGTTCACCGCGGACCCGGTCCGCATGGAGCAGCAGCGGAGCGAGCGCCTCTCCGGCCGGGAGCGGGAAGTCCCCGCCGAGGGCCGCCGCGACGGCCATACGGGCGTCGTCACGCCGCGCCCTGGCGGCGGCCGCGTCTTCAACCGCCCGGGCGGCCGCGGCCTGGGCCCCGAGCGCGGTTTCCCGGTCCGCCAGCCAGCCGGCGAGCCGGTCCGGATCAAGGTCGGGATGGCCGGTGGCGGCCAGCCGGGCCGACCACGTCCGCCTAGCTGCAGCCGCGCCGTCGTCGCTCGCGACCGCCCGCTCTTCGGCTTGCCCGGCCTCCAGCAGCGATGCCTCCCTGCGTCGCGCGAGCATCGTCAGCCGGGCCGAGCCGTCCGCCGAGGCGAACCGGCGGTCGCTGCGCTCGTCGGCCCTCGCCACCGAGCCCTCGAACGCTTCGACCGCCTCCTCCGGCGAGGCGAGCGCCGCGCCGGACAGGATGCTCTCACGCAGCGGCGACCAAGAGCGGTCGCGGTTCGCGCGCACCGACTCGATCTCCTCGGGCGACACCGCGTCGTCGGCGGCGAGCTGCCCTTCGTCCAGCGCGGCGGACGCCGCGTCGCCGCGAGCCCGGGCTGCATCCTGCCTATGCCGGACCGCGTCCGCCGCCGCCTCGGCGAGCAACGCCCTCGTCGAGGCGATCTCCTCCTGCGGGATGCTGGGCAGCGTCGCCAGGGCCTCCGGCGCGCCCGTCCATGGCGCGAGTCTCGCTAGCGCCACCGCGGCCGCCGCGGCCGCCT
>NZ_JBHTND010000075.1:0-1195 GCF_042679825.1 Methylobacterium marchantiae | reverse complement strand
GGAATCGCATTTGAGGATTTGATGTAGCGCCGGTTTGGGAATTGGGCTTCTGCGAGGCTTTTGGAGGGCATCGCATGCGGAGCCTGATCACGATCCTCGGGACGATCCCCGATCCCCGCACCGGCAACGCACAACGTCACGACCTTCTGGATGTTGTGACGATTGCGCTGGTGGCGTCGATCTGCGGCTGCCAGACCTGCGTGGACATGGCCGACTTTGCCGAGGACCGCGAAGCGTTGTTCCGGGAGTTCCTGCGCCTGGAGCACGGACTGCCGAGCCACGACACCTTCTCGCGCCTGTTCCGTCTCCTCGATCCGCACGCCCTGTGCTCGGCGTTCGGCCACTTCCTGGACGTGTTGGGGTCGGAAGGGAGCGGTGTTGTCGCCATCGACGGCAAGACCCTGCGCCGCTCCTTCGACCGGGCCGCGGGCACCAGCGCCCTTCACGTGGTCACCGCGTTTGCGGCAGATGCCAAGCTGGTGATCGGCCAGAAGGCGGTCGCCGCCGGCAGCAACGAGATCGTCACCGGCCGGGCGCTTCTCGAACTGCTCAGCCTGAACGGCGCGCTCGTCACGGCGGACGCGATCCATTGCCAGAGCGAGACCGCCCGGACCGTGTTGGCGCGGGGTGGCGACTACCTGTTCGCGCTCAAGGGCAATCGCCCGGCCCTGCACGCGGACGTGAAGGCGTTCTTTGCCGATCCGCCCGCCGACAGCCTGGCCTGGCACGAGACCAGCGATGCCGATCACGGTCGGATCGAGATCCGCCGCCACGCCGTCACCCACAGCGTCGACTGGCTCTTCTCCGACCGCCGCTACGCCGGGGAGCCCGCCATGCCGGGACTGGCCAGCCTCGCCATGGTCACAAACACGGTCGAGCGCGACGGACAGACCACCACGGCGACCCGCTATTGTCTGTCCTCGGCTCGCCTCACCCCCGAACGCTTCGCCAGCGCCGTGAGAGCGCATTGGCACATCGAGAACAGCCTTCATTGGGTCCTCGACACCGCCTTCGACGAGGATCGCGCCCGCACGCGCAAGGATCACGGCCCGGAAAACCTCGCCATCCTCCGAAAGCTCGCCCTCAACGTCCTCAAACAGGCCCGCCCCGGCCTGTCCATTCGGCGCAAAAGAAACAGGGCCGGATGGTCCGACGCCTTCGCCAGGACCATCATCGCTCAAATGCGATAGCCCTG
>NZ_JBHTND010000074.1:0-1202 GCF_042679825.1 Methylobacterium marchantiae | reverse complement strand
TGACCTTGCCCCCTGGATTGCCCTCGTTCTGAAGCTAGGGTCCGTCGATCAGGAGACGGACGATGAAGAAGAGCCGGTTCAGTGAAGAGCAGATCATCGGCATCCTGAAGGAGCAGCAGGCTGGTTTGCCGGTCGCTGAGATCTGCCGCCGCCACGGCATCAGCGACGCGACGTTTTACACGTGGCGCTCGCGCTTCGGCGGCATGGAAGTCTCGGACGCGCGCCGTCTGAAGGCGCTCGACGAGGAGAACCGTAAGCTCAAGAAGCTCCTGGCCGAGGCGATGCTCGACGTGGCCACGCTGCGCGAGGCGCTAGGAAAAAACTTCTGACGCCCAGCGCACGGAGAACGGTCGTGAGCTGGGCCATTGAGGAGAAGGGCTACTCGCAGCGTCGTGCCTGCGGGCTGATCGGGTTGGAGCCGAAGACGTACCGCTACGCCTCGACCTGCGGTGACGATGCGGCCGTGCGGGTACGCCTGCGCAGCCTGGCCGGCGAGCGCCGTCGCTTCGGCTACCGGCGTCTCCTGATCCTGCTGCGGCGGGAGGGCCTCACGCTCAATCACAAGAAGCTGTTTCGGCTTTATCGGGAGGAGCGGCTGTCGGTGCGCAGGCGCGGAGGTCGCAAGCGGGCCCTTGGCACACGAGCGCCGGCCGCCGTGCCCCAAGAGCCGAACCAGCGCTGGAGCCTCGACTTCGTTTCCGATACGCTCGACGATGGGCGGAGCTTCCGCATCCTCGTCGTAGTCGATGACTGCACGCGGGAGTGCCTGGCGCTGGTGGTCGACACCTCGCTGTCCGGGCGGCGGGTCGCGCGTGAACTCGACCAGATCATCGCGGGCCGGGGCAAGCCGCTGATGATCGTCTCGGACAACGGGACCGAGTTGACCTCGCACGCCATCCTGCGCTGGCAGGAAGAGCGTGTAGTCGAATGGCACTACATCGCGCCCGGCAAGCCGCAACAGAACGGCTTCGTCGAGAGCCTCAACGGGCGCTTGCGCGACGAGTGCCTGAACGAGCATCTGTTCCGGAGCCTGCCGGCGGCCCGGACCATCATCGAGACGTGGCGGGTCGACTACAACACCTGTCGCCCTCATACGAGCCTCGGCGGGCTCACCCCGAACGCGTTTGCAACCCGGTCCCGACAGGACCAGAACCAGAACGGACTCTGGTTATGAGCGGGGGCAAACAGGGGGCAAGGTCAGA
>NZ_JBHTND010000073.1:0-1233 GCF_042679825.1 Methylobacterium marchantiae | reverse complement strand
GGAACCGACGACCGAGCGCGTATCCGACGGATACCGCTGGGGTCAGCTTGTGATCGGCGTGATCTGCATGGTGATGATCGCCAACCTGCAATACGGCTGGACGTTCTTCGTCCCCGACATCCAGAAGAAGTTCGGCTTCGACCGGGCCGCGATCCAGTGGGCCTTCACCCTGTTCGTGCTGTTCGAGACCTGGCTGGTCCCGGTGGAGGGCTGGTTCGTGGACAAGTACGGCCCGCGGGTCGTGGTCCTGTTCGGCGGCCTGCTCTGCGGCATCGGCTGGGTCATCAACTCCTACGCCGCCTCGCTCAACATGTTCTATCTCGGCCAGGTCGTGGCCGGCATCGGCGCCGGCGCCGTCTACGGCACCTGCGTCGGCTCGGCCCTGAAATGGTTCCCCGACAAGCGCGGCCTCGCCGCCGGCATCATCGCCGCCGGCTTCGGCGCCGGCTCGGCGCTCACCGTCGCCCCGATCCAGTGGATGATCGCCGATCACGGCTTCCAGGCCGCCTTCTTCAACTTCGGCATCGGCCAGGGCCTCGTCGTCTGCGCGCTGGCCTTCTTCTTCACCTCGCCCAAGAAGGGCCAGGTGCCGGAGGTCGTGGCCAACGCCAACATCATCCAGACCCGGCGCAACTACACGCCCGGCGAGGTCGCCCGCCAGCCGATCTTCTGGCTGATGTACTTCATGTTCGTCATCGTCGGCGCCGGCGGCCTGATGATCACCGCCAACCTCAAGCCCATCGCCTCCGATATCGGCGTCGACAAGGTCCCCGTCACGATCATGGGCATCACCATGGTGGCGATCACCTTCGCGGCCACCATCGACCGCGTCCTCAACGGCCTGACCCGCCCGTTCTTCGGATGGGTCTCCGACAAGATCGGCCGCGAGAACACCATGTTCATCGCCTTCGCCATGGAAGGCTTCGGCATCTACATGCTCTACCTCTGGGGCCACGACCCGCTGTGGTTCGTGCTGCTCTCGGGCTTCGTGTTCTTCGCCTGGGGCGAGATCTACTCCCTCTTCCCCTCCACCTGCACCGACACGTTCGGCACCAAGTTCGCCGCCACCAACGCCGGACTGCTCTACACCGCAAAAGGCACCGCGGCCCTCCTCGTGCCGGTGGCCAACTACCTCCAGCAGAGCACCGGAAGCTGGGACGGCGTCTTCCTCGTCGCAGCCGGCGCCAACGTCCTCGCATCCCTCCTCGCCATCGCCGTCCTGAAGCCGTGGCG
>NZ_JBHTND010000072.1:0-1245 GCF_042679825.1 Methylobacterium marchantiae | reverse complement strand
CGTCCATCCGAGGCTCCGGGTCCGGGGTTACAGGCTTCGCAACCACAGCCTCGCTCGACACCCTCGGATGGACAACCTCCATAGCAACGACACCTAGATCCTGCTTCGGCTTCGCAGCCTGCCTCTCTTTCGCTGATGATCACGCAGCGTCAGCGCATGAAGCTTCGTGAACTCGGTTTCACCGACGCTTCGATCCGGCTGATGACACCGGCCGAGGCGCATCAGCAACTCGGCGTGAATGACTTGGCGTGAGGAGCCTGACGTGAGCCGGGCGAACTCGTTGCGGCGGGAACTCGAGGCAGACAAGTCCACCGCGTCCGGCCTTTGAGACTCCGGTACGCCGTCCCCTACCATCATTGCGACCTTTCCGCCGCTCGGCCGTTGATCCGTGATGCGGGGCTCGCTCGTCTCGAGCAGCCTGTCCGGTCGCGAAATTGAGGAGACCTCTATGAAGCATGTTCTGATTGCAACGACGCTGGTTCTTTCCCCTTTAGCCCTGTCAGCATCGGCCCAGGCGCAGGGAACGGTCCGCGGTGCCGAACGGGGCATCGAGGACGGTAATCGTGCAGCCGGTCCCGTCGGTGGTGTGGTTGGCGGTGCGGTTGGCGCCGCGACCGGAACAGTCGGTGGCGTGCTCGGCGTGGATCCGGATCGTCGCGATGACCGCATGGAGCGCCGTGAGGAGCGTCGTACCGTTCGCGATCGTCGCGACCGCTGAACGAGATCCCGATACTGGTTCAGGTATCGGGATCTTCGTCGCTTTCGCCCGCAGGGTCTTCGGGCCGCGTCAAGGATCGGGTTGCAGGACGAAGCTTGCAGCCCTATCGGTCTTCGAATGACCGAAAAGCTGACGATAGCTGCCCTGCGCGACCTAAAGCTCATTTCTGAAGAAGAAGTAGGGGCGGCAGTCGAAGCCTTCCTCGCCAATCCGCTGGCGCCCCACTTCGTCTTCAAAGAAGGTTACCGGCTTGATCTCGGGAAAGCGGTGCGTCGACACCCTGGCGCAGATGACTTCGTCAATCGGGGGAATGCTGGCCCACTAATGAAGCGTCCCTTCGTTCTCGCCGCAATCTTACAGGCGCGCCCTCTGAGGGAGTGATCCGATCGATACGTTGACGTCCAGCGGCCAGATCGAAACCCGTCAACTGTGAGAGTCTGTCCGGCATCATGATGTTTTCTGACAGAGCTTTCGGGTCATTAGGCGGATGGAGGCCAAGAGGACGAACGCTCGCCCTTTCCGGCTTT
>NZ_JBHTND010000071.1:0-1332 GCF_042679825.1 Methylobacterium marchantiae | reverse complement strand
TGAACCGCGCCGGGTTTTCCGGAGACCATTTGGTTTGGGTTCAGGCGGCCAAGGGTTGAGCCTCGGCTTTGGCATAGTAGCGGGCTTCGGCCTCGGCGGGAGGGATATTCCCGATCGGTTCGAGCAGTCGGCGGTTGTTGAACCAATCGACCCATTCGAGCGTGGCGTATTCCACGGCTTCGAAGCCTCGCCACGGGCCGCGCCGATGGATCACCTCGGCCTTGAACAGGCCAATCACCGTCTCGGCGAGCGCATTGTCGTAGGAATCTCCGACGCTACCGACGGAGGGTTCGATATCTGCCTCGGCGAGACGCTCGGTGTAGCGGATGCTGACGTATTGCGACCCGCGGTCGGAGTGACAGACGAGACCGCCACCGGCGAAAGGGCGGCGCTCGTGCAGGGCCTGTTCCAGGGCATCGAGCACGAAGTCGGCCCGGGCGGAGCGCGACACACGCCAGCCTACGATCCGGCGCGCGAAGACGTCGATCACGAAGGCGGCGTAAACGAAGCCACGCCAGGTCGCCACGTAGGTGAAGTCCGCGACCCACAATCTGTTCGGGCACGCGGCCTTGAACTGCCGGTTGACCCGGTCGAGCGGACAGGCCGCCGCCGGATCGGGAATGGTCGTGCGGACCCTGCGTCCCCGGACGATGCCAGCCAAGCTCATCACCCGCATCAACCGAGCCACCGTGCAGCGGGCGGCTACGATCCCCTCGCGGGCGAGTTGCCGCCAAACCTTGCGCACGCCGTAGACCCGGAAGTTCGCCTCGTACACGCGCCGGATCTCGGCCATGAGCGCCGCGTCCCGCCTGGCTCGGGCCGGCAGCCTCTCGGGATCGGTCCGCCGCGCGGCATGAGCGTGGTACGTCGACGGGGCGATCGGCAGCACTCTGCAGATCGGCCTCATCCTGAGGCTCTCGAAGGACGACCCCGCAGGTGGCGCGGTGCTCGTCGATGAACGCAATCATCGCTTGAACGGGCGGTCGAGCTCCGCCTGTGCAAAATACGCTGACGCTTTCCTCAGGATCTCGTTGGCTTGCCGGAGCTCCCGGTTCTCTCGCTCCAGGGCCTTGATCCGCTCGCGCTCGTCCGTTGTCGGTCCGGCTCGCACACCCTGGTCGCGCTCGGCCTGTCGCACCCAGTTCCTCAATGTCTCGCCCGAACAGCCGATCTTGGCGGCAATCGAGCGGATCGCTCCGTACTGAGAGTCGTGATCGCCCTGGTGCTCCAGCACCATCCGCACAGCGCGCTCACGGACCTCAAGGGAAAACGGTGGGGTTCGCTTCGTCATGGCTCCATCCTCGCAAGAGTTGGGGCCTCCGGAAAACCCGG
>NZ_JBHTND010000070.1:0-1518 GCF_042679825.1 Methylobacterium marchantiae | reverse complement strand
CAGGGTGTTGAAGAAGCCGGCCAACGGCGGGCGATGAAGGGTATTTCGTCGCCGCGGTGGGCGCGGATTTCGCCTCGAAGCGATCCGTCAGCCTGGAGCTCAGCCGATCCAGCGCCGCAGACCGGGTCCATCTCGTCATTGCCGTTCCAGTCGAACGCAACGGCGGCACGATCACTCCCGTGGCCGGCTCCGCCAGCGAAAGCCCCGGTGACACACCCGAAAGCGAACTCGCCGCGGCCGTTCTCGAACAGGATGTAGGCTGGCTCGACCATGTCGGCATAGTCGTCCTCGTAGCCGGGCAGCTCGACGATCCGCCACTTGCCCAGGACGCTCACGCCAGAGCTCCAAGCAGCTTTGGCAGACGGACCAGGTTGTAGGCCGCTGCCGTCAGAGTGAAGGCCCATCCGACCTTGTCGCGGCCTACGAAGCGGGTCTTGCGCAGTCCGCCGACGGTCTTGATCCAGCCAAAGCCCTCCTCGATGCGCTTGCGGATCTTCTGGCTCCGACCGTAGCCGGCGTGGCGGGTGGTTCGTCCGTCGATGGAGGAGCGGCGGCCGTTAGTGTTCCGGGCAACGTGCGCGCGCACGTTCATCGACCTGAGCTCGTTGACGAAGTCTTCGGCGTCATAGGCCTTGTCGGCACCCACCGAGATCGCCTTTGGCCGATCCGCCCTCGGCTCAATCATCGACAAAGCCGCGATCCGCTCGGCGTGACCGTTCGCCGAGGTCAGGCGGGTGTCCACGATCAGGCCCGAGCGGTTCTCCATCAGGGTGTGGCCGATGAAGCAGAGCTTGGCCTCCATTCCCGGACCCTTGCGGTAGAGGCGGGCTTGCGGGTCCGTGGTGCTCGCGTGGGTCTCGTTCGAGCGCGTCTGCCCCCTGAAGTCGACCTCGGCATTACGCCCGCCGGCGGAGGGCGGCGGGTCTTCCTCTTGATGGGTGCCGCCCTGATCCTTGGGCTTGAAGCTCTTAATCGAGGCCCATGCCTCGATCAGCGTCCCGTCGACGCTAAAATGGTCGCTGGACAGAAGCCGCTTCACGCGGGGTTGAGCCAGCACGGCGGCCAGGAACTGGGCCGCGATCTCGCCGGCCAGAAGCCGGTCCCGGTTCCGGGTGAAGCTCGAATGATCCCAGGCCTGATCGTCGATGCCCAGTCCTACGAACCAGCGGAACAACAGGTCGAACTCCAGCCGCTCCATCAGCTGCCGCTCCGAGCGGATCGAGTAGAACGCTTGCAGGAGCAGGGCCCGCAGCAGCATCTCGGGCGGGATCGACGGACGACCCATCCGAGCCGCATAGAGCGCCGAGAACGACCCGCTCAGGGCCGCCAGAGCCTCGTCCGTCAGTTGCCGGATGCTCCGCAGGGGATGATCCGCCCGGACCCGAGCCTCAAGGTCCACATACGAGAACAACGCCCCCGAACGTTGATCCAAGCCTCGCATCTGACTTCCCCGTCCGCTGCCGGAACGGAGTGAATCATGCCAAGCCCCCTCACGCCACGGACTTCTTCAACACCCTG
>NZ_JBHTND010000069.1:0-1658 GCF_042679825.1 Methylobacterium marchantiae | reverse complement strand
TCGTCGTAGGTGAAGATGTCGCGATCCTTTGTTTCGGGGAGGAAGAGGGCCCCGATGATGGCGGTCGCGACGGCGATGACGATGGGGTACCAGAGGCCGAAATAGATATCGCCGGTCTGGGCCACCATGGCGAAGGCGGTGGCGGGCAGGAGACCGCCGAACCAGCCGTTGCCGATGTGGTAGGGCAGCGACATCGAGGTGTAGCGGATGCGGGTCGGGAAGAGTTCGACCAGGGCCGCCGCGATCGGGCCGTAGACCATCGTCACGTAGAGGACGAGGATCGTCAGGATGGCGATGATGGTGAGCTTCTGGGCGGAGAAGATGTCGATCATCTTGGCGAAGTTCGAGAGGCCGTCCTTCGGGTCGATGACGATCTTGACGATGCTCGGGTTGTTCGCACCGGGGTAGCCGGCGGCGGTGAGCGCGGCGCCGATGTCCTTGGCGAAGGTCGGATCGGCGGCGGCGAACTCCTTGCCGGCGACGGTGACGGTGGCCTTGGTGCCCGGAGCCACCGGCTCGGTGGTGTAGTTCACCGCGGACCGGGCGAGCAGCGCCTTGGCGATGTCGCAGGAATTGGTGAACTTGGCCGTGCCCACCGGATTGAACTGGAACGAGCAATCCGCCGGGTCGGCCTTGACCACCACCTGGGTGTTCTGCTGGGCCGCGTGCAGGGCCGGGTTGGCCGCCGCCGTCAGCGCCTTGAACAGCGGGAAGAAGGTCAGCGCCGCGATCACGCACCCGCCGAGGATGATCGGCTTGCGGCCGATCTTGTCGGAGAGCGAGCCGAAGAACAGGAACCCGCCGGTGCCGAGGATGAGCGACCAGGCGATGAGCACGTTGGCGGTGAACTGGTCGACCTTCAGGATCGTCTGCAGGAAGAACAGCGCGTAGAACTGGCCGGTGTACCAGACCACGGCCTGGCCGGCGGTGAGGCCGAGCAGCGCGAGCAGGGCCCATTTGGCATTGCGCCACTGGCCGAAGGCCTCCGAGAGCGGAGCCTTCGAGCCGGTGCCCTCGTCCTTCATCTTCTTGAAGGCCGGGCTCTCCTGCATCTGCAGGCGGATCCAGACGGAGACGCCGAGCAGCAGGATCGAGACCAGGAACGGGATGCGCCAGCCCCAGGCGGCGAAGGGCGTGATCGTGCCGGCCGAGCCGTCGGCGAGCGTCGTGGCCACGGAGGCGTAGTTCGCGTTGACGTAGATCTGCGTGAACAGGATCACCATCAGCGAGAGCAGCAGGCCGAGGGTCGCCGTGGTCTGGATGAAGGCGGTGTAGAAGCCGCGTCGTCCGGGGGGGGCGTGCTCGGCCACGTAGACCGCCGCTCCGCCGTATTCACCGCCGAGCGCCAGGCCCTGGAGCATGCGCAGGGCCAGCAGCGCCACGGGGGCGACCCAGCCGACGCCGTACTCGTTCATCGTCGCGTAGGAGGGCAGCAGGCCGACCACGAAGGTCGAGATGCCCATGATCAGGATGGTGACGAGGAAGGTGTACTTACGCCCGACCAGATCGCCGAGGCGGCCGAACACCAGGGCACCGAAGGGACGCACCAGGAAGCCGGCGGCGAAGGCCAGCAGCGCGAACACGTTGCGCGTCGCTTCCGGATAGGCCGAGAAGAACTGCGCCCCGATGATCGCCGCCAGCGATCCGTACAGATAAAA
>NZ_JBHTND010000068.1:0-1683 GCF_042679825.1 Methylobacterium marchantiae | reverse complement strand
GCGCTCACGGACCTCAAGGGAAAACGGTGGGGTTCGCTTCGTCATGGCTCCATCCTCGCAAGAGTTGGGGCCTCCGGAAAACCCGGCGCGGTTCAGACCGTGGACAGAGCTTCGATCAGCCTAGTGACGCAGGCGCCAGCCTCACTGCCGACCAGAGCCAGGCGAATTCCGAAAACGATCGCGAAAAACAGCACCTGGAGCACTTCGTTGCGCGCCAATGCGTCGAACGAGGTCCTGAGGATGAAGCCGGAGAAGCCGCCGCCCTGGAGTTTGTGCGCATTCTCGGCGTAGGTGTTGAGTGCCCTGGGATCGAGGGTCACGGTGTCGATGTTCAGGGCGGGGCCGAACAGCTAGGCAAGGATCAGTCCGACGGCCAGGGCCACTGTGGTCATGACCTCGAATTAGATCAGTGCCTTGGCCTCGACCCAGCCAACCTTCTTGAGATCGCCTGCTCCGGCGATACCATGGGCGACCACGCAAAAGACGATGGGCGCCACGATCATCGAGATCAGCTTGAGGAAGCCGTCGCTGAAGACCTTCAGCCCTTGTGCGAAGCTTGGCGCGGCCATGCCGAGGACGATACCGAGAAGCAGCGTCACGGCCACTTGGAAGAACAGCGATTTGCAGGGCAGCTTGCGCGTTGCAGGAACGGGGATCAATAGAGCGGCAGTCGACATCGGTTCGGTCCACGCACGAGATCGAACGCGACAGCAAGGGTCGTGCCTACTGAAACCGGTTGCCGTGCGAGCCTAGCCGACACACATGGCAACCGACCCGACGGCGAAGGGAGCCTCGCCCAGGCGGTCTTCGTCGGCAATGTTGGTGGCCGGGATTCCCTGAAGAGCTCCACAATCGCCCCGGCGTGGAGAGGAGAGACACCATGAGACGATTCCTGTCGGTCATTGCCCTGCTGGGCGGTGTCGCCCCTGCGATCGCGCAGGCGCCAGCCCCTGCGACCCCACAGCCCTCCGCACCGCAAACCTACGAGAGCAAGGTCGTCAACGGGAAGGGTGAGACGATTGGAACCATCACCATCCGTGACGGAGCAAGCGCGCTGGTGCTGCGTCTCGCGATCCAGCCGGGTGGGCTTCCACCGGGCTGGCACGGCATCCACTTCCACGCGGTGGCGGATTGCTCGGACACAGAGAAGTTCGAGAAGTCGAAGTCTCACGTGAACCACGACCAAAGTAAGCACGGCCTGCTCAACCCGGAAGGCCCGGACGAGGGCGACCTGCCGAACGTCTATGCCAATGCCGATGGATCGGTGAACGCGGAAGTGTCGAGCGAGACGCCACTCACGGGCGAGGGCGGCCTGAAGGATGCCGATGGTTCGGCCTTCCTAATCCACGCGAACGAGGACGACCATACCAGCCAGCCCATTGGTGGGGCAGGGCCGCGCATCGGCTGCGCGGTCATCAAGTAGTCAGGCATCGCGTCCTCATAGAACGGCCGCGACGAGGACGCGGTCGACCATTGGAGGATGCCACGACGAGCGGAAGAGCGGCAGGGTATTGTCCGCTTCCCGCTCGGCACGGGCCAATCAGCGCTGGCTCTTGCCGATGCTCACGAGCTTGGCGCCAGTACGTGCCTTCTGTCCCGGCAGCGCCGCATTGACGGTCTTGACGATGCCGTCGGCGTCGAGGCCGGCCTCGGCGTACATCGTCTCCGGGCTGTTGTGGTCCT
>NZ_JBHTND010000067.1:0-1939 GCF_042679825.1 Methylobacterium marchantiae | reverse complement strand
TGTCACGGATAGAAACCTCGATCCTCGACGGGCTTGACGAACCGTCATCGCTTCGTCTGCTTCCCGAGAGCGCGCTTCAGGGTGTTGCGGACGCCGTGCGTCTCGAGATGATCGACGCGGTGTCGGTGACGGGCGGTCACCTTGGCTCCGGTCTGGGGGTCGTCGAGCTGACGGTGGCGCTGCATCACGTGTTCGACACGCCGGACGACCGGATCGTGTGGGATGTCGGGCACCAGGCCTATCCGCACAAGATCCTGACGGGGCGGCGCGACCGGATCCGGACCCTGCGCCAGCCGGGCGGTCTGTCGGGGTTCACCAAGCGCTCGGAGAGCGTCTACGACCCGTTCGGGGCGGCGCATTCCTCGACCTCGATCTCGGCGGCGCTCGGCATGGCGGTGGGGCGCGACCTCGACGAGGCCTCGGTCAAGGCGAAGGGCGGCCCGGCGCCCAAGCGCCGCAACATGGTGGCGGTGATCGGCGACGGCTCGATGTCGGCGGGCATGGCCTACGAGGCGATGAACAATGCCGGGGCGCTGCATTCACGCCTGATCGTGATCCTCAACGACAACGACATGTCGATCGCTCCGCCCGTGGGGGCGATGTCGGCCTATTTCGCGCGTCTTGCGTCCGGCGGCACCTATCGCGGCCTGCGCGAGACCGCCAAGCAGCTCGGCAAGCTCCTGCCGAAGGCGCTCTACCAGCGCGCGGCGGCGGCGGAAGAGTATGCCCGCTCGCTGGTGGTGGGCGGCGGCACGATGTTCGAGGAGATGGGCTTCCACTATGTCGGCCCCATCGACGGGCACAATCTCGACCATCTCCTGCCGATCCTGAAGAACGTGCGTGACTCGGACCAGGGCCCGATCCTGCTCCACGTGGTGACGCAGAAGGGCAAGGGCTACGCCCCGGCGGAGGCCTCGGCCGACCGCTACCACGGGGTGGTGAAGTTCGACGTGATCTCGGGGGTGCAGGCCAAGGCCAAGCCGAACGCGCCGGCCTATACCCGCGTGTTCGGCGAGAGCCTGATCAAGGCGGCGGATGCCGACGACAAGGTGGTGGCGATCACCGCGGCGATGCCGGGCGGCACCGGGATCGACCTGTTCGGCAAGGCGCATCCGGACCGGACCTTCGATGTGGGCATCGCCGAGCAACATGCGGTGACCTTCGCGGGCGGCCTGGCGACGGAGGGCTACAAGCCGTTCGTGGCGATCTACTCGACCTTCCTGCAGCGGGCCTACGACCAGGTCGTGCACGACGTGGCGTTGCAGAATCTGCCGGTGCGGTTCTGCCTCGACCGGGCGGGTCTGGTGGGGGCGGACGGGGCGACCCATGCGGGGGCGTTCGATCTGGCCTATCTGTGCTGCCTGCCGAACATGACGGTGATGGCGGCCTCCGACGAGGCCGAGCTGGTGCACATGGTGGCGACCCAGCACGCCCATGACAGCGGCCCGATCGCCCTGCGCTATCCGCGCGGCGAGGGGGTCGGCGTCGATCTGCCCGAGACCGGCGTTCCGCTGGCCATCGGCAAAGGCCGGATCGTCAAGCGTCCCGAGGGCGCGCGGGTGGCGCTGCTGAGCCTGGGCACGCGCCTGTCGGAAGCGCTGAAGGCGGCCGACCAGCTCGAGAGCGCCGGGATCGCGGTGAGCGTGGCGGATGCGCGCTTCGCCAAGCCGCTGGACGAGGCGCTGATCCTGGATCTGGCGGCCACCCACGAGGTGCTGATCACGCTGGAGGAAGGCTCGGTCGGCGGTTTCGGAGCGATGGTGCTGCACCTCCTCGCCGAGAAGGGCGCGCTGGATGCGGGCCGGGTCAGGGTGCGGACGCTGACGCTTCCGGACCTGTACCAGGACCACAACAGCCCGGAGACGATGTACGCCGAGGCCGGCCTCGACGCCGACGGCATCGTCAAGACCGTCAATGCGGCGCTGCCGGGACAGAAGGC
>NZ_JBHTND010000066.1:0-2443 GCF_042679825.1 Methylobacterium marchantiae | reverse complement strand
TCCAAGCCTCGCATCTGACTTCCCCGTCCGCTGCCGGAACGGAGTGAATCATGCCAAGCCCCCTCACGCCACGGACTTCTTCAACACCCTGCTAGAGCGGTATCAGACCATCATCTGGCGGAACAGGCCATGCGCCTCATGCCGCTAAGACGGCGGCTTTTCTTTGGACGGATGACATGGCGCGAAAACCTGATCCAATTCTCCGGCCAATGCGCGACGGAGAGTCGGCGTCATCTTCTTGGATACGACATCCAGCGTGACGGTCGAGGGACAATGTCCGCTCGGAATGAAGTTGGTCGCACTTTCCGGAATTTCCATATCCGGAAGACCCGGCACGTTCCGAAGAGCGTCCCAGGATCATTGTCAAGTCAGGTCGTTCGATCCGATCGTCGGTCTATTCGAGGCCAACCATCAAACCGATGTTCTGCACCGCTGCACCGGACGCACCTTTCCCGAGATTGTCGAGACGAGCGACAAGGAGAGCTTGAGAGTGATCAGAATTTCCATAGACGCGCAGTTCCATTAGATCGGTATCGTTGAGTGCCTCGGCGTCCGGCTTGTCGTTTGGACCAGTCGGAATGACCTTCACCAGGTCCTGTCCAGCGTAATGAGCGGACAAAGCCGCTTCCAATGCAGCCGGGTCTGGATGTCCCGGTAGAGTGTCAAGGTGGAGAGGAATGCTGACCAGCATACCTTGGCGGAAATTGCCCACCGAGGGCATGAAGATCGGCCGCCGGCTCAGGCCGCCGTAGACCTGCAGTTCCGGCAGGTGCTTATGAGCGAAGCCAAGGCCGTAGAGTTGAAATGCCGGAGCTTCGCCGGCCTCGTAGGCTTCGATCATGCTCTTGCCGCCGCCGCTATAGCCGCTGACTGCATTGACGCTGATCGCTGTGTTGGGCGGAATCAATCCGGCATCGACCAAGGGCCGCAAGAGCGCGATCGCTCCGGTAGGATAGCAACCAGGATTGGCGACTCGCCGTGCCTTACGGATCTCCTGCGCCTGATCCGCATTCAGTTCAGCAAAGCCGTAAGCCCAACCGGCACTGACGCGATGGGCCGTACTGGCGTCCAAGATGCGAGGGCCGCCATTGGGAAGGCTATCGGCCAGTGCGACCGTTTCCTTTGCAGCCTCATCAGGCAAACACAGTACCACGAGATCCACATCCGCGAGAAGCGCACGCTTGACCTTTACGTCTTTGCGGCTCTCGTGCGGGATACTCATAAGAGAAACGCGTCCTTCGCGCTCCAGGCGTTCGCGAATGCCGAGCCCGGTGGTGCCGGCTTCGCCATCGATGAAAACCGTGGGTTTCGCCGCGCCGTTCTCGCTCATTCGAAATGTCCCGTTTATCATGCTGCGCGGAAAACTGCCGCGCGCTTTTGCGACGTGGAGGCTGCAACTTCTCAAGTCAATGTCGCAAATCTCGACACTTTATGGCCGAGTGTCCTGTATCGCCGTATTTGCACACGGGTTGATGACACATCCGTCCCTCGGAACCGGCTTTTCGTCCTCGGGTTGATCGCACGAAAAAAGCAAGGGCTTGAGCAATGGCAGCTAGCGCAGAGAAGACCGATCCTAAACTGTGGGAGAGGGTGAAGTCCGAGGTGACCGCCTCGGATAAGGGCGGCAAGGCCGGTCAATGGTCCGCCCGCAAGGCTCAGGCGGCGACGAAGGCCTACAAGGAGGCCGGTGGCGGCTACAAGGGCGAGAAGTCCGACGAGAACAGCCTCGCGCAGTGGTCGAGCGAGGAATGGGACACGAAGTCCGGCAAGCCCAGCGGCGAAACCGGAGAGCGCTATCTACCGAAGAAGGCCCGCGCCTCTCTATCGAAAGAGGAGTACGATCGTTCGACGCGAAAGAAGCGGGCGGACACAAAGCGCGGCAAACAGTTTTCAAGCCAACCAACGGATGTGGCCAAAAAGTCGGCTTCAGCGCGAAAGTCCGGATATACTGACAAGGTTGCCTCCCGCGCCGACAACGGGCCAACGAAGGAAGAACTCATGCGGCGAGCGAGATCCCAGAACCTCCGCGGTCGCTCGACCATGTCGAAGCGAGAGCTGGAAAAGGCACTTCACGCCGCGTCGTGACGCGCTCGTTTCCCGGCTCGGGAACTGCCTCCATCGTTTGAACGGAACCGAACGGTGCAGCGTTCAGACCCTATAAGGCTCGCAGTTCAGGATCCCTCATGACGATCGCCAGACCCTTCCTTCTCGCCTCCAGCCTTCTCGTATTGCTGATCGGAAACGTATCGGCGCAAGCCATAGATGCACCAGCCGGTATTAGAACGGCTCTTCCAACAGCCTCCGATACGTCGGCTTCGATCGGTGGACGCGCCCCGTCGACGGCGCCTAGTTGTGGAGCATCAACAGGTTGTCCTCGGAGAGGCGGAGTCGGCTGATGGGTGTTTGTCGGTTGATGCCCATGTGAGGGCGCTGCCAGTTGTAG
>NZ_JBHTND010000065.1:0-2475 GCF_042679825.1 Methylobacterium marchantiae | reverse complement strand
CACGTCGCGCCGCAATTGTCCCGCCTCGTGCGGGCTGGTGGAGAGGAGCGCACCGGCGCCCGAGACGGTGGCGCGGGCGAGCCGCGCGGCCATCTCGGCCGGCAGGCCGGCGGCGACGCCCGCCTCCGCCATAGCTTCGGCGAGGAGGAAGACATAGGCCGGGCCGGAACCGGAGACCGCGGTCAGCGCGTCGATCAGCGCCTCGTCGTCGAGCCATTCCACCGCGCCGACGCCCTTCAGCAGCGCATCGGCCTGATCACGCTGGCCGGGCGCCACCTCGGCGCTCGCCACCGCGCCGGTGACGCCGCGCCCGATGCTCGCCGGAAGGTTCGGCATCGCCCGGACGATGGCGCGGGCCGATGGCAGGCGGGTGCGCAGATCGGCGATGGTCTTGCCGGCGAGGATGGAGACGACCAGCGTCCGGGGCGAGATCAGCGTGTCGAGGAGGCCCGCCGCCCCCTCCAGGCCCTGCGGCTTGATCGCGAGGATCAGCGCGTCGTTCGCCGGCACGTCGCTCGGGTTGAGGGCGATGCCGTGGCTCTCGCAGAGCCGGATCGTCTCGGGCGAGGCCTGCGGATCGATCACCACGGTCCTGGCCGCGTCGAGCCCGCCCGCGAGCCAGCCGGCCAGCATCGCGCCGCCCATCTTGCCCGCCCCCACCAGGGTGAGGGAGGCGGGAAGCGCCGAGGCCGGGATGCTCACGCCTCGCCTTCGGTCTCGAACAGGACCGCATCGAGGGATTCGCGGGCGGACTTGCCCGCCCAGAGCACGAACTGGAACGCCTGATAGTAGCGCTCGCAGGCATCGACGGCGGATTTCAGCATCATCGCGCACTGGCTCTGCGTCGGCGCGGCGCCGTCGGTGAGCAGCAGCGAATGCCGGAACATCACCACGCAGTCGGTGGACCACAGGTCAAAATGGCCGACCCAGAGCTGTTCGTTGACGAGGGAGATGAGGGTGAGGATCTCGGTGCGGCGATGGGCCGGCACCTTCAGGTCGAAGGCGCTGGCCACGTGCAGGGCCTCCACGTCCTCGATCCAGGTGAAGGCGACATGGTAGTCGGACCAGCGGCCGGCCACGGCCACCGACATCTCGTCGGTCTCGGCCCGGTCGAAGATCCAATCGCGAAGGGAGGCGAGCCGCTCGACGATGTCGAGGGGGTGCTCGTTCCGGTCGAGGCCTTCGATGTGGAGTTGGGTCATGACGGTCCAGGTTGGCGTCCCGTCGGGGGCGCCGAGAATGGTGAACGACAATCAATCCCGCTCACGATTCACCGTTCTCAAAGCTGAAGCCACGCATAGGCAAGGCAGAGCTCGGTCGGCGAGAAGCTTAAGGGTCGAGGGTCGGGTCCGGGTGCGAAGCGAATCAGTGCCTCACTCACTATAGACCGTGGCGGACTCGCGTTTCAAAGCGCTCCCGAGGACCGGTTAACAGGAAAGCGGATTTCCACCGTTCCTTCCTGTGCACAAGCTTAGACCCGACTCGGTGCCGGCGAATCAGACGGATGTCGCTGGCGGAGGCGGCTCCTGAGTGCCGAGTCTGCCCTCCAGGGCGGAAACACGGGCGGCGAGAGCGTCGTTCTGGCTGCGCAGCGCCGAGACGAGGTCCCGCAGCACGTCCACCTCCTCGCGCGACGCGATGTCCATGTCGCGGATCAGGCGCTCGACCTGCGCCTTGAACACGGTCTCCGCCTCACGCTTCACGCCCTGCGCCGCGCCCGCGGCATCCGTCATCAACCGGGCGAAATCGTCGAACAACCGGTTGGAGCCGCGACCCGTACCGTCCTTCATGCCGTCCTTCGTGCCTTGCATCGCCGTCTCCCGAGATCGAGGCCCGCGTCGGACATCGCGCCGGCACCTGAAGAAGGGGAGATAAGAATCGGGGAGGCGCGAAGCAATCCGAAGGCCCGGCCCGGAAACGAGGAATTCGCGATCCGGAGCGTTTCGCGCGCACCGCAAAGCCGCCGCGATGTTCCCCGAAGAGGTCGCTTTCTCGGCAGGGAAGGACGCGCATGGCCACGCGACGCGAATTCACCACCGGCGCGGCCGCCGGCGCTGCGGCAGGCCTGATCGCCGGCGCGAACCGCGCTCTCGCCGCGGAATCGTCGCCCGAAGGCCTCGCCGCGCATTTCGCGCAGATCGAACAGGCGAGCGGCGGACGCCTCGGGATCGGGCTCCTCGATACGGCGACCGGCGTCACCACGGCGCATCGCGGCGGCGAGCGCTTTCCGATGTGCAGCACGTTCAAGGTCCTCGCGGCCGGCGCGGCGCTGGCGCGGATCGACCGGGGCGAAGACGGCCTCGACCGGCGACTGACCTACGAGCCGCGCGAGGTCGTGCCGTACTCGCCCATGACCGGGCCGAGGGCGGGCGGTGAGGTGACCTTGCCCCCTGGATTGCCCTCGTTCTGAAGCTAGGGTCCGTCGATCAGGAGACGGACGATGAAGAAGAGCCGGTTCAGTGAAGAGCAGATCAT
>NZ_JBHTND010000064.1:0-2817 GCF_042679825.1 Methylobacterium marchantiae | reverse complement strand
CGCCGACCATGTTGAGGATGACCTGGGTCACCAGCGCCGTCACGGCACCGGCGAAGATGGCACCCCACGAGACCTGGTTGAGAAGGACGGTGCGGGTGTCGGCTGAGGCGCCAGGGGTGGCGAGGATGGGGGTGGTGGACACGTTACTGGTACTCCGGGTCGTCGGTCGTCCGAATCGTTCGGTCGTTCGAGGGGGGACTCTGGATTCCGACCGCGCAATCCCAGCGCGGTCGGACCGATCAATCGCGGCCAAGCGGGTCAGTCGCGGCCGTGGATGAGAAGGCCGATGCCGTATCCGAGGAGGCCCGCCACGAGCAGTGCGGCCATGGGGTATTCGGCGATCTGGCTGGCAGCCTCGCGCCTACCCTGGCGAAGGTACCGGCCGCCGTTCTCGTAGGCGTCCTCGGCACGGTCGTAGGTGTCGCTAGCGGCACCTTGGGCGCGGCGCGCGCGATCCTCGACGTCGTCGGACCCGATCAGATTGCCGACCGTCTCGCGAACCTTTCCGCCGATGTCGCGGGCAGTGTCGACGACGTGCTCGGCGGCGTCGCGCACGGTGTCCTTGGCCTGACCGTAAAGGTTCTCAGAAGCGCCCTGCGCCTCACGGACACGCCCCTCGACCGAGTCGCGCTTTGACCCAGTGAGGTCGCCTACCGTGCCCCGCACCTTGCCGCCGAGCTCCTTGGCAGTGCCAGTGATACGATCCGTATCAACCATAATGCAGTTCCTGTTTCCGTTTCGAATGATGTTCGTCTGATGCGACGTGTGACCGACGTTACGACTCAGGGGTGGTCTTTGGTTTCACGTCGGACTTCGGTAGTTTCTGCTGAGATTTTCCCACACTCTCGACTTTCGGGTCGCCGATTAATTTTTCGATGGCCTCCTTCACAGAGCCTTTGAGCTTGTCGGAGTCGTCGTTCGACTTCTGCGCGTTCACGGGAGGCTGCCAGTCCTGAGCAATTGACATACCCCTCACTTGGCTTGCCGTTCCACGCAAGCAATGATGCAGATGTACCAGTTCAGAGGTTTTTATTTTCCGGTCTCGGGTGCTGGAAATCCATTGTCCCGACCCCGCACGGGTGCCTCCGCCGTCGAGGCGCGAGATCGCGAGGTTCCGGCTGCTGACGCCGGCGGCATGTCGACCTCGTAGACACTTCGGTCGACGTTAGTCTGCTGGAGCGCGTGCCTCTCGACGCCAACCGTCACCTTCGATCGCCTCCCATACTGTTTGGATCAAGCTCGGCCGTAACAGTCGTCAATGGAAGGCGGTTCCGCAGAGGGCGGTCGGACGAGCGATATATCTGAATCGCCAACGTGACCGTGAACGATCAGCCAGATCTTGGTGCAGATTTTCTAGCGTAGAGGCGCGCATATATCCAGAATATTACAGTAAATAAACGAATAATAAAAATTTTTTAAATATAGAATCTGCAAAAATTCTGCATTTCGAGGAATATTTTGCTTCGTCCGGGGCCGGATGGAATAGCGACTGGCAGAAAGCTTCCAGGAGCCGACGCGGTTAATCCTGATTCGCAGTCTCGCCGGGTTCTGCTTCGGAGCCGGGCCGCCCTGCTCGTCGCGGAAGCGAAGCAGCAGGTCACGAAAGTATTCGGCGACGAAATCATTGCCCTCGTGCCGCGCCTGCGCCGCTTCGTCGTTCTTCCACCGGCTTCGCCGCGGAAACAGACGACAATATGGTTCAGGCGACTCTTGCGGGCCTGTGAGTGCTGCTCCGAGTCTAAGCAGGGCACCAACCTTATCGCGTGATGATCCATGACCTTACGAAACTCCTACCTCAGCCGACGGAAGCACCGACATCGTGAAGTAGAAGACGTCGGCATCGCGGCGGCGTTGTCGTCGGATTGAACCAAAATAACCGGGTCGCTTTCTTCGAGTTACTTGGCGCGATGAATGCCATTCCTGAAGATCAGCGTAACACCTTGCTACCTTAGGCTTGTCATGACGACATCGTCGCCCGATCCTGAATCCGAGATAATGATCTTCGTTCTTTGCTTCTTTCAACTCCGACCGGATTCAGTCATTCCTAGACTACTACCTGCAGGAACGTGTACCTGACCATCGCTCAATGCTCTGTTAGGCCGTCGCGCTCGCCTGTGATGCGACTCTCAAGAAACTCGCCGGATGTCCGATGCCGGTGTCCGCTGTGACGCTCCCTTAACTGTCGAACTCTTCGCAACAGCCGGCAATAGATAGGCGTGGACGGTCTATACCAAATTATTGCCTATCAAGATGATACATCCGCATCATTGAGCGTTTCCTGGTCCGACATATCTTTCGTTCGTTGCCGAACGTCTTAAAGCAAACGGCGTGACAGCTTCGAAGTTATGCCGGACTCCATGTGTCCCTAATCAGGTTCGGCTTGGCCGTAGGGCCAGATGTTGCTTCGCTACCGGCGGACGCTTGGCTCGCAGGTCATCCAGTACGAACGGAAACGAAGGAGCAAGAATGGCCACACCTAGCATGCCCGATCCCATCCCCGACGGCGACATCCCATCCGAGATGCCGACGCGGCCGTTTCCAGGCGAGCGTCCGCTTAAGCCGGATGAGCCTTCGGCGCCCTACGAGGAGCCATTCATCAATGAGCCGATAGAGCCTGGCATCCGTCCTGACCACCTGCCAGGAGCTCCGGCAAGCCCCGGTACGGGCCTACGCGTCCGAGCGCGTTCCTTCATGCCTGCAAGGCGCGAGCGATCAAGGAACAGGGCTATCGCATTTGAGCGATGATGGTCCTGGCGAAGGCGTCGGACCATCCGGCCCTGTTTCTTTTGCGCCGAATGGACAGGCCGGGGCGGGCCT
>NZ_JBHTND010000063.1:0-3659 GCF_042679825.1 Methylobacterium marchantiae | reverse complement strand
CTGCGACTACAACAGCCGCAGACCCCACTCAGCCCTCGGCGGACACCCACCCATCAGCAGACTGACCAAGGACAACCTCCTTGGAAACGACATCTAGCTGATGAACGTCCTTGTCGATCCTGACATTTTGTGGACCCGCGTCGCTCCCGCGCTGAAGCTCTTCCGGCACGATGAGAGACAGGTTCTGACGTGCGATGAGATCGTCGAGGCGGGCTGGCCGATAATCCCACACGTCCACACCCACGTCGCAGGAAAAGCGCGTGTCGGGCAGTGATCCATGCGTATGGCCGTAGAGATGCCGCGTACCGCGCCAGAGGCCCGGCCAGGCTCTATGAGCGTAATGGGCGAGGAACAAGCGCCATTCCGTCCCGGCGGCGTCGCGTCGAGTGATCCGAGTACTCTCCGACGGCGGCTTGATCCAGGGCAGATCGAGAACGCGATTGGTATCGTGATTGCCTCGAATGAGCCGCTTGCGACCATTCAAGGCTGCAAAAATCTCGGCACAGCGAGCCCGGCTCGCTCCGGCAGCGAAATCACCGAGATGCCAGACCTCGTCGTCGATGGTGACGACCTCGTTCCAACGCCTGATCAGATCTGCATCGTGCTCTTCGATCGATACGAATGCATCCCCGCGCTGACGGAGGATATGTGCGTCGCCGAAATGCGTATCAGCGGTGAAGAAGGTCGCCATGCGGATCAGACGTTTTCGGGAGCCGTAAACCGAAGTCCCGACACGCAAACTCGTCCATGCCGATTTGGATCAGCAGTACTCCGAAAAAATCACGACCACGATGATTGGTGCGGACGCTCCACGTCCAAAAAGCGTCTCCGCCCAGAGCTCAGATTTGCTCAAAAATCAGATAGTTAGCTCGAATAAATGGCGGAGGGAGCGGGATTCGAACCCGCGATACGGTTTCCCGTATACACACTTTCCAGGCGTGCGCCTTCAACCACTCGGCCACCCCTCCAGCCCCCACATCGCTGGCCGAACGAGCGGCAGCTGCGATGCGTGGGTGGCGTGCTGTACAAGCCGTGTCCCCACCGTGCAAGGGACCATGGCACCGAACCGGTCCGGAAACGTCCGATTTCCGGGTTCCTCACGCCTGGCCGTGCCTCGAAGGCAACGCGTTAACTCTTTGCTAACCCTGAGCTCGGCAAATCTTGCCGGGTCCGAATGGGACGCGAGGGTTCGAATTATGAGCGAGACGGGCGCCGCCGCGCCGGCTCCGGGAATGAGCGTCGGTCAGTTCGCGAGCTTCGCGATCCCCAACCGCGCCAACCTCAACGCGTTGTCGAAACGCACCGACCTGTTCTTCGCGACCGCAGTCATGGGCATCCTTACGGTGCTCATTTTCCCGCTTCCGGCATTTCTTCTCGACCTTCTGCTCGCCGTCTCGATCATCATCTCCGTGCTGATCATGATGACGGGCTTGTTCATCGACAATCCGCTCGAATTCACGGTCTTCCCGACCCTGCTCCTCGTCGCGACCCTACTGCGGCTGGCCCTGAACCTCGCCTCGACACGCCTCATCCTCGGCCACGGTCACGAGGGGACGGCGGCGGCCGGCCACGTCATCGAAGCCTTCGGCAACTTCGTGATGGGCGGCAACTTCGTCATCGGGATCATCGTCTTCGCGATCCTGATCATCGTGAATTTCGTCGTCATCACCAAGGGTTCGGGCCGTATCGCCGAGGTGGCCGCCCGCTTCACCCTCGACGCCATGCCGGGCAAGCAGATGGCCATCGACGCCGATCTGTCGGCTGGCCTAATCGACGAGAAGGTCGCCAAGACCCGCCGCGCGGCTCTGGAAGAGGAATCCTCGTTTTTCGGCGCCATGGACGGTGCCTCGAAGTTCGTGCGCGGAGATGCCATCGCCGCGCTGCTGATCACCTTCATCAACGTCATCGGCGGTATCATCATCGGCGTCGCTCAGCAGGGCATGCCGTTCATGGGAGCGGCCAAGACCTATACCCTGCTCACCATCGGCGACGGCCTCGCCTCACAGGTGCCGGCGCTCATCGTCTCGACGGCGGCCGGCATCCTCGTCTCGAAGGCCGGCGTGAAAGGCTCGGCCGACAAGGCGCTCGGCAAGCAGCTCGCGAACTATCCGAAGGCGCTCGGCATGTCGTCGGGCGTGATGGTGCTGATCTCGCTCCTCCCCGGCATGCCGATGCTTCCGTTCCTCGCGCTTGCCGGAGCCTCCGGCTACGCCGCATGGCATTTCGCCAAACTGGCGCGCGAGGCTCCCCCGCTGGATGCGGACGGCGCACCGATGGACGCCACTGCGGTGGCCGCGGCCCAGGCCGCCAAGGAGGAGACGGTCACAGACCTCCTCAAGCTTGACGATCTCAAGCTGGAGATGGGTTACGCGCTCCTCGCTCTCGTCAACGGTCAGGAGGGCCAGGACCGATTGACGGACCAGATCAAGGCCCTGCGCCGCCAACTCGCGGCGGAACTCGGCTTCGTGATGCCCTCGGTGCGCATCCTCGACAATGTTCAGCTCGATTCCAACGCCTACGTCGTCCGGGTGAAGGAGATCGAGGCTGGTACCGGGCAGATCTTCCCCGGTCAGTTCATGGCGATGGACCCGATGGGCGGTCAGGTGCAGTTGCCGGGCCAGCACATGCTGGAGCCGACTTTCGGCCTGCCGGCGACCTGGATCGACGCGTCGCTGCGTGATCAGGCTCAGCTCAAGGGCTACACCGTGGTGGATGCGGCCACGGTAGTCTCGACCCACCTCACCGAGATCATTAAGGCGCATGTCTCGGAACTGCTGAACCATGTTGAGGTACAGAAGCTCCTGAAAGAACTCTCCAAGGACCACGCCGACCTCCTCAAAGAGGTCGTACCGTCACAGATCGCCACCACCGGCATCCAGCGCGTGCTGCAATATCTCCTCGCCGAGCGAGTCTCGATCCGCGATCTCGGCTCCATCGTCGAGGGCATCGCCGAAGTGGCGGGCCACGTGAAGAACCCGCGCGACATCGTCGAGCACGTCCGCGCCCGCCTCGGCCGCCAGATCTGCGCCCAGTACCAGGGTCACGACGGCATGCTGCCGATCATCACTCTGTCGCCCGCCTGGGAGCAGGCCTTCCTCGATTCCATCGCAGGAGAGCGCGAGGAGCGCTACCTCGCCATGCAGCCCTCCAAACTCTCGGAATTCGTCAACACGGTGCGAGACCGCTTCGAACAGGCTGCACGCATGGGCGAAATGCCGGTTCTCGTCACATCGGTCCAGGCGCGCCCCTTCGTCCGTTCGATCATCGAGCGTTTTCGCCGCGAGACACCGGTGATGAGCCAGGCGGAGATCCATCCGAGAGCAAGGCTAAGGACCGTAGGATCGGTGTAGCGGAGGACGTCCGACCTCGATGGACACGTGGGACCGTCGCCGATCTTCGGAAAAGGTGCGATCCGCATCACCACAGGTGCGAGATCATAGATGGAAGCGCGTCGTAAGAGCCGGCGACGAGACGGGCCGGCTTCCGCGAATGACTGGCTTAGAGCGCCTAACAGAACCGTTTGATCTGGTTGGGGGTGATGAGGCTGGCTGCAAGGCTGGTGAAGGCCTCGTAGATGTCTGCACGTCGCTCGTATCGGACGGGCAGGCGGCGGAAGCGATTGAACCACGCGTGGGTACGCTCGACGACCCAACGATGCC
>NZ_JBHTND010000061.1:0-5645 GCF_042679825.1 Methylobacterium marchantiae | reverse complement strand
GGCGGCCCGGCGCGCATCGACGGTGGCGGTTTCCAGAGCGCCGAGGGTCGCCTCCTGGTGCGTGCGCAGCAGCCCGAAGGCCGCGAGCGCGAGGAGGCCGGAAAGGGCCAGGGCGGCGCCGTCGCCCCAGGTCACGCCCCGCAGCATGCGCGGGATCGGACGGCCGCCGCCGCTGAGGAGATCCACCGGCAGCGCCCGGTCCTCGGACGTCCCGACGCCGACCGTCGCCACCTGCAGCCCGGCCCGGGCCAGCACGGCCAGCACGGGATCGAGGCGCGCGCGCTTCAGGACGACGTGACGGACCCGCAGGCCGGTCTCGTCCTCGCCCTCGACGAACCAGTCGGCATGGACACCGGCGACCCGGAAAGGCGTCGCCGCCTCGAGTTCCTGGGCCAGCACCTCCCGCATCCGGGGCAGGGCGGCGGCCGGCAGGTGCAGGCTGCGCAGGAAACAGGCGGCCGGATCGACCAGGACCGAGACCGAAACGGCCTTGCGCCCCGTGCCGCGGATCGCGGCGAGACGCTCGGGCAAGTCGTCGATCTCCGCGGCGAGGGTGTAGCGTCGGGGCGGCTCGGCGCGCCGGTCCACCAGGACGAGGGCCTGGTCCGCGCCGGGGGGGCCGAGGTAAAAGGCGAGGTCGCTGCGGGCCGGCGCAGGGCGGCTCTCCGCGCCGACCACGCCGCCGAGCTCCGCCGCCCACCAGGCCAGAGCCGCCTCGATCCTCTGGCCGGCCTCGGCGAGGCCGGCGACGTATCCGCTCACGGGATTACTCCGGAATCGGCCGCGCGAAGCGGGGCGGCGAGACGCAATCTTTACCGTTCCGGTGGTTTCATTTGCCTTAAGTCGCGCAGGTCGTCGGCTCCCGCCTCAACCTGCCGTGGAACCGGACCTGCCGCATGCTCTCGATCTGGGCCGCCAAGAGCCGTCCGCGCCGCCCGCGGCCCGACCGCCGTGCGCCGGAACGCGGCGGGACCGACGCCGCCCGCGACTTCCTCGACTATCTGGTGCGGACCCAGGCCATCGACGCGGCAGGCTTCGATCAGGCGCTGGCCGCCCTCGACCGGCCGGGCCGGCGCCCCCTGCCGGTGCTGCTGACGGAGAGCGGCCTCCTGCACGAGGCAACCCTGGTGACGGCCTTGGCCGACGCCACCGGCCTCGGCTTCCTGCGCGAGGACGAGATCCCGACCCAGCCCGTGCTGCCCGAGGCCATCGACGGCGACTACGCCGCCAGGGCCCGGATCCTGCCCCTGTCCGACCGGGACGGGGAGCTCGCCGTCGCGGTCGTCGATCCCTTCGACGCCGAGACGCCGGCCGCGCTCGCCCACCTCACCGACCGGCGGGTCGCCCTGCGCCTCGTCGGCCCCGGCGCCTTCGAGCGGGCGCACCGGGCCGTCTACGGCGACAGCGAGGCCGAGGAGGCCGATGGCGCGGTCCTCGACGGCGACCTCGCCCGGCTTCAGGACGTGGCGAGCCAGGCCCCGATCGTGCGTCTCGCCGCGCGGCTGGTGCGCAAGGCCTTCGAGCTCTCCGCTTCGGACATCCACATCGAGGCCGAGGAGGCGGACGTCCGGGTGCGCTACCGGGTCGACGGCGTCCTCGTCGAATCCGAGCGGCTGGCCAAATCCGTCCAGCTCGCGCTCACCACCCGCATCAAGATCCTGGCCGGCCTCAACATCGCCGAGCGGCGCCTGCCCCAGGACGGGCGCATGCAGGTGGCGGATCGCGGCCACGACATCGACCTGCGCATCTCGACCCTGCCCACCGCCCACGGCGAGAGCGTGGTGATGCGCGTGCTGGACGGCTCGCGCCGGGTGGAGGACTTTTCCGGGCTCGGCTTCGACGAGGCCGCCATCGGCCAGATCGACGCGATGACGCGCCGGCCCAACGGGCTCGTCCTCGTCACCGGCCCCACCGGCAGCGGCAAGACCACGACGCTCTACGCCGCCCTGCGGCGGATCAACGGGACCCACCTCAAAGTGGTCACCGTCGAGGACCCGGTGGAGTACCGGATGCCGGGAGTGAACCAGGTCCAGGCCCATCCCGGCATCGGGCTCGACTTCGCCGCGGCGCTCCGCTCGATCCTGCGCCAGGACCCGGACGTGGTCATGGTCGGCGAGATCCGCGACGCCGAGACCGCGCGCATCGCCGTGCAGGCCTCGCTCACCGGCCACCTCGTGATCTCGACCCTGCACACCAATTCGGCGCCCGCCACGGTGACGCGCCTCATCGACATGGGGGTCGAGCCCTTCCTCATCGCCGCGACCCTGAACGGCGTCGTCGCCCAGCGCCTGGTGCGCCGGGTCTGCGATGCCTGTGCGACCCTCGGCGAGGCGACTCCGCAAGAGCGCATCCGCCTCGGTCGCCCGATGGACGGATCGCCGTTGCGCCTGCGCCGGGCCTGCGGCTGTCCGGCCTGCAACGGCTCGGGGTATCGCGGGCGCAGCGTCGTCTCAGAGGTGATGACCCTCGACGCGGAGCTGCGCGCCATGATCTGCGCCGGCGCCGACGAGGGGACCCTCACCGCCCGCGCCCGGGCCGCCGGCATGGCGACCCTGGCCGAGACCGCCCGCGCCAAGGTGCTGGCCGGCGAGACCACCCTCGACGAGATCGGCCGGGTGTTCGAGGGCCAGATCTTCGAGGACATGGTCTGATGCCGGCCTTCAGCTACCGGGCCTACGATCCGGCCGGGCGGATGCGCGCCGGGCGGATCGAGGCGCGGGGGCGCGAGCGGGCGGTGGCGGACCTGCGCGCCGACGGCCTGCGGGTCTTCGCCATCGAGCCGGCGGCGGCCGGTGGCATGCCGTTCTGGAAGCGCGACCTGTTCGGGCGCGACCGCGTCGACGACGGCGCCCGCATCGGATTCCTCAAGGAATTCGGGACCTTGCTCAGCGCCGGGCTCACCGTCGACCAGGGACTGCGTCTGGTGCAGCGCCAGGCCTCGGCCGCGATGAAGCCCGTCCTCGGCGACCTGCTGGAACGGGTGGTGGCGGGCGCCTCCCTCTCGAAGGCGATGGCGGCGCATCCGGCGGCCTTCCCGCGCGACATGATCGACGCGATGCGTGCCGGCGAGGCCACCGGCACCCTGGTCGACGTGATCGCGAGCCTGACCGAATCGCTCGCCCGGCGCGACGCCGTGCGGCGCCACCTCTCCTCGGCGATGGTCTATCCCAGCCTGCTGATGCTGATGGCGCTCGGCACGGTGGCGATGGTGGTCGGAATCCTCGTGCCCGCCCTCGCGCCGATGTTCGAGGGCACCGGCCGGCCGCCGCCCTTCGCGATCCGCGCCGCCGGCGCCCTCGGCGACGGCCTCGCCGCCTGGTGGCCCCATCTCCTCGCAGGGACGGTCCTGCTGGCGATCCTTCTCATTCGGTCCTGGAGCAGGCCCGGCTTCGCGGCGGCGCGAAGCCGCTGGGCGCTGCGGCTCCCTCTCGTGCGCGAGATCGTCGTCGGGGCCGAGCTCGGCCGCCTCTGCCGGGTGATGGGCACGCTCCTGAACGCGCAGGTGCCGATTCCCGAGGCGGTGGCAGCGACGCGGCCCCTGGCGCGCAACCACCTGTTCCGGGCCGCCCTCGACCAGGCCGCCCGCCGCCTCACCGAGGGCGGCAGCCTCGCCTCCGGCCTCGCGCTGCTCCGGCCGCACGCGCCCTCCACCCTCAACCTCATCGCCAGCGGCGAGCAGGTGAACCGCCTCGGCCCGGTGCTGATCCACGCCGCCGAGATGCACGAGACCCGGACCCGGGAGCGCATCGACCGCCTGCTCGCCCTGCTCACCCCGCTCGTCACCGTGATCCTCGGCGGCCTGATCGGCGGCCTGATCATGTCGGTGATGGGCGCGATCCTGAGCGTCGGCGAACTGGCGCAGTGACCTGCGGCAGTCCCGGCCGGGAAGGCAATCTTTACCCGCCGGTCCTAGACTCCCGCCTGAACGACGACGGAGTCCAGGGCCCATGAGCGATACGCGAGCGGCAGCGCCGGCAGCACCAGGGGAGGAGGGCTTCTCCCTGGTCGAGCTGCTCGTGGTCCTGGCGATCATCGGCATGATCGCCACCATGGTGACGCCGCAGGTGCTCGGCTATCTCGGCCGGGCCAAGGGCGATTCCGCCAAGGTGCAGGCCAAGAACATCGCCCGCTCGGTGGAGCTCTACTACCTTGATGCCGGCAGCTATCCCAATCCGCGCCAGGGTCTCGCCGCCCTGGTCGCGCCGCCCGGCGGCGTCAACTGGCAGGGTCCCTACGTGCGCGACGCCAAGGGCCTGACCGACCCCTGGGGGCGGCCCTACCTCTACCGCAGTCCGGGGCCCTCCGGCACCCCCTTCGAAGTCTACACCCTCGGCCGCGACGGCCAGCCCGGCGGCACCGGCGAGGATGCCGACGCGTCGAGCAACTGATGGCGTGCCGCCTCCGGCGCCGCTTCGAGGCGGACGGCTTCAGCCTCGTGGAGATGCTGGTGGTGCTGGCGATCCTGGCCCTGGCCGCCGTCTCGGCCGGCCCCGCCCTCGACGCCGTGCTGCCGGCCCGCCGCCTGGAGCGCACCGCCGAGACCCTTCGGGCGGAGATCGACCTCCTGCGCGGCGAGGCCGTGCGTACCGGCCGGACGACGCGCCTCGCCTTCGAGCCCTCCGCAAACCGCTTCCTCAGTTCCCGCCCCGGCGCGGCGCCGATCCCGGTGGGAGCTTCCGTCCGGGTCGACGTCCCGCGCGGCAGGCACGATGCGCCGGGCGAGATCCGCTTCCGGTCCGACGGCAGCGCCAGCGGCGGTCGCATCACCCTCGCGCGGGGCAGGGCAGGGCAGATCCTCGTGGTCGGCACCCTGGTCGGTCTCGCCCACCGGGTGGAGGCCGCGCCGTGAGCGCCCGCGCCGAGGTCCGGGGCCGCCGGGAGACCCGGAAGACCCAAGAGACCCAAGAGGATCAGGAGGGCTTCACCCTGGTGGAGGTGCTGGTGGCCTTCGCCCTCGTGGCCCTCGGCCTGATGATGGCCCTTCAGATCGGCGGCGGCACGAGCGCGGGCCTCGGCCGCCTCGCGGCCGCGGAGATCGTCGCCGACGAGGCGGAGGGGATCGTCGCCCTGCGCACCGCCACCGGCCTGCGCGCCGGCCTGGAGCAGGGCACCTTCTCCAACGGCGAGCCCTGGACCCTGAGCGTCACCGATGTCGGCCCGGGCCTCGGCTGGCCGCGGCTGCCGCCCCTGTGGCGGGTGCGCCTGACCCGCGGCGGCCCGGAGGGGCGGCCCGTCTACGTCACCCTGGTGGCGGGGGGCTACGGTGGCTGAGCCCGCACCCGACCCCGAAGCCGGCGACTGCGCGGGCTTCACCCTGGTGGAGATGCTGGTCGCCCTCGCCCTGGCGGCGCTGATCGGGGTGATGCTGGCCCAGGCCCTGTCGCTCACCGGCACCATCGCCGGGGTCTCGGCGCGCTTCGCCGGCGCGGAGGAGGTCCAGGCGGTGCGCGACCACCTGCGCCGCACCCTCGGCGATCTCGCCGGGCGCCGTCCCGACGGCACCCTGCCGCCCTTCGCCGGAGGCTCCGACGGCCTCTCCGGGCTCCTCGCGGCCAACCGCGACGTGGAGCGCGACGCCGAGCAGCGCCTCGACCTGCGGGCCGTGCCGGGTGCGGCCGGCCTCGACCTCGTGGAGGGGCGAGGGC
>NZ_JBHTND010000060.1:0-6548 GCF_042679825.1 Methylobacterium marchantiae | reverse complement strand
CGTTGATCCAAGCCTCGCATCTGACTTCCCCGTCCGCTGCCGGAACGGAGTGAATCATGCCAAGCCCCCTCACGCCACGGACTTCTTCAACACCCTGTTAGGTCCGCATCGACAGCGAAACTGAAAACCGAGCTGATGAGTGCCTGGACACGATTTGCGTTAGTGGCAGTTCCAGCCGCCACCATTCCTTCGCAAAGGTCGATAACGTCGCGGCGCTGGATCTCATCGTATCGCCGGTTGGCCCATTTGGGCAGAACATGTAGCCGAAGGTTTCGTTCGTCGGCGGCGGCTGACCGCTTAAACCGTCGGGCGTGCTCCTCGAGATAGCGGTCGCTGAGTGCCTTAAAGGTACCTGTGTTGGACGCCTCTCGCTCACGTCGCTTTTCCTCGACAGGGTTGAGACCTGCTGCAACTGAGCGCCGCAGGCCATTGGCTCGTTCCCGAGCGTCTGCGAGACTTATTTCAGGGTACGCCCCTATCGTCGCTCGTGTCACTCGGCCGGATCGGGGGTCACGAAAGCGGAAAGACCAAGATCTTGCGCCCCCCGACGTGACACGAAGCTCCAGTCCTTTGCAGCGGGTGTCGCTCAACTCGATACGACCGGATGCGGGAGCGGGCACGCCACGAACTAGAACGTCAGTAAGGGGCTTCTGCATAGTAAGGCCAGGGGCACACGGGGGGCACAAAAGGTAGCTGATGATAGCGCATCCCCCTGGACGTCGCTAGACTAATAATACAACGAATTGAACGGCTTACGCATGGCGACTGAGTCCAGGAATGTCCAACGCAGGCCGAAGTTACATGACTGAAAATCGCAGTGTCGGCGGTTCGACTCCGTCCCTGGGCACCATTCGGCTTCGAGCCGTTGATCCCTTGAAAACATTGGTCTTTCCGGGATTGGCCAGATCACGTCTCCGGTTCACGCATCGACATGCCGATCAAGTCGTGCGGCACGCTTCCCGGCGTGCCGGCAGCCAGAATCGGTCCGGGCGGCGAGTGTCCCTGGACGTGATCGGGCCGGTTCGCGGAAGGGTCCGAGGTCGAGCGTCCGGGCGACGGTGGCCACCTCATCGCCCGCCATGCGGACGGGACCGCACGGCTCATCCTCCGATCCCGCTTGGCGAAAGCCGGTGCGGATTTCCGATTGAAGCCAAGCTTCCGTGACCTACATTCCGGTCCCGCGCTTCAAGGAAGGACCTCGGATGAGAGATCTACGCTCAATCGCATTGTCGGCCGCGCTCGTCTGTGCCGGTTTGATGTCGACGGCAGAGGCCGCGCCTCTGGCGGCCGGAGCGGCCTCGCTCGGACAGCCGCCGGCCGCCGAAACGGTCCAGTACGGCTATCGCTACGGTTACGGCCATTCGCCCGAGCACAATTATCGCAAGCATGTCCGTCGGCAGATGCAGCGCGATCGTTACAGTGCCCATCTGCGCCGCCAGGATCAGCATTACCGTCGCGCCTACCGCTACGGGTACTGAGACCGCGTTTCCGCGCAGTCCCCGGCTCTCACGACAGACCCGCCCGGCTCGCGCCGCGGCGGGTTTTCACTGTGCCGTGGAAACGACGCTCGCCACCCGTTCCGCGCTGTGAGGCTTCGATTTTCAGGGGAGCAGTAAGAGACTGCAGGCTCTCGGGAAATTTGGTCGGAGTGGCAGGATTTGAACCTGCGACCCCCACGTCCCGAACGTGGTGCGCTACCAGACTGCGCTACACTCCGACGGCCGGCGTCTCCACCGGCGAGCGGACGTATAGCGAGGCCGGCGCGGAGCCGCAAGCGCCATCATCGGCCTTGTTGCGATGGAGCGGCGATGCGGTCCGGCCAATCGGGCGGCAGGGCACGACGGACGAAGCCGGCATCGGCCGCCGCGACGGCGAGGGCGGCGGCATAGCCCGGTGCCGTCGGGAGCGTATGCAGGCTCCATTCCCTCGCCCCGCCCGGCATCGAGAGCAGCACCGCCTTCGCCGGCGAGACGGAGACGGAGAAACTGTCGAGGGGGAGCGAGAGCCCCTCTCCCGTCGCTTTCACCACGGCCTCCTTGCGCGTCCAGCAGGCGAAGAATGCGGGCGTCAGCCTGTCCGGAGCGAGAGAGTCGAGATCGGCGATCTCGCTCGCCGCGAAATGCGCACGGGCGATGCGGAGAAGATCGGGCATCGGGCGCATCTCCTCCACGTCGACGCCGATTTCCGCCGAGGCGGAAAGGCCGACCAGGGCTCGGCTGCCGGAATGGGACAGGCTGAAACGGCATGATCCGGCCCAGACGCCCGCGAGATGGGGTTTGCCGGCCCTCCCGGTGCCGAAGGCGAGGCCGCGCGGGTCGGTGCGAAGGCGATGGCCGAGGACGAGGCGCAGGGCGGCATGGCTCGCCGCGTAGCGGAGGCGGTCCTCGTCGCGGAGGAAGCGAGAGGTGCGGGCGCGCTCGTCGTCGGAGAGGAGGGCCAGGCACGCGTCACGATGGGCGGCGGCGGGAGCGAGATCGATGTCCCACACCGTCACTCGACCATCCGTGTCGGGTGCGGCGGTCGTCATCCCGTCGCCCGCACCGCCCGTGGCGGAACACGGCTCGTCACTGGCGTGCGAAGCGAAGGCGGAGGCAGGGCCGTTGTTTCATTCATGAACGACATCCGCCACGGCGGTCAGCGAAAGCGTGGCGGAACCCTGCCGGCCATCGATCGCTCGGATGCGCCCTCCGGCTCTTGGGCCACGACGAAAGCGAGGTAGGCGATCTGGCAGATGGCCAGCACACAGTAGAACGCGCCGAGCGACATCAGCAGCGAGAGACGATACGTGATGGCCGTGGCGGCCACTAAGGCGGTGCTGATCCCCACGAGCAGCACGAACGCCATCAAGGGCCTCTGTGTGGCGATTCTCATCCGGCGAGCCTGCCACGTATGTGGCGGCGGAAACAATGTGTCGCTGGAGTTGAATCCGCGACTCGAGGATGGCCGCGAATACCGAGTTCGGTCCGGACGCCGCGTCAGACGTAGACGTTGCCGGCGGTCTGCGGAAAGCGTTCCGCCAAGGCACGGCGCAGCTTTTCCAGGGCGCGGTTCTCGATCTGACGGACGCGCTCCTTCGAAATGCCGAGACGGCGGCCCAGCGCCTCGAGCGTCGCCTGGTCCTCGGTCAGCCGCCGCTCGCGCAGGATGCGCAATTCGCGCTCCGAGAGAACGGTGAGCGCCTCGTTGAGCCAGGTCAGACGCCGCTCGCCATCCACCGAGGCGGAGACGGTCTCGTCGGGCAGCGCGGCACCGTCCACGAGGAAGTCCATGCGCTCGGAAGAGGCTTCGCTCTCCTCGCCCACGGGAGCATTGAGGGACATGTCCGGCCCCGAGAGGCGAGCGTCCATGAGCGCGACGTCCTGCTGCGACACTCCGATGGCGGTGGCGATGCGGCGATGGATCTCGTCGCCCACATGCTCCTCGGTGGATTGCATGAGCCGGGCGCGCAGGCGGCGCAGGTTGAAGAACAGCGCCTTCTGTGCCGAGCTCGTGCCGCCGCGGACGATGGACCAGTTGCGCAGGATGTAATCCTGGATCGAGGCCCTGATCCACCAGGTGGCGTAGGTGGAGAACCGGACTTCCCGCTCGGGCTCGAACCGGGCCGCCGCCTCCATCAGGCCGACATGGCCTTCCTGGACGAGGTCGGCCATGGGCAGGCCGTAATGGCGGAAGCGTCCGGCGATGGCGATGACGAGGCGCATATGCGCGGAGATGAGCCGGTGAAGGGCGTGCTCGTCGCGCTCGTCCTTCCAGCGGACTGCGAGACCCCGTTCCTCGTCCCGCGCCAGGAAGGGCGCCTCCATGGCCGTACGGATGAACTGTCGCCGTATCCCCGCGATGTCCGCCATTCCCGCCTCCGCCTTTGTCCGTTGCGTGCACGCGCCGCAGGAGGCTCCGTCGGTCCGAGGAGCCGGATGGTCCGAAAGCGTGGGCACAGGCCCGGGGTCATGGCCCAGGCATCGGACAACGGAGCCGTCCGACCGATAGTTCCGCAGGCTTGGCCTGACAGGGGATGTGACGCTGCGGCACTTTGGGGCAGGGGCGCGGCGCCTGCAGCGATCCGGCAAGAAAAAGGCCCGGTGCTGGTGCACCGGGCCCGGATTGTCATCGATGACGATGCTTCTGGCGAGGAGGGCGACCGATCAGGCCGCCTCTTCCTGGATGTCGTCGCTCTCGACATCCGCCTCGGCCTCGCCCTCGGCTTCCGCCTCGCCCTTGGCGCGGCGCGGCGACTTGGCGAGGCTCTGCTCGATCAGCTTGAGCGCCTCGGTCTCGGTGATGCGGTTCACCGACGAGATCTCGCGCAGGACGCGGTCCAGGGCGGCCTCGTAGAGCTGGCGCTCGCTGTAGGATTGCTCGGGCTGGGCCTCCGAGCGGTAGAGGTCGCGCACGACCTCGGTCACCGACAGCAGATCGCCGGAATTGATCTTGGCCTCGTATTCCTGGGCGCGGCGCGACCACATCGTGCGCTTGATCCGGGCGCGGCCGGTGAGGACGTCGAGGGCCTTCTTGACGAGTTCCGGCTCGGCGAGCTTGCGCATGCCGACGCTGTTGGCCTTGGCGGTGGGGACGCGCAGGACCATCTTGTCCTTCTCGAATGAGACCACGAACAGCTCGAGCTTGTAGCCGGCGATCTCCTGCTCCTCGATCGCGGTGATGCGACCGACGCCATGAGCCGGATACACGACCGCTTCGCCGGTCTTGAAGCCTTGGCGGCCTGCCGTCGTCTTCTTGGCTGTGGTCATGCGAGAAGCGCCTCCAGAACATCGCGCGCGCATCGAGTCGCGCCGAACTTCATTTCCGGGGTGGGTGACCCGGCTCAAGCCCCTTGTCCGCCAGCCGACGATGCTCTCTAACATCGGCACGGCGGGTCCCAGGCTAGCCGATCATCCACACCATGCGATCGGGGCCGCGGAAGGCACGGGTGCCCCCAGCGGTCGATCGCATGCCGCCTCATCTCGGTGAGACGACCTCCCAAAGAGGGACATCGGCCCGGTCGAAAAGTTTGGAAACCACCGCTTGGGCAGCCAAAGGCAGCACGTCAGGCACGAACGACGGCAGGCGCTCGTCATACCACAAACCGGGCACCGAATCAAAGGATTGCCGACGCAGAGCACGGGTGCGCCACCGGCCAGGCCGATGTTTTGCACGGTTACCGCATCGTCCGGCGTGGGACCCTACCAGGGGCGTGCCCCCGTGACGCTGCCGTCGGAAACCGGCTCGAATGCGGCGTCATGCGGCACATTCGGACCGACCGCGTAAGGGCGATCAGCCTATCGGCCGACACGATCGGCGCATGTTCCCGGCGGAACAGCGAGCGGCATCCGCAGGCGCAGGTCGGCGCGGGACTGCGTCGTGAACGGGTGACGCGACGGCACTGGCCCGATCCCTCGGGCGGGAGCGGTCTCAGTCGCCGGCGCCGGGGGAGGCCGAGAAATGGGCCTCGAACTTGCCGGAGACGCCGTCCCAGTCCTTGGCGTCGGACGGCGCGTCCTTCTTCTGGGTGATGTTGGGCCAGCTCCGGGCGTAATCGGCATTGACCTTCAGCCAGGTCTCGAGGCTCGGCTCGGTATCGGGCTTGATCGCCTCGGCGGGGCATTCCGGCTCGCAGACGCCGCAATCGATGCACTCGTCGGGATGGATGACGAGCATGTTCTCGCCCTCGTAGAAACAATCCACGGGGCAGACTTCCACGCAGTCCATGTACTTGCACTTGATGCAATTGTCGGTGACGACGTAGGTCATTTGCCCTTCAGCCTCAATCCGTGTTCGGGCAGGTCCGCGACCCGGGCCCGTTTCGGCCGGGATTCTAGACCCGGTCTCCGCACGGCTCCGTTAACGCGCCCATGGGCCACGTGCCGCCCTCTTGTTTCGCACGGCTCTAGCCCCTGTCACCGGGGCTGACAAGCAGTCGGCACATCACGAGGACGAAGCCGGTGCGGCGGGGACACACCGTGCCGGCCGCAGATCAGTCCGGGTCGTCGGGCAGCGCGTTCGCGCCTGCGGAGAGATCGGCATAGAGGAGCCGCGCCTCCGTCGCCGGTCCGCGCCGCTCGCCGAGATCGACCACCCGCACCGCCGCCGTCACATGGGCGGCGGCCACGGTGATCACGTCGCCGATGCCGATCCCCTTGGCGGGGTTGTCGGTGCGTGTGCCGTTCACCCGGACGAACCCGTCCTCCACCAGGGCGGCGGCGAGGGAGCGGCTCCGCGCGAAGCGGGTGAACCAGAGCCATTTGTCGAGACGCTGGCGCCCCGGCTTCATCAGGCCTCGGCGCGTCCCGCTTCAGCGCCTCTCACATCGGGCACTGTTCCCGAAAGCCCCGCCACGTCAGCGCTTGCCGCCATCGCCGGCTTCGAGCTGGGCCTTGAGAGCCGCGAGTTTGGCGAAGGGCGAATCCGGGTCCGGAGCCCGCTCGCGGCGCTGCGGGCGCTGCTCCTGCTGCGGGGCGGGACGGCCCTCGTCACGGCGCTCGGGACGCACCCGGCCGGGCTCGAACCGATCCCGCCGGGGCGGACGTCCGCCATCGGGACGGCCGCCGTCGCGG
>NZ_JBHTND010000059.1:0-6976 GCF_042679825.1 Methylobacterium marchantiae | reverse complement strand
CAAGGCCCAGGAACTCAAGGGCGAGGCGCAACGCACCGTCGGCGAGGCCAAGGACGGCGTGTCCGCCCTGGTCGACAAAGCCACCGGCAAACGATGATCCGACACGGTGGCGGGACCTCGCTCGGGTCCCGTCGCCTCCACTGACTTCGAACGCAGGAGAATCCCATGAACGGAGACCAGTTTCGCGGCGCGTCCCGCCACCTCAAGGGTCGCGCACAGACCACGCTGGGCGGCCTCACCGGCGATCCGGCCCGCCAAGTCCGCGGCGCCGTGAACCAAGTGGCCGGCGGTGCGCAGTACGCCTACGGCCGCGCGCGCAACCGGGCCGAAGATTTCATCGACGACGGACGCGATATCGCCCACGAGGTCCGGGACCGCGCCGGAAACCTGATCGAGGACGGTCGCGACCTTGCCCGTCAAGCCCGCAAGCGCGGCACCATCTATGGCCGTCAGGCCGTGCGCTACGCCGACGACAACCGCACCTCGGCCCTGCTCGGCCTTGCTGCCGTCGCCTTCGCGGTAGGCTGGCTGTCCCGTCGCAAGCACTGAATCCGCAATCCCGGAGACGACTCATGATCCGCAAGCTCCTCACCGCCTTCCTCCTCCCAAAGATCATCGCCTACGTCAGACGGCGTTTCGGAGGCCGGTCCGCCGCACCGCCGAACCGTCGGGGTTACTAACCTTCCCCTTCCACGTGAAACCGATTCAGGAAACCAATCCAAGATGAAGCTGACCCTTGCCCTCGCCGCCACCGTCGCCGCCACCCTGGTCGGGTTGCCGGCCCATGCCGCACCGGCATCCTCAGCGCCCATCGAGGCGCTCGTGCGCGGTGACCTGCCGACGGACTACGTCCAGTATCGCCGCTTCGGTCATCGTCACGGCTGGCGGGGCGGACGTGGCTATGGCCGTGGTTATGGTCGCGGTTACGGATACCGTCGCGGACCCGGCGTCGGCGCTGCGGTCGGCGCAGGCGTCGCCGGTCTGGCGGCCGGCGCGATCATCGGCGGCGCCATCGCTAACTCGCAGGCACAGGCCGCGCCGGTGGTCGTACAGGGTGGTCCAGGCGCCGAAGCCGTGGCCGCGTGCGCCCGTCGCTTCCGGTCCTACGACGCGTCGAGCGGAACGTATCTCGGCAACGACGGCGACCGCCACCGTTGCCCATAGTCGTATCGCTACGCCGAGCAGAGGCCTGGACCACATGACCATTCTGGGTCTCGTCCTGCGCCGCGAGTTCGTGTTCCTCGCGCTCGCGGTGCTCCTCGGGCTCGGAGCGGCGGCGGCCTACTGGGTATCCCGCGCCACGGTGCTGACCATCGCCGTGGCGCCGAGCGACGGGACCGAGCCGGCCGTCATCCAGGCCTATGCCGACGCCTTGGCCAAGCGTCACAAGGAGATCCGACTCAAGATCTTGCCCTTCGACGACGTGCGCGACAGCGCAGCGGCGCTACAGGACGGCCGGGCCGACCTCGCTGTCGTGCGTCCGGACGTCGACCTGCCCGACAATGGCCTGACGCTCGCGATCCTGCGCGACCAGGCGATGATCATCGCGTCCCCCGAGGCGTCCGGGCTGACGAGCTTTCCCGACCTCGACCGTAAGCGCCTGGCCATCCTCGCCCATCGCGACGCCGACCAGGCCTTGATCAAGGCGATGGTCGAGCATTACGGGCTGACGCTCCTCGACAAGGATCCGGAGGGGCTGTTGCCACCCCGTCACATCGCCCTGGTCGAGATGCCCGAGGCCGACCTGGCGGCGGCGTTTGCGAAGAAGCGCATCGACGCCGTTATCTCGGTGATCTCGCCGACCGCCCCGGCGGCCCAGCGCATCATCGGCATCGTGCAGGGTGCGAGCAAGAATCGAAAGGTGGCCTTCGTGACGGTCGCAAACGCCGACGCCATCGTCGCCCGGCTGCCGCGGCTCCAGGCCGTGAGCATGCCGGCCGAGACCTTCGGCGGCAGCCCGAAGGTCCCGGCCGAGGACGTGGCCACCGTCGGCGCCTCCTACCGGCTGATGGCGCGGGCGAACCTGTCCCGGCCGGTGGCGGCCGACGTGACCCAGCACCTTTTCGAGCTGCGAAGCGGCATGGCGAACGTGGCCCCGGCAGCGGACTACCTGCAGGCGCCGAGCTACGACAGCACTGCGGCCGCAACCAGCGCGCGGCTTCCCATCCATCCCGGTGCCGTCGACTACTTCGAGCGCGAGCAGCAGGGCTTCATCGAGCGCTATGAGACCTGGATCTACCTTGTCGCATTCTTGGGCGGCGGTATCGGCTCTGCGGTCGCGTGGGTGGGACAGCGCTTGTCCCGCATCCGGCGCGAACGCATCGAGGAGGCCACCGACCGACTGTTGGAGATCCGTCGCGAGGCGCAGGACGGCGCGGATGCGGGGCGCCTCGAATCGCTCGCCCGCGAGATCGACGACCTTGCCGGCGACATCGCCAAACATGCGCTGGAGCGGCCGACCGAAGCCAGGACCATGTCGGCGGCGGCGATCGCCATCGACGCGGCCCGCTCCACGGTCAAGCGAACCATTGCCGTCGGACAACCGCCGGGCGACGAGCCCGACCTCGCCGGGCGCATGACATCGACGGGAGCCGCCACGTCCGACGCGACGGGCTGACCGCGAGACCCCGGATGACCACATCCGGCACCACGTCCAACACTGGAAAGGAAACACGATGAGCAAGGGCTACCCCTCGATGACCGCTCTGCTGGGCCTGCTGGCCGTGGCCGGCTACCAGAACCGCGACAAGCTCGCCGAACTCCTGAAGGGCCACGACGCCCCGTCGCCCCCCTCCCTGAGCCCGAACCACGGCACCGTCCCGCCAGTCTCGAACACCGCATCGAACGCCAGGTCCACGGGCGGCAGCGGCAACCTCGGAAGCCTGCTCGGCGGCCTTGGCACCGCCGGTGTCGGCGGGCTGATCGCCAGCGGCCTGAGCGAACTCGTCGACCACTTCACCAAGGGCGGCCACGGCGAGACGGCGAACTCCTGGGTCAACCAGGGCGCCAACCGCGATATCCCGGAGGCGGATCTGGAACGCGCCATCGGCTCGGACACCCTGGATCACCTCACCCAGCAGACCGGCCTGAGCCGTGGTGCGCTCCTCTCCCGCCTCTCGCGCGAGCTGCCGTCGGCCATCGACCGCTACGCCGCGGACGGCCGCACGCCGGCCTGACCCCACGAGCCCCGGCCGGTGCTTGCGGGCGCCGGCCTCACACGAAGCCGGGCGACGCCGCGCCGGGGTTCGATCCACCCCCTTTCCCCGACCTTGTGAGATCTCTATGGCCATCGACTACCGTTCCGAACTCCGACGCCCCTTGCCCTTCAGCCTAGCGGTCGTCGCCGCGGTCCTGCTGGTCTGGCTCATCGTGGCCTCCATCGCCGGCGCGCGTCAGCGTAGCGCCCGCGACCACCGCATCGAGGACCTGCAGACCCAGCAGACGGCGCTCCGGGCCGACCTCGAACGGCAGGTCTCGACCGCCGGTACCCTGACCTCGCTCCAGGCCAAGATCGCCACCGCCCAGCAGCAGGACCAGCAGGCAAGCAAGGCCGCCGAGCAGGCGAAGTCCCGCGCCGCGACCCTGACCCAGGAACAGCAGGCGGCCGAGGCCAAGGCGACCGAAGCGAAGAAGGCGGCCGAGGCCGAGACCCAGAAGCTCACCGACCTCCAGGCACAGGTCGCTCAGGTCGAGGCGAAGCTGACCCCGTTGCGCGACGCCATCACCACCGCGGAGAAGGCTGCCGTCGACCGGACCCAGGACCTCGCCGAGGTCGGACGTCGCCTTGAGGACGCCCGGGTGCAGGAGGCCAAGCTGCGCGCCGATCTCGCGACCATGACCCAGGAGGCGACGGCCAAGACCGCCGATCTCGCCAAGGCCGAGGAGCGCCAGCAGAATGCCCGCGAGGCTGCCGCTGCCGCACAGAAGGAACTGGCCGACGCGCGGACCGCGACCGATCAGGCCGCAAAGCAGCGCACGGACACCGACCAGGCCGTCGCCGCCCTGACCGCCGACAAGGACAAGCTCGCGTCCGAGATCGAGCAGGCCAACCGTGACGCCCAGCAGGTTCGCGACGCCCTGGCGAACGTCCGCAAGGAGCTTGCCGAGGCCCAGGCCCAGCGAGACCGCGTCGTCTCCGAGCGCGGTCAGGTCGAGCAAGCGTTGCAGAAGCTCTCTGCCGACCGCGATGCCGGTGCCGCCGCCCTCGACGCCCTGCGCAAGCGCCAGACCGACGCGCAAGGTCAGCTGGCTGCGCTGACCGAGACCCTGGCCACCCGCAACAAGGAGGCTGCGTCCATCGACGAGCGGTTGGCATCGGCCCGGCAGGACCTGAGCACGGCCCAGGCGAAACTCGCCGAGGTCCGCCAGCAGCTCGCCGCTCCGCCCGCCGCCGCGCCGAGCCAGCCGGCTCGCTGAGGCAACGTCGACCCACGTGGGCAACCGCTCACGTGGGTCGCCCATCCCGGCCCCACTGCACGAAAGGATCGCATGATGAACATCCGTCTCCTCGCCCTGACGGCACTCGCTCTCGCGGGCTCACTGGCCGCTTCCCGGCCATCTGAGGCGCAGGAGGGTCCCGAGATGGAGGCGATGCGGGCGAGTTGCGGAGGCGATTACCTTCGATTTTGCGCCGGCATGAAACCGGGCGGGCCGGAGGTGAAGGCATGCTTCAAACGCAATCGCCCGAATCTGTCGGAGGGATGCTCCCAGGCCATCGCCGCCTACGAGCGGTCCCGTGCCGGATCGTCCGGTGAGGCCGACGATTGACCCACTGAACGAGGACGGCAGGCGCCGGAGCTTACTGGCCCCGGGGGTCAGTCGGGTCCGGGCATGACGACGGGATACCGGCCCTAATGGATCGAGGGGCCGATGACCGGGGCCCCGGACGATAGTCACCGCGGCATGGGAAACGAGAACACTATGCTGACCCGCCTGAGCCGCGCCTTCCTTCGGGTGTTCCCTGCCATCCTTCTCGTCGTCGTGGGTCTGCTCGCCGCTCTCTTCCGTAGACGTGCCGGTCCCCGAAAGGACACGTCGACGCACGTCCCGGAACCTGCCGGGCAGACCGTGCTTGCCGTGCGACGTCGCGGGGCTGTCATCGCACTCGTTGTCCTCATCCTCGGGATCGGGCTGATCCTGGCCTTTGTCAGCGGTGATGGCGCCCTCCGGCGGCTTGGGGCGCCGCTTCCGTCGTCGGACGGCGAGGACAGACGACCGATGGCGGCTCTGTCGCAGGCTGATGTGGACATCGGCCGCGGAAAAAGTTCGGAGGCGGTCTCTTCGGGCGGATCGATGAAGAAGTCGGAACCGGAGGGACAAGGCGTGGCGACGGCTCCCGGCGCCCCGGAAACGAATGCCCCGACCTTCGATACCGTGCGCGTCGAGCCGAACGGGGAACTCGTCGTCGCCGGACGAGCGACGCCGAACGGCACCGTGGAGGTCCTGGTCGACGGCAAGCCCACGGCCAGGGCAGTCGCCGATGCGAACGGCCAGTTCGCCATCGTTCCCCCGGCTCTTCCGGCCGGCAACAGCGAAGTCGGCCTTCGGGTGACCGATGGTAAGGGCATGGTTCGCCAATCGAGGGACATCGTGGCGGTGGCGGTGCCCGCTTCGCACAACGCCAGGCCCTTGGTCGCCTTGACCTCGCCCGACAAGCCGACGGTGGTGTTGTCGCAGCCGCGCTCGTCGCGGACGGTAACCCGCTCGGTTCCCGATGCGTCGTCCCCTCTACGGACGACGACGGGTACCGCTTCCCCGATCCATCCAGGCACCGGCGAGGTTGCTCCAAGCGATGGCGCTTCGAACGCAATCGCCGCCAATGATGCGGCCCGGTCCATCCGGATTGGGAACCGTGACAATCTCGACGCGGGGGTCGCGGATCGAGCCGTACCCAATACGCTAAGGTCCGGCTCCCTGGATATGCCACTGTCCCCGCCCTTGGAGGGCGCGGCCGCGGGAGGTGCGGGTGAGGCATCCACCAGGATCGTCAGCGTCGATGCGCAGGAGGGCGGTCGGCTGTTCGTCAGCGGTCAGGCTACCGCCGGTACGACCGTACGGCTCTACCTCAACGACACCCTGATCGCCCCCGCCAGGGTCGGTCGCGACGGCACAGTCACCTTCACCATCGGCGGAGGCGTCAAGCCGGGGAGCTACACGGTCCGGCTCGATCAGGTCGATGCCGCGTCGGGTAAGGTCCGCAGCCGCGTCGAGGTGCCGTTCTCCGTTCCGGAAGCCGCTCGGATCGCGAGGACGGACCGGCCGGTCGCGGCTCCGTTGGAGGCAGCTCCGAAAAAGAACGGCGGCGAGAAAGCGGCGTCGAACGCCTCGCAGCCGATAGCATCGTCGCCGGAAACCGTTTCGGGACATGCCCAGGCGGCGAACGCCTCGGACGGGCCGCAGGATTCCATTTCCACGAGACCGGCTACGCCGGCATCCTCGGAAGCCGGGAGCGATCCGCTCAGGCTCGAGGCGAACCCCGCCGCCGTCTTCGTGCCGGAGGTCGAGACTGCTCGGATCGAGCGTGGCGACAGTCTCTGGGCGATCAGCCGGCGGATCTACGGCGAGGGCGACCGGTACACGGCGATCTACGACGCCAACCAGGACCAGATCCGCGACCCTGACCTGATCTATCCCGGCCAGGTCTTCGTGCTGCCGAGCGGGCATGCCGCAGAGGCAGGGTGGAATGACAAGCGCAACTGAGGATTTTTGACAATGACCAAGTTTACCAAAGCTATCACTTACGTCACCGCTGCCGCAGCACTCGCTACGCTGATCATCGTTGTCCTTCAATCGACAAGTCTGCTGGCAGGCTCGTAGCGCCGTTAAGCGCCACAACCCACCCGACGAACGTTCCGCCAATTCAGACACTTGATCGCTAGGTGTCGTTGCTATGGAGGTTGTCCATCCGAGGGTGTCGAGCGAGGCTGTGGTTGCGAAGCCTGTAACCCCGGACCCGGAGCCTCGGATGGACGCTCAT
>NZ_JBHTND010000058.1:0-7316 GCF_042679825.1 Methylobacterium marchantiae | reverse complement strand
GCTCGGCTGCAAAACCGATCATCTCGCGCAGCAGATCAGCGTCGGCACTCTTCTCCATCAGCCCGCGCAGGGCCATGATCTCGTCGGTCATCGGGGGGCTCTCGGGTTCGGGGTTGGTCGTCGCAACCCGACCCTACCCGGCAACCGCCGACGACCACCCCTCAGCTACACCACTGCCTGGGATACGACCAACGGCCGGATCGTACGAGAACTCCCTCACCCATTTGCGAAGGAGGTTCTCGTGAACGTCCAGATCACGGGAAGCTTGCGCGACCGAAACGTCTCGCTGCTTCACCAGCCGAACCGCCTCGACCTTGAACTCACGACTAAACTTGCGACGCTGCATCCCACACCTCCGGTTCCATCATGACACCCAGACTGGGTGTCCACGGAACCGGCAGCAGGCCAACACCCTGACCGAACGGGATGGTTCGGCCAGGGTGTGTCGCGCGGCTCAGGCCACCAGGAAGTCGAGGTGGGTGAGCGTTTCCTTCGTGCTGATGACGGCGAACTGGATCGCGGTGCTGGCCGCGCCGCTGCCGTCGGCGTCGTAGGAGAGCGCGCCCGTGTTGTGGTTGTAGAGAATGCGGTCGTTCGCATCCACCACCGCACCGAGATTGCCGAGATCCTTGAACGCGGCCTCCCCGAGCTGTTCCGCGGCGAGGCCGTTGAACACCGCCCGAGCCAGCTGGATCGTGTCGTCCGCCGCCGAGAAGTCGGCGAGGCGATCGACGTTGTTCGGGCCGAGGGCGGACGAGAACACGAAGGTGTCGCTGCCGCCCCTGCCGTAGAGGAAGTCGGCGCCCGCTCCACCGTCGAGGATGTTGGCCCCGGCATTGCCGACGAGCCTGTTGGCGAGCTCGTTGCCGGTGAGGTCGATCGTCTGGATTCCGGCCTCGCTCACGGTCCTGAGTGTCTCGATTTCCTGGCCTGCCGTCAGCATGTAGCTCACGCTGGTCTGGACCGTGTCGGCACCGTCTCCGGCAGCCTCGAACACGCGGTCGCCAGCATTGTCGACGATGTAGGTGTCGGCGCCGGCCCTGCCGTAGAGCTGGTCGGCCCCCCCGCCGCCGTTGAGTACGTTGGCGCCGTCATTGCCCACCAGCTTGTTGACGAAGTTGTTGCCGGTGAGGTTGATGGCCGCGGTGCCGGCATTGTTCGTGGTCCTCAGCGTCTCGATCTCCTGGCCCGGCAGAAGCGCGTAGCTCACGCTGGTCAGCACCGTGTCGATACCGCCGTCGACCGCCTCGACCACGCGGTCGCCGGCATGGTCGATGATGTAGCTGTCGTTGCCGCCTCGCCCGTAGAGCGTGTCGGCTCCGGCTCCGCCATCGAGGACGTTGGCGCCGTCATTGCCGACCAGCTTGTTGACGAGATCGTTGCCGGTGAGATCGATCGCCTGGGTCCCGCCGTCGTTCGTGGTCCTCAGCGTCTCGATCTCCTGGCCCGGCAGAAGCGCATAGCTCACGCTGGTCAGCACCCTGTCGCTGCCGCCGTTCGTCGCCTCGATCACGCGGTCGCCGACATTGTCGACGATGTAGCTGTCGTCGCCGCCCCTGCCGTAGAGGAGGTCGGCTCCGGCTCCACCGTTGAGCGTGTTGGCGCCGGCATTGCCGACGAGCTTGTTAACGAACTCGTTGCCGCTGAGGTCGATCACCTCGGTCCCGACTTCGTTCACGGTCCTCAGCGTCTCGATCTCCTGGCCTGCCAGGAGCGCGTAGGTCAGGCTGGTCACCACCGTGTCGGCGCCGCCGCGGGCGGCTTCGAACACGCGATCGCCAATGTTGTCGACGACGTAGATGTCGTCGCCGTCCCTGCCGTAGAGCTGATCGGCGCCCGCGCCGCCGTTGAGCGTGTTGGCGCCGGCATTGCCGACCAGGGTGTTGGCGATCTCGTTGCCGGTGAGGTTGATCGCGGCGGTCCCCGTGTCGTTGGTGGTCCTCAGCGTCTCGATCTCCTGGCCCGCCGCCAGCGTGTAGCTGACGCTCGTCAGCACCGTGTCGCTGCCGGCGCCCGCCGCCTCGACCACGCGGTCGTGGACGTTGTCGACGTAGTAGCTGTCGGCGCCGTCATAGCCGGAGGCGCTCGTCCCGGGGCCGGTCAGCAGGAAGATGTTGTCGCCCGCATCGCCCTGGCCCGAGCCGGTGACGGTCACCCGCAGATGCGCGGACCTGTCGACGCCCTGGCCGTCCGTCAGCGTATAGAGGAAGTCGTCGACGGCGCTGGATCCCACCGCGATCCGGCCCTCGACATCGGCGTCGTAGGTGTAGCGGCCGTCTGCCTGCAGGATGAACGTGCCGTAGCGACCGGCGATCACGGTGGCGCCGTCGACGGCCGTCGTGGTCGCACCGCTGGTCACCGCCCGGATCGAAATGACGCTCAACGTGCCACCATCGGGGTTGAGGTCGTTTCCGAGCACATCGCCCGCCACCGAGCTTCGCTGGACCAGCGCGATCGCGTCGTCGGTGCCGACAGGCGCATCGTTCACCGCCGCGAGCGTCAGCGTCCGGCTCGTGGACGTGACGGCCGTGCCGTCGCTGACGCCGTAGCGCAGCGTTACCGGGCCGGCATAGTCCTTGTCCGGCGTGAGCGTGAAGGTCCCGCCACGGATCGTCACCGTGCCGTGGTCGGCGCTCAGACCCGTCACCGCGAGCGTATCGCCCTCAATGTCGGTGAAGCCCGCCAGCAGGTCGGAGAGCTGGCCAGTGTAGAGGGTGTCCTCCGTGCCGGCAGCCAGCGTCACCTGCGTGCCGGAGAGCTCCGGCGCGTCGTTGACGGCAGCGAGGGCAAAGTTGCTCGTGGCCTGGGCCGTCTTGAGCCCGTCGCTGACGCTGTAGCTCAGCGTGACCGGGCCGGCGTAGTCCTTGTCCGGCGTGAGCGTGAAGGTCCCGCCACGGATCGTCACCGTGCCGTGGTCGGCGCTCAGATCCGTCACTGAGAGCGTGTCGCCGTCGATGTCGGTGAAGCCGGCTAGCAGGTCGGAGAGCTGGCCGGTATAGACGGTGTCCTCCATGCCGGCAGCCAGCGTCGCCTGCGTGCCGGAGAGGTCCGGCGCGTCATTGACGGCGTCGAGCGTGAAGTCGCGGGTGGCCTGGGCCGTGTTGAGCCCGTCGCTGACGCCGTAGCTCAGCGTCACCGGGCCGTTGGCGTCCGCCGCGGGGGTGATGGTGTAGGTGCCGTCGAGATTGTCCGTCACCGTGCCACTGGATGCGGTCAGGCCCGACACGCTCAGGATGGCGGAGCCCGCATCGCTCCAGCCGTCGAGCAGCTGAGCGTTGGTCACGGTATAGGCAGTGTCCTCGGTGCCGTCGGTGAGCGACGCCCGCGGGTCGGTCAGGACCGGCGCGGTGGCATCGATGGCGACGTTGGTCGTGGCACCGGGCGTGGCGCCGGAGACGCTGGTCGGGTCGAAGCCAATCCCCGCGACCGGCTTGTTCAGCACCACCGAGACGCTGCTGGCGCCGTTGTTGGCAGTCAGGATGTCGGGCCGGCCGTCGCCGTTCACGTCGGCGAGGGTCATGCCCCATACCTGGCTGCCGACGGGCAGCTCGGTCGTGCCGTTAAAGCCGCCCTTGCCGTCGCCCAGGCGCACCGACACACTGCTGCTGCCGTAGTTGGCGGTCAGGATGTCGAGATGGCTGTCGCCATTGATATCGGCGAGGGCCACGCTGGTCGGACTGAAGCCGACGGGCACCTCGGTCGTGCCGTTAAAGCCGCCCTTGCTGTCGCCCAGACGCACCGAGACGCTGTTGGTGTTGTAATTGGCGGCCACGAGATCGAGATCGCCGTCGCCGTCCACATCGGCGAGGGCCACGCCGTACGGAGTGCCGCCGACGGACACGGGCACCTCGGTCGTGCCGTTAAAGCCGCCCTTGCCGTCGCCCAGGCGCACCGACACGCTGTTGCCGCCGGCGTTGGCGGCCACGAGATCAAGCTTGCCGTCGCCGTTCACGTCGGCGAGGGCCACGTCGAACGGAGTGCTGCCGACGGGCACATCGGCCGTGCCGCTGAACTTGCCCGTTCCGTCGCCGAGGCGCACCGACACGCTGTTGCTGCCGGAGTTGGAGGCCACGAGATCGAGCCGGCCGTCGCCGTTCACGTCGGCGAGGGTCACGTCGTACGGCCTGCTGCCGACGGGCAGCTCGGTCCCGCCGTTAAAGCCGCCCTTGCCGTCGCCCAGGCGCACCGAGACGGAGCCGCTGCTGTAGTTGGCGACCAGGATGTCGAGATTGCTGTCGCCGTTGATATCGGCGAGGGCCACGCCGATCGGATTGCTGCCGACGGGCACCTCAGTCGTGCCACTGAAGCCGCCCTTGCCGTCGCCCAGGCACACCGAGACGGTGTTGCTGCTGAAGTTGGAAGCCACGAGATCGAGATCGCCGTCGCCGTCCAGGTCGGCGGGGGCCACGCTGAACGAAATGCTGCCGATGGGCACGCTCGTCGCCGGCGCGAAGCCGAGCTTCGCCGGACCGTTCAGCGAGCCATCGTCGAGGTTGACGCCGATGACGGTGAGGTCCGTCGTATCCTGCCCGGTCGCGACCGTGTAGGTGAAGGTGGCTTTGCTGGCGGCGTCGAGCCCGGAAAAGCGCGCGCTGGCGCCGTTGCTTAAGGTGAGTCGGGGCGTGCCCGTGGCGGTCAGGAGCAGCTCGGTGGTCAGCGTGAAGGTGACGGTGTCGCCCGCGCTGAGCGTGCCGGCGCGGCTCGCGGTGGCGGTGATCGCGGTCACGTCGATCAGCGGCGTGACCGCGATCGTGGTGAGCCCGGTGACGGTCTGTGCGCCCGCGCCGCCCTCCGAGAAGGTCCAGCCGAGCGCCACCGAGGCCGGCGGCGTGTCGGAGGTGTTGGCGTAGGTGACGGCGCGCGCCACCGCGTCGGCCAGCGCCGAGGTCGCCACGCCCGTGCCGGTGAAGCTGACGACGAGCGTGCCGTTCGCGTTCGTGAAGCTGGCGAAGGTGTTGCCGTGGGCGTCGAGCAGGCTGTGGCCCGAGACGGTGAAGCCGGTGGGCTGGAAGCCGAACGCGTCCTGTGCGCTGGCCCCGCCCTGCCGGGCGAGCGTCAGGCTGGCGCCGGCATAGTCACCGAGCCCGCCGTTGAGCGCGTCGAGTTCGACGTCGGAGAGCGCGACGTCGGTGTCGAGCCGGACGGCCGCGCCGTTCTCGGTGTAGGCCGCCGTGCCGCCGAGCGTGCTCGGTGCGTTGAACGTGGTGTCGCGACTGCCGTCGGCGTTGTAGCGCACCACCGCGAAGTCCTGTCCGCGGTTGCCCGTGGCCTGGCCGACCACGACGATCTTGCCGTCCGCCTGCACCGTGACGCTGCGGCCCTCATCGTACGACGCGCCGACTCCGACCGGGGTGAGGACCTTGCCGGTCCCGTTCGGGCCGAAACCGGTGTCGAGGCGGCCATCGGCGGTGTAGCGCACCAGCGCGAAGTCGCTGCTGCCGTCGGCACCTTGGCCGGAGCCCACGACGACGATCTTGCCGTCCGCCTGCACCGTGACGCTGTAGCCGAAATCCTGCGACGCACCGGCGCCGACCGGAGTGAGGATCGTGCCGGTTCCGTCCGGCCCGAACGTGGTGTCGAGGCTGCCGTCGACGGTGTAGCGTACCACCGCGAAATCGCGAGCGAAGCCGCTGCCGACGCTGGTGCCGGCGACGACGATCTTGCCGTCCGCCTGCACGGTGACGCTTTGGGCTGTGCCGCCGATGGCGCTGACCACTTTGCCGGTGCCGTTGAAGCCCGTGTCGAGGCTGCCGTCGGCGTTGTAGCGCACCACCGCGAAGACGTTGCCGCGAGAGTCGCCGGCGGTGCCCGCGGCCACGATCTTGCCGTCGGCTTGCACCGTGATGCTGTAGGCGGCGTCTAGCAAGGAGTCGGCGCCGACCGGGGTGAGCACCTTGCCGCCGGTGCCGAAGGTGGTGTCGAGGCTGCCGTCACTGTTGTAGCGCACGACCCCGAAGTCGTTGTCGCGAGCGCCGATGCCGTTGCCCGCGACGAGGATCTTGCCGTCCGCCTGCACCGTGGCGCTGTAGGCGTAGTCGTTCGACGCACCGGTCCCGACCGGGGTCGCGATCGTGCCGGTCTTGCCCGGGCCGAAGCTCGTATCGAGGCTGCCGTCCGCGTTGTAGCGTACCACCGCGAAATCGGCGCTGCTGCCGTTGCCCACGCTGTAGCCCGCGACCACGATCTTGCCGTCCGCCTGCACCGTGACGCTGTAGCTCAGGTCGTTCGAAGCACCGGGGCCGACCGGGGTGAGCACCTTGCCGCCGGTGCCGAACGCGGTGTCGAGGCTGCCGTCGATGTTGTAGCGCACCACCGTGAAATCGGCGCCGCTGCCGCTGCCGCTGGCGGAGTCGGTACCCGCGACGAGGATCTTGCCGTCCGCCTGCACCGTGACGCTTTGACCGACGGCACCGCCCGTGCCGACCGGGGTGAGCACCACGCCGGTGCCGGTGCCGATCGCGTTGAACGAGGGCGCGTCGTCGACGGCCGTGAGCGTCAGGGTGCGAGAGGCGGGCGTACTCGCCGTGCCGTCGCCCACGGTGTAGCTCAGGGTGACCGGGCCGTTGTGATCCTGAGCCGGCGTGAGCGTGAAGGTGCCGCCGTTGATAGTCACCGTGCCGTGGTCGGCGCTGAGGCCGCTGACTGAGAGCGTTTCGCCGTCGAAATCGGTGAACCCCACCAGCAGGTCGGAGAGTTGGCCGGTATAGACGGTGTCCTCCATGCCGACAGCCAGCGTCGCCTGCGTACCGGAGAGCTCCGGCGCGTCGTTGACGGCAGCGAGCGTGAAGCCGCGGGTGGCCTGAGCCGTGTTGAGCCCGTCGCTGACGCCGTAGCTCAGCGTCACCGGGCCGCTGGCATTGGCAGCCGGAGTGATGGTGTAGGAACCATCTGGGTTGGCCACGACCGTGCCGCTGGAGGACATGAGCCCCGTCACCGACAATTCCTTGCCGTCGGGATCGGACCAGCCGGCGAGCAACTGTGCCTTGGTGACGGTGTAAGCCGTATCCTCGGTGCCCGAGACGAGGTCGTTAGAAACCATCGTCGGATCGTAAACGGCCATGACGTATCCCCTCGGCTCCCCGCATCGCGAGGCCGCGCTTCGTACTGATTGTCTGGAAGGCCCGGCGCTGCGAACCTCTTGGAGCGATTTTCCGGAGCGGCGGCGCGACCGACGCGCCTTGCTCGCGGACCTCTCTCTACCGGGAGCAGCAAGGTTCCGTTAGAGTCTGTCCGGCATCATGATGTTTTCTGACAGAGCTTTCGGGTCATTAGGCGGATGGAGGCCAAGAGGACGAACGCTCGCCCTTTCCGGCTTT
>NZ_JBHTND010000057.1:0-8232 GCF_042679825.1 Methylobacterium marchantiae | reverse complement strand
TTCCGCTACAACTGGCAGCGCCCTCACATGGGCATCAACCGACAAACACCCATCAGCCGACTCCGCCTCTCCGAGGACAACCTGTTGATGCTCCACAGCTAGGCCACCGCTCCACTCGGCGGCTTCGACGGACCATGAAGCCCCTGCCGTCGAACAGGACGGGGTATTATCCTACAAAAAAGGAGCCGCCTTTCGGCGACTCCCTTCTCGACGTCCGATCCAGGATCAGTAGCCGTAATAGCCACCGCCATATCCGTAGGCCGGAGCGTAACCACCACCGTAGCCGTAACCGCCGCCGTAATAGCCCACGGGTCGCCCGTAGCCGTAACCACCGCCGTAGCCATAGCCGCCATTGTAGGCGCCCGCCGCGATGGCGCCCGCCGCGAGACCGGCGATGCCAAGGCCGATGACCGCGCCCGGTCCGATGCCGCGGCGCCCGTAGCCGTAACCACGGCCGTACCCGCCACCGAAGCGACGATAGCCGCCGCCATAACCCCGGCCGTACCCGCCACCGAATCGACCGTAGCCGCCATGGCCGAAGCCGCCGTGACCGTATCCGCCGCCATGACCCCAGCCACGAGCCTCAGCGGGCGCCGCTGCCAGTGCGCCAAGGCTGATGGCCGCGGCAGAGAGGATTGCGAGCTTGCGCATGCGAAATGTCCTGTTGTGAGGGATATGTTCGCTAACGGAATGGAACGCAGGCCGTTCCAATCGGCCCCTGCGCGATAGGACGCATACCCGGGACGGGCATCCGCGAACCGCCCGGTTTCCGAACGGCGGAGGGCATGCCGGACCCCGTGTGGTCCGGCATGCCCTTGATGATGTCGTTCGGCCGGATGAGTCCAACCGGCCGGGGGTCGCGCGATTATTCGGCCGGTTGGAGAGCCGGCATGTCGCTCTCCAACGGCATCGGGTTGCCGCCCAGAGCCGCAGCGAGTTTGACCTCGTCCACTTCACCTTCCCAGCGAGCGACGACGATGCAGGCGACCGCGTTGCCGATGAAGTTGGTGAGCGCGCGGCATTCGGACATGAACCGGTCGACGCCGAGAATCAGCGCCATGCCGACCACGGGCACCGAAGGCACAACCGCCAAGGTCGCGGCGAGGGTGATGAAGCCCGAGCCGGTGACGCCCGCGGCACCCTTCGAGGACAGCATCGCCACGAGGAGCAGGAGGCCCTGCTCGCCCCAGGTCAGGGGCGTGTCCGTCGCCTGGGCGATGAAGAGCGCCGCCATCGTCATATAGATGTTGGTGCCGTCGAGGTTGAACGAGTAGCCGGTGGGCACGACGAGACCGACGACGGGCTTGGAGCAGCCGGCCCGCTCCATCTTCTCGAGGAGCGAGGGCAGAGCCGATTCCGAAGAAGAGGTGCCGAGGACGAGGAGCAGCTCTTCCTTGATGTAGCGGATGAGCTTCAGGATCGAGAACCCGTTGTAGCGGGCCACGAGGCCGAGCACGCCGAGGACGAAGATCGCCGAGGTCAGGTAGAAGGCGCCGACGAGGTAGGCGAGGTTGGCGAGCGAAGCGATGCCGTACTTGCCGATCGTGAAGGCCATAGCGCCGAAGGCACCGATGGGGGCGACCTTCATGATGATGTTGACGACGCCGAAGATGGCTTCCGACAGCACCTTGATGATGTCGAGCACCGGCTTGCCGCGGTCGCCCAGGAAGGCGAGGCCGAAGCCGAACAGCACCGAGAAGAACAGGACCTGAAGGATCTCGCCGCCTGCGAACGCACCCACCGCCGTGGAGGGGATGATGTTCATCAGGAACTCGACGATGCTCTGCTCCTTGGCCTTGCCGGCGTAGCTGGCGATCGACTTCGGATCGAGAGTCTTCGGGTCGATATGCATGCCCGCGCCCGGCTGCACCACGTTCGCGACGATGAGGCCGACGATGAGCGCCAGGGTCGAGAAGGTGATGAAGTAGAGCAATGCCTTGCCGCCGACGCGGCCGACCTTCTCGAGATTGGTCATGCCGGCGATGCCGGAGACCACGGTGAGGAAGATCACCGGCGCGATGATCATCTTGACGAGCTTGATGAAGGCGTCGCCGAAGGGCTTCATCTCCGATCCGAGCTGCGGATAGAAGTGACCCAGCAGGATGCCGATCGCCACGGCAAGGAGAACCTGGAAGTACAGGGTGCGGTAGAGCGGCTTGGGCTTTGACGGCGGATGCGGTGCGGTGAGCGGTGACGGTACGGCAGCCATGACGGGCTTCTCCCTTCGGATAGATCGGTGCGGGTTGGATCGGAAGACCGGGCTGGGCCCGGCTTCGTCCACTCTTGGTCTTGGCTTTCGGGGCTCGGCCCCTCCGGCAGCCAGCCCTGCGATGGGTGCAGGCCTGCGTTACGCTCTAGGAATGGCAACCCGCGTGCCAGCTGCGGAACTCCTGAAATATTTCGTTAAGATGTTGATTCGAGACATATTTTTCCGATGAATGCAGATCGCCTTCGCGATGGTGTTGCGGTGATCCGCACGCATGCGCGAAATCCTGTCCGGGATTCCGCACCGAGGCAGGGCGCATGAGGTCGTCTCTTTCCCCGCCGGATGGAACCGGGCCGGGACACCGTCCGCGGAAGCATCGTGGGCTCATCCTCGTCGCCAGCCTCGCCCTGGTGCTGATCGCGGCCTGGCTCGCGGGACGGACCGCCGAACGCTGGGCATTGGCGGATCTGCGGCGCACGGCGCAGGCGGTCCTGGCGCTTCAGGTGAGCGCATTGCGGGCCGAGATGCAGAAGCAGGCCTCGCTTCCCCTCGCCCTCGCGGCCGATCCCGAAATCGCCGCGGTAATGGGGCAGGCCCCCGCACAAGCCCTGGTCGACCGGGTGAACCGGCGCCTCGAACAGGTGGCGGCCGCCACCGGCTCGGCGGTGATCTACGTCATTCGGCCCGACGGGATCACCGTGGCGGCGAGCAATGCGGAGGCCGAGCGCAGCTTCATCGGCCGCGATTACGCGTTCCGGCCTTATTTCCGGCAGGCCATGGCCCAGGGTGCCGGATCTCAGTTCGCCCTCGGGACCGTGAGCGGACGGGCCGGCCTCTATCTCGCCAGGCGGATCGGGGAAGCCGGCGGCGTCGTGGTGGTGAAGATCGAGTTCGACGGCGTCGAGGTCGCGTGGCGCCAATCGGGCAACGGCGTGTTCGTGGCCGATACGAGGGGCATCGTCCTGGTGGCGAGCGACCCCGCCTGGCATTTCACGACATTGCGCACCATCGACGATTCCGAACGGCGCCGCATCCGCGAGGCACTGGAATTCGGCGAGGCGCCGCTCTCGGCCTTCCCGCTTCATCCCATCGCGGACAGCCCTGGCCTCGTTCGCATCGGCCAGGGATCGCGGCCGGCGCGGACGGCGCTGATGCTCGACGCGGAGATCCCCGGGACCGAGTGGCGTCTCCATACCCTGACACCGGTGGGACCGGCGGTGGAACGCGAGCGGGTCCAGGCCTGGATCATCGCGGCGCTCGCCACCGGCTTCGCCTGCCTCGGAATCGCGACCATCGCCGGCCGGCGCCGACGCGTCCGGCAGCGGCTCGCACAAGCCTCGGCGCAGCGCGAGGAACTGGAGTGCAGCGTCCGCGAACGGACGCAGGAACTCACCGACGCCAACAGGATGCTGCGCCTCGAGATCGAGGAACGCCGGCGGGCGGAGGCCGAGCGCGAACGCCTCGGCCGCGAACTCGCCCAGGCCGGCCGGCTCGCGGCCCTGGGCCAGTTCGCCGCCAGCATGGCGCACGAGATCAACCAGCCGCTGGCCGCGATCCGCGCCTATGCCGACAATGCGGCGATCCTCGTCCGGCGCGGCCGTGGAGAGGAGGCCGCGGAGAACGCTTTCGCCATCGGACGCCTCACCGACCGCATCGGCGGGCTGACCCGCCAGCTCAAGGGATTCGCCCGGCGTTCCTCGCCACGGCGGGAGCCCGTGGCGTTGGCCGACATCCTCGCCAACAGCCTGGAACTCGTGGAGGCGCGGGCGAAATCCGCCGGCATCGGGCTCTCGGCCGAGGCTCCGCCCGCCGGTCTGCAGGTGCTCGGAGACGGTCAGCGCCTCGAACAGGTCGTGGTCAACCTGCTTCAGAACGGCCTCGACGCGGCGGCGGGAAGCACCGACCCGCGCGTGTCGATTCTGGTACGGGACGCGCGCGAAGGCCGCGTGGCGATCGAGGTCCGGGACACCGGACCGGGCCTGCCCGAGCTCGTCCGGGCCCAGGTGTTCGATGCCTTCTTCACCACCAAGGCCGACGGCCTCGGCCTCGGCCTCGCCATCGCCCGCGGAATCGTCGAGGATTGCGGCGGCAGCCTGAACGCCGCGAACGATCCGGCCGGCGGCGCGATCTTCCGGATGGAACTGGCGAAAGCTCCGGTGCCGGCGGGGTCTATGGAGGCGGAGTTCGTGGAGGCGGCGAAGTGAGCGTGCATGAGCCGGCGGGTGAAACGGCCGAACGGGTCGTCTTCATCGACGACGAGGCGGATGTCTGCCGCGCCAACCGCCAGAGCCTCGAACTCGACGGGTTCACGGTGGAGACCTTCGGGGCCGCCGGGCCGGCGCTCGCCGCGATCCTCGCCGACCCGCCCGGCCTCGTCGTCACCGACGTGCGCCTGCCGGACCTCGACGGCATCGCGCTGTTCGCGCGCATCAAGGCGATCGATCCGGAACTGCCCGTCATCCTGATCACCGGCCATGGCGACATCCGCATGGCGGTGGGTGCCATGCGCGACGGAGCCTACGACTTCCTGGCCAAGCCCTACCCGGCGGAATCCCTCGTCGCCTCGGCACGCCGTGCCCTGGGACGCCGGAGGCTCGTCATCGAGAACCGGACCCTGCGCGCCCGGCTCGAGGCGGCGGTGGAGGAAGACCCCGCCTTCCTCGGCATCTCGCCAGAAATGGTGCGCCTGCGCCGCCTCGTGCGCGAGGTCGCCAATGCCGATGTGGACGTGCTCGTCTTCGGCGAGACCGGATCGGGCAAGGAGGTGGTGGCGAGCGCCCTGCACCGCTGGAGCCGCCGCGCCGCCCGGAACTTCGTGGCGATGAATTGCGGCGCGCTGCCCGACAGCGTGGTCGAGAGCGAACTCTTCGGCCACGAGGCCGGCGCCTTCACCGGCGCCCTCAAGCGCCGGGTCGGCCGGATCGAGCATGCGCAAGGCGGCACGCTGTTCCTCGACGAGATCGAGAGCATGCCGCTCGGCCTTCAGGTGAAGTTCCTGCGCGTGCTGCAGGAGCGGACGGTGGAACCACTCGGCACCAACGAGATCCGCCCCATCGACATGCGGGTGGTGGCCGCGACTAAGGTCGATCTCGGCCAGGCGGCTGCGCAGGGCACGTTCCGCGACGATCTCTACCATCGCCTGAACGTCATCACGATCGCGATCCCGCCGCTGCGCGACCGCCGCGAGGACGTGATGCTGCTGTTCCAGGAATTCCTGAACCGGGCCGCGTCACGCTTCGGACGGGAGCCCGCGGCGATCACCCCGGCCGTGCGCGACCATCTGCGCCGACACGACTGGCCCGGCAACGTGCGCGAGCTCGGGCATTTCGCCGAGCGTCATGCCCTGGGACTCGGCCAGCACGATGCCCCTGCGCCAGAGGCAGCGAGTTCGGAAAGTCTCTCCGAACAGGTCGACCGGTTCGAGCGCGGCCTGATCCGCGAGGAGCTGATCATGGCGGCCGGCGACGTGCGCATCGCCGCCGAATCCCTCGGCACGCCGCGCAAGACCCTGTACGACAAGATCGCCCGCCACGGCCTGACGCCGACGGATTACCGCTAACCTCGGCGCATCCGTTGGGAGCGAGCCGGGCGCTCCTTCTCCAACGGTGCCGTTAGACACGTACCTGCGCGTTCCATTGGCGCACAGCATCGACGCTCAGGGCGAATTCGCCGTCATGCGGCCTCGCCGGAGCGAGGACCGATCAAGCGGGCCTCGCGACATGCGCGATTCCCGGACAGTTCCGCCGGTCGCGGCGAGCGAGATCCCGCCGGGCGGCAAAGCGCCCGACCCGCGAATGAACCTCGTTCGCTGTTCGCCCGACCGTCCTCATCCCGAAACCCATGCTCGCCTCGACATCCATGCTCGCCTCGACATCCCTGCCGATCCCGATTTCCAAGACCATCCGGAAACGAGCCCCTCCGTGCCCTTGCAGAATGAACCGAGCGGCCTTGCCCTGATCGACCTGCTCAAGGCCGTGGGCGCCACGGCTCCGCCATCGACGAGACCACCGCTGATGCTGAGCGGTGGCGCGAGCCTGGAGACGGCCGAGTCCTGGAACGTCGCCTACATGGATCACGCCCGCTATGCCGAGGCGCTGCGCGAAACCAGGGCCGGCGCGTGCATCCTGCCGGAGCGCTTCGCCCATCTCGTCCCCGCAGGCACCGTGGCCATCGTGGTGCGGGATCCGCATACCGCCTTCGCCAAGGTCCTCGCCCGGCTTCACCCCGACCTCATGCGGCCGCCGCCGCATCTCGCCGAGACCGGCATGCAGGCGGGCAGTTTCGTGCATCCCTCCGCCCGCATCGGGGATGGGGTCACCCTCGATCCGACGGTGGTCATCGGCGAAGGCGTGGTCCTGGGGGACGGCACCAGTGTCGGCGCGCATACCGTCATCGGACCGGACGTGAGCATCGGCCGCGATGGCGCCATCGGCTCCGGCGTCACCATCGTCCGCTGCGATCTGGGGGATCGCGCCATCGTCCATCCCGGTGCCCGTATCGGCCAGGATGGATTCGGCTTCGCCATGAGCGCACAGGGCCATCTCAAGGTGCCGCAGACGGGACGCGTGGTGATCGGCCACGACGTCGAGATCGGCGCGAACACCACGATCGACCGCGGAAGCTGCCGCGACACGATCATCGGAGACGGCACGAAAATCGACAACCTCGTCCAGATCGCCCACAACGTCCGGATCGGACGGCATTGTGTGATCGTCGCGCAGGTCGGCATCGCCGGATCGACCATCCTCGAAGACTATGTCGCCGTCGGTGGGCAGAGCGCGATTGCCGGCCATCTCCGCATCGGTCTTGGGGCGCAGCTCGCCGCGGCCTCGCGGGTCATGCGCGACGTCCCGGCCGGCGAGCGCTGGGGCGGAATGCCGGCCAAGCCGCTGCGGACCTGGTTCCGCGAACAGACCGCCCTCAAGGACCTCGCCGCACATCGGCTCGGATCGCCGCCCCGGCGCTGAACAAGGGCGTAGCGGGAGACGTCAAAGCGTCAATGCAGAGGGGGTAGCGGCTCAGGATCTCGTCCCTGCGCTGCACGGTCTTGTCGTAGCGGCAGGCATAGCCGGTGACCGTGGCTCCGCTGCCGTTGTTCCACTCGCTGAGGACGAGATCGCCGCAATCGACATCGCGGAACGCGATCCAGGCGCGTTGGGCAGCGGTGAGCGGAGCCTTCCAGGCGGCCTTGGCTTTCGCATCCTCGCCGCGATCGTCCTGATCGATCACCGCCAGCGCCTTGCGGTAAGCGGCGTTGAGCGACACGTCGGCGCCGTCGAGCGCCTTGTGAAGGCAGGCCTGGGTGCCGACGTCGGATGTCTCGCTGGCGAAGAGCTTGGCCGATGGCTAGTCGGCGAGTACGGCCGTCGCGAATCCGGCCAGGCACAGGAGCAGAGCGAGACCGACGCCATGATAGGGACGCCCCCCTTTACGCATCGGCGAAGGACTCGGATCATGCACTGTCATGAAGAGCGGCTCTCAGAATCGAACGGGCGATCCTCAGAAGCGGCGCTCCTTACGGTCCGGGTTCGGTCCGGTGCCGTGATAGCTGGCCATGCAGGCGTGATAGATCTGCGAGCCGAGATCGTAGAGACCGAGGTTGCTCGGGTTCGGCGCGCTGAAAACCTGCGCCCTGGCCTGCTCGCGGCAGGCGGCATCCTGTGGGCTCTGGATCGGCGGTTCGGCCACCTGCTGCGCCAACGCCGCCCCCATGAAGGCCAGCAGGAGGATCACGGTCGATGTCATGCGCATGGGATCGGGTCCTGCCGCTGAAGAGAGCGGCCATCAGCATATCGGCCCGAAAAGCCGATGCAAGGCAGGCGATCCTCTCCAAGGCGGATATAAAGGAGGGATTGTGAAGGTCCGCTCGTGGACGGTCACGAGGCGGGGGAATGGGTCGGGGACCGCCGAGGACGGTCCCCGATGACATTCATCGTTTGCCGGTGGCTTTGTCGACCAGGGCGGACACGCCGTCCTTGGCCTCGCCGACGGTGCGTTGCGCCTCGCCCTTGAGTTCCTGGGCCTTG
>NZ_JBHTND010000056.1:0-8788 GCF_042679825.1 Methylobacterium marchantiae | reverse complement strand
TGGCTCTGCGACTACAACAGCCGCAGACCCCACTCAGCCCTCGGCGGACACCCACCCATCAGCAGACTGACCAAGGACAACCTCCTTGGAAACGACACCTAGAGCCTATCCCGTTAGGGTTCCTGAGCGGCGATGATGCCACACGCGAAGTGGATCAGGGCTCGGTAGTTCTTGGGCTTCTTGGGCCATCGGATGAGGATGCCGCGGAAGCGGTTGAGCCAGGCATGGGCGCGCTCGACGACCCACCTCCGCGCCTTGGCGCCCCGATGGCGTTTGGCCTGGATCTCCTCGCCCCTGGTGCGCAGATGCAGGATGAAGCCGCGTTCCTGGGCCAGAGTACGGGCGGCGGCATATGAGCAGAGCTGGGGTCTCTGTCCGCTTTCAGGCAACGCTCGCAGCAGGATGTATGACTATGTTGGGTCGGCTGCGGAACGTCCGCTTCCGGTAGAGGGGGTGCGGTTGGTTGCCCGCAACGGACGTGTTGGGTCCCGTGGGTATGTTGCCATAAGCAACTGCTAAGATGCTGTTCGGTAATGTGAGTCGCTGCGTACGATCACATCAGGATCTACGAGACCGAATGTCCGTCGTAAGCGCTCAATGATCCCGGGCCGCTGTAGGCGACGATCGGCATAGACAACGAAGCGTTTCGGAATTGTCTCGTAGACGATGCGGCCACGGGGGAAGTGTTCATACTCGTAGGACGCAATCATCGTCGGCAGGCCCCGTTTGCGGAGGCCGGCGGGACGTAGGCGACGCCAGCCCTCCCAAACGTCATAGTGCGCGCCGGGAAAGGTCAGACAGTCACCATAGGGCTCCGCCTCCGACAGCGGGAGCCCGGCATGAACCAGTTCCCAGGGGCCATCGCCCTCGCGCAGGCCCCAGAAGATGCCGACGCTCGGTGGCGGGGAAGCCGTAGCCGACGGTGTTAGCCCATCGGTGAACCGGTCGAGGGTGTTCGTCATGCGTCGCGGCCCCTCAGAGGATGAACTTCCAATCGATCCGCCGTACATGCGCGGCCGTGTCGGGCAGGCTCGCCGAGCACATCACGACGATGTCCTGTTTGATCTTCGTCGTGCCCGCCCGCACCGGGTTCGGCTTGACCATGAAACACAGCCCCGACGCGGGCCAATGCTTCTGCGTGTCCGGTGCGCCGACGGACATCAGGGTCAGTGAGTTCACGCGTAGGGCGTAGCCGTAGGCGTTCTCCATGTCGGGCGTCTGAGCCGTCGTGAAGGCAACGACCATCTTTGCGCCGGTCTTGCCGTCACCGTAGCCGGTGATGAACGTGACCTCGCCCTTGCCGTCATCAACGAGCCGGAGGTCATTGTTGCAGGGGATGGCTTGCCCATTGACCTTGAGTTCGAGGCAATGCCCCGCGTTCACTTCGTCGACAGGTGGGTGGGCTTGCGCTGCCTCGCCTGACAGTATGGCAAGGGCGAGCGCGATCATCATACGCTTCATGGGAGGTCCAATTCCTGTGGTGGAGTGGGAGGCGTGCTGCCGGACTACTTGGCCCCCTGGTGGGATGGGGGCTTGGCCCCGCCGCCACCCGTTCAGCGCCTCTTGAGGGTGCCCCCGAAGTCGCAGGACGGTCCGTGGAAGTGGTCGCAGTTTTCCGAGGTCACCTGCACGCGGCTGCGATCACCGCTGTAGCGAACCGTGATCTCGCAGAATTCGTTGGGATCGTCCGTCTTCGCCCGCAAGCGAAGGGTGCTCGTATCTAGCTTCCTGGCGGTGCCACGAACTTCGCCCGTGCATTGGTTCGGGATCGCCGTATCCGCGATCACCAGATACGCGCCGCTATCCCCATCGGTGTTCAGGGCAAGCACCCGGAGTTCGAGGCGGCCATCGCCACGTCCCTGGAAGCGGCCTTCCAGTCTCAGATCTGCGTAAGCGGTTGATGTAAGCAGAGCCCCGATGGCCGCCAAACCGATGATGGACGGACAGCAGCGAGCGGATTTGGCCCAGCGGGAAGCCGCGGCGTGGGCGAATGTGGAAGGCATTGCGGGTGTCCTCTTCGGATCGGAAAAGCCGACAGAGGGGATTCACGTTGGCCCTCCTAAAATTTACAGGGCGGCGCTGATTCTTGGTGTGGCAGGCTGGCGCATGTAGCTTCTGGCGCTTCAAACTCCGCCTTTTGGTGCATGGCTCGGTACGCTGATGAAGGGAACTCGCGAACTTCGGGTTTGCGCCGACAGCTGCCGTGGGCTGATCGCCACATTCCGGACATTGGTGATCCCGTGATCGCTACGTCGCCTTGACGTTGATCGCCTCGAACTGCTTGTCGTGCATGACCTCCTCGACGGAGGCCGGCCCCGGACGGCCTCGATGATGCCGTCCTGGCGGCGCGCGATGCGCTCGGCGAGATCCAGTACCTCCTCGATGCGCTCGGCCGGCACGAACACCGTGCCGCAGCGGTCAGCGATGACGTAGTTGTCCTCGCGCACCCTCACGCCCGCCATCTCGACCGGCTCGGCGGAGCCAATCTGGATCACGCGGTTGCGGGCGCTGATCATGGTGACGCCGCGGCCGTAGACCGGGTAGCCGATGCCTTCGCTGCCCCCAATGTCGCGGCTCAGGCCGTCGATGATCGACCAGAGAACGCCCTTCGTCTTGGCGGCGTTGGCCAGGATGTCGCCCCAGCAGGAGTTGCCCTCCTGCCCGCCCGCGATTACCAGCACGCAGTCGTTGCAGTACGAGAGTTTGAAAAATGCGGCGCCCGCCACTCAATTTCACTGAGATGGGCGTGCCGATCGGGTCATCACTCGTCCACATCGCGACGGGTGAAACGGTTGAGGTAATCGAGCCTAAAAAGGTACGGCTCCGCGGAGAGGTAGTGTCATTGACGAGCGCACAACAGATCGTGTCCGGTGCCGACTATGCCGTTGCGCCAGGACGGCATTGGTCTTTCAACGAGGTGCTGATCAGCACCCTTTACGAAACCACCTATCCAGCCAAGATGTCGGGCGACTCAAACAGCATAACCGGTAACGACCGGTAAAGCGAAACAAACTGCATGAGGGGCGGAATCCGTGACCAGGCTGTATCCTCGTGGATCGGAATGGCGGCAGTGGGATCTTCATATTCACACGCCAGCATCGTATCATTGGCAGGGTGAGCGGTTCACCGGAGGCGGCCGCGGGCCTCGGGATCTCGAGCTGGTTGATGAGATGGTCGCGGCGCTCAACGACGCAGTACCAGCCGTCTACGCCATCCAGGACTACTGGCACTTCGACGGGTGGTTCGCCCTAAAGCGGCGGCTCGCGGACGCCGGCGCGCCCACGCTCGGAAAGACGGTGTTCCCCGGGATTGAGCTGCGGATCGCGGCGCCGATGCCGGCCCGCCTGAACGCGCACGTGGTCTTCTCGAACGAGATCGAGGACCAGCTGCTCAAGGACTTTCTGTCCACCCTGAAACTAGAGATCACCAACCAGCCGGTCTCCGAGCACGCGCTCATCACCTACGCGCGCAACCTCAACGCCGACAAGCTGAAGGTTCACGGCTTCGACAAGGCCGAGGTCGCGGCCGACGACGCGCTCGCGCTGAGGGCCGGACACATGACGGCGGAGATCACCGTCGACAGCTACAAGGCGGCGGTGCGCTGCGTCCCCGACGGGCTGGCCTGCGGCTTCATGCCGTTCGACACCCACGACGGGCTGGCGACCGTGAAGCACCTCGAGCACTACGCCTACGCCATCGGGCTGTTCGAAAGCTCCCCCATCTTCGAGACGCGCAACGAGGGGCTCTGGAACGCCTTCGTCGGCCGCCGCATCCCGCAGAACGAGTCGTTCTTCGACGCATTCCAGGAGACAGTCGGGAGGACCCCGCGGCTACCCGTTTCCGGGAGCGACGCGCACAGGTTCCGCGGCATCGCGGGCAACAACAATTCGCGGGGCTACGGCGACTTCCCGTCGCAGCGGACGACCTGGATCAAGGCCGACCCGACCTGGAGGGGGCTCCAGCAGGCGATCAGGGAGCCCGCGAAGCGATGCTTCATCGGCGCCGTGCCGCCCAAGCTCGAACGCGTGTCTGCCAACAAGACCTTCTACATCGACCAGGTTAGGCTCGCCAAGGTGGGCTCCAGCACGCTCGCCGAGAGCTGGTTCGACGGCTGCACGGTCCCGCTCAACCCCGACCTGGTGGCGATCATCGGCAACAAGGGGAGCGGCAAGAGCGCGCTGGCCGACGTCCTCGCGCTCGTCGGCAACTCGCAGCAGCACGCGCACTTCTCGTTCCTGAAGGCCGACCGCTTCCGAGGGAAGGCCGGCGAGCCGGCCCGGCAGTTCGAGGGCGAGCTGCGCTGGCTCGCGGGGGAGCCGAGCAGGGGGAACCTGGCCGACAACCCGGCGGCGGACCGCGTCGAGCTCGTGCGCTACGTCCCGCAGGGCCGCTTCGAGGCGCTGTGTAACGAGCACGTCACGGGACGCTCGGTGAACTTCGAGCGCGAACTACGCTCTGTCATCTTCTCCCACATCCCCTCCGAGGACCGTCTCGGGGCGCTGGACTTCGACCAGCTCATCGCGGCGCAGGAGGCGATGCTGCGCGTGCGCCTCGACGAGACGCGCAAGAACCTGGCGTCGGTCAACCGCGCGATCGCGTCCATCGAGGATCAGTTGCACCCGGCCACCAGGCGCAACGTCGAGGAGCAGATCCACCTGAAGTCCGCCCAGCTCGCTGAGCTCGACCTCGCCAAGCCGGAACCGGTCCCGGCGCCAGCCGAGACGCAGTCGCCCGCCCAAGAGGCCGCGGCGGCGACCCTGGCGGAGATCGCGACGGAGAACGAGCGGCTGGACGCGGAGGCGAGGACGATCACGGAGAACGCCGTTGCCGCCGCCGCGCGGCGCAAGGCGGTGAGGAACATCCGCGAGCGCCTCGCCCTCCTCAGGTCGCAGGTCGGCTCGGCCATGTCGGAGATAGGCGACGACCTCCGACGGCTGGGCCTCACCGAGGCGGACGTCCTGCTGTTCGAGATAAGGGACGACCAGCTCGCCGCCGAGGACGACACGGCAATCGCGAACGCGGCTACGCTGGCCGCCCGCACCGCCGAGATCGCCGCGACGAGGCAGGGCCACGCCGAACGCCTGACGGCGGCGACCGAGGCGCTGAACGGCCCGCAGCGCGCGCATCAGGACTTCCTCGGCAGGATGAGGGCGTGGCAGGGCTCCGCGGACGCGATCGAGGGCACGGCAGACGTCCCTGACAGCAGAAAGGGTCTGCAGGCGCGGCTACAGCAGCTGGACTCGCTTCCCGCCGCCCTGGTCGAGCGGAGGACGGAACGAGGCAGACTCGCCGGCGAGATCCTCGACGTCCTCGCCCTCCAACGGGACCAGCGATCGCGGCTGTTCGAACCCGTGCAGGCGCTCGTGCGGGAGAACGCCCTCGTCGGCGAGGAGTATCGCCTGCAGTTCGAGTCCAACTTGGCGGCCTACCACGACGTGGTCTCGGAGAAGCTGTTCTCGCTGATCAAGCAAAGCATCGGCGAGCTCCGCGGGGAGGACGAGAGCCGCGCGGCGATCAAGTCGCGCCTCGAGGCGCGCGACCTGAACGACAGGGAGGGCGCGCTTGCCTTCGCCGACGACGTAGACGCCCTCCTGCACGAATCCGGCCGCCTGCGGACCCCCGACCAAGCGGACATCAACGGCCTGATGAGGAAGGACAGGTCGCCAGCCGAGGCGTACGATCTCCTCTACGCCTTCGAATACCTCGAGCCGAAATACACGCTGCTGTTCCAGGACACCCAGATCGAGCAGCTTTCGCCGGGCCAGCGGGGCGCGCTGCTGCTGATCTTCTACCTCCTCGTCGACAGGAAGCGGAACCCGATCATCCTCGACCAGCCGGAGGAGAACCTCGACAACGAGACGATCGTCAGCCTCCTCGTGCCGGTGCTCAACGCAGCGAGGGAGACCAGGCAGATCATCATGGTGACGCATAACCCCAACCTCGCGGTGGTGTGCGACGCCGAGCAGATCGTCTTCGCCGAGTTCGACCGCAAGGCGCTCTGCAGCATCAGCTACCTCTCCGGCGCGATCGAAGACGTTGAGCTAAACAGGGCCGTGGTGAACGTGCTCGAGGGGACGAAACCCGCGTTCGACAACCGCGGCCGAAAGTACCAGTGACCGTGGGCGGCCTGCGGCGAACGCGAGGGCGGAGGTCGGCGGCGCGCCCAGCCGCCATCGCGCCAGGCCGCCCACCGGATATCGCCAACGTCGAAGGGAACACGGACGCATGGTGAGCTTCCGCTTCCTGCACGCCGCCGACATCCACCTCGACAGCCCGCTGCACGGGCTCTCGCGCTACGACGGGCTACCCTTTGAAGAGGTCAGGGGCGCGACCCGCGCCGCGCTGGACAACCTCGTGCGCCATGCGATCGACGAGCGGTTCGACTTCGTACTGATCGCCGGCGACCTGTTCGACGGCGACTGGCGCGACATGGGCACTGGTCTCCACTTCGCGCGCGCGATGGGCCGTCTCGACCAGGCGGGCATTCCCGTCCTTCTGCTCGCCGGCAACCACGACGCCGACTCCATCGTCTCGCGGAGCGTCCCGTGGCCCCGCAACGTCACGCGCTTCGGCGCGCGGAGCGCCGAGACGCAAACCCTCCCCAACCTGGTGGTAGCGATACACGGGCGGAGCTTCGCCACCGCCGCCGTCACGGAAAACCTCGTCCTCGCCTATCCCGAGGCGGTGCCGGGCAGCTTCAACATCGGGATGTTGCACACCGCGCTAGCGGGGCGGCAGGGACACGCCTCCTACGCACCCTGCAGCGTCGAGGACCTGAGGGCCAAGCGATACGACTACTGGGCCCTGGGACACGTCCACGAGTTCGAGGTCGTGTGCACCGACCCCTACGTCGTGTTCCCCGGAAACATCCAGGGCCGCACGATACGCGAGACCGGAGCCAAGGGGGCGGTGTCCGTGACGGTGGAGGACGGGGCGGTCGTCGCGGTCGAGCGGATCGAGCTGGACGTCCTGCGGTGGGCCGCGGTCGACGTGGACTGCACCGGCGCCGCGGCCTCCGACGCGGCGGACCTGCTGCGCCCGGCGCTCGAGGCCGCCTGGGCCGCGAACGAGTCGCGTCTCCCCGTGATCGCCCGCCTGACCCTCGTCGGCGAGACGCCGGACACCGGCGGCTTCCTCGACGCCGCGGCCCGGCTGCGTGACGACGCCAGGGCGCTCGCGGCCGCCGTGTCGCCCGACCTCCACGTCGAGAAGCTAAAGGTGTCCGTGTCGCAGCCGGCAGCGACCGCGTTTATCGGCGGCGAGCTGTCGGCGCTGATCGGCGGCGCGCAGGGCGACCAGGCCCTTGCCGCCCTCGTCGCGGAGGACCTCGACCAGTTTCTTCAGGCCGCCCGTGGATCGCTTGACCCGCCCGAGGCCGGCGACCTGCGCGCCATGGCCTACGAGGCGCGGTGGCCGGAGCTGCTCGCCAGCGCCTCCGCTGCGCTCCGCGCGCGCCTCAGCCGGGAGCGCTGAGATGCGCTTCGCCAGCCTCGCGCTCGAACGCTACGGACGCTTCGAGGGATGCGAACTGACGTTCCGCGCCGGGCCGCCGGACCTTCATGTGATCTACGGCGCCAACGAGGCCGGGAAGTCCACCTCCCTCGCGGCGGTGTCGGACCTGCTATTCGGGTTCCCGACCCGCGCGCGATACAACTTCATGTTCGACAACGCGCTGCTGCGCGTCGGGGCGGTGCTCGAGGAGGACGGCCGCAGGCTTGCCTGCCGCCGGAAGCGAGGCAACGCGGGCACCCTGATCGACGCGCAGGAGCGGCCGATTGAGGAGGGGGAGCTGCTCGCGATGCTGCGCGGCCAGACGCGCGACACGTTCGCGCTCTCGTTCAGCCTCGATCAGCAGCGGCTACGCGACGGCGGCAAGGCGATGGTCGAGGCGCGCGACGACGTCGGGCGCGCGCTGTTCGCGGCCGGCTCGGGGTTGACCGGCGTCGCGGACGAACTCGCCGCGCTCGAGGCGGAGGCCGACGGGATATGGGGACCGCGGGCGGCCGCCAGGCGCAGCTTCACGCAGGCGCAGCGGGAGCTGGCGGAGAGCCAGCGCGCCGCGCGCGACCAGACGCTCAAGCCCCGGACATGGCTCGACGCGCGGTCCGCCGCCGCCGACGCGCAGACGGCGCTTGAGGACGTCGAGAGGCGTCGCGACGACCTCCTAGCCGAGACCAGGCGCGCCGGACGCCTGCGCCGCATCGCCCCCGCCATGAGGACCCGCGCGGACCTCCTGGCGTCGCTCGCCACGCTGGAGGGCGTCCCGGACATCGCGGCTGCCCGCGCGCAGGCCGCGGAGACCGCGATGACCGAGGCGGAGGCCGCGACGCGGGACCAGAGCGCTGCCGAGCAGCTCGTCCAAGAGACGGGAGCCCGGATCGCGGCGCTGTCGGGCGACGACGCGGCGCTCGAGCGCGAGGACGAAATTGATCAGCTGGCCGCTTCGGCGGGAGCGGTCGAGAAGGGAAGGCGCGATCTGGCGAGGCTCTCGGGCGAGCTCAGGGCTGGCGAGACGAACCTGGCGAGACTGCGGGAGGACGCCGGCGGGGTGGCCGCGGCTCCGCCCGCTCGGGGCGTCTCCGGCCGTCTCCGCGAGCTCGCGACCGCACACGCGCAGGACCTCTCCGCGCTCGACCAGATCGAGGAGAGCGAGACGGCGCTGGCGGTCCGGCGGGATGCGCTGGCGAGCGTCTCCGCGGAGCCGGCGGCGATCGGGCGACGGGCCCTCGAGGTGGCGATCGACGCGGCGCGGGCGCGCGGCGCAGACGCCGACGAACGGACCGCCACC
>NZ_JBHTND010000055.1:0-8955 GCF_042679825.1 Methylobacterium marchantiae | reverse complement strand
ACCGCCATCGACGCGGCGGCCGCCCCCGGCGACACCCGCCCTCGCCTGCTGATGAGCCCGCGCGGTCGCCCCCTCACGCAGCGCCGCGTCCGCGACCTCGCGGAGGGGCCGGGGCTCGTCATCGTCTGCGGCCGGTTCGAGGGCGTGGACGAGCGCGTGATCGCCGCGCGGAACCTCGAAGAGGTGTCCATCGGCGACTACATCCTCTCCGGGGGCGAGATGGCGGCGATGGTGGTGCTCGATGCCTGCATCCGGCTCCTGCCCGGCGTCATGGGCAAGTCGGCCTCGGGAGAGGAGGAGAGCTTCGAGGGCGGCCTCCTCGAATACCCGCATTACACGAGGCCGCGGGACTGGGAGGGCCATGCGATTCCCGACATCCTGAACGGCGGCAACCACGGCGCCATCGCGCGCTGGCGGCGGCAGGAGGCGGAGCGGATCACGCGGGAGCGGCGCCCGGACCTCGCGAGCACAGACAAGTCGCCCTCCCCAGACAAGTCGCCTTCGACAAAGGCCTGATTCTCAAAGACTTGATCGAAAAACCACCTGTCTTTGCGTCGGGCGGGACTGAATTTATCGACGCAGCATCTTGCTAAATCGGCGATGGAGGCGCATTGGCAGCGCCGGGCCACTCCTCCCCAACGAGGAGCATTCATCTGTAAGGATGGACCATCGTCATGACACGTCCCACCGCGCGCCCCCGCGTGCCGAATTTCTCGTCCGGCCCCTGCACCAAGCGTCCCGGCTGGACCCTCCAGGCCCTTCAGAACGCCGCTCTCGGCCGCTCGCACCGCTCGCCGGCCGGCAAGGCCAAGCTGGTCGAGGCCATCGAGCTCACCCGCACCGTTTTGCGCGTGCCGGCCGATTACCGCATCGCCATCGTCCCCGCCTCGGATACCGGCGCCGTCGAGATGGCCATGTGGTCGATGCTCGGCCCGAAGACGGTCGAGGTCGCGGCCTGGGAAGCCTTCGGCTCCGAATGGGTCACCGACGCGCTGCAGGAACTGAAGATCTCGCCCATCGTCCACCAGACGCCCTACGGCGTGCTGCCGGACCTCGCGGCGATCGACACCCTGCAAAACGACGTCATCTTCACCTGGAACGGCACCGCCGCCGGCGTGCGCGTGCCGAACGGCGACTGGATCGCGGCCGACCGCGAAGGCGTGACCATCTGCGACGCGACCTCGGCCGCCTTCGCGATGCCCCTCGACTGGGCGAAGCTCGATGTCGTCACCTTCTCCTGGCAGAAGGTGATGGGCGGCGAGGCCGCGCACGGCATGCTCGTGCTCTCGCCCCGCGCCGTGGCGCGCATCGAGAGCAACACCCCCGCCTGGCCGATCCCGAAGGTCTTCCGCATGGCCAAGGGCGGCAAGCTGATCGAGGGCATCTTCAAGGGCGACACGATCAACACCCCGTCGCTCCTGGCAGTGGAGGATTACCTCGACACCCTGCGCTGGGCGCAAGGCATCGGCGGTCTCGACGCGCTCCATGCCCGCGCCGACGCCAATGCCAGGGTCGTCCACGACTGGGTGGCGCGGACCCCGTGGATCGGCCACCTCGCCGTCGATCCGGCGACATACTCGAACACCGGCGTCTGCCTCGTCATCACCGATCCGGACGTGCTGGCCAAGGGCGACGCATCGGTGGCCTCGGTGGCAAAGGGCATCGCCGATACCCTCGACGCGGAGGGCATCGCCTTCGACATCGGCGCCTATCGCGACGCGCCGGCCGGCCTGCGCATCTGGTGCGGCGGCACGGTGGAGACCTCGGATCTCGAGGCCCTGATGCCGTGGCTCGACTGGGCCTACGCCGCCGAGAAGGCCAAGCTCGCCAAGGCGGCCTGAGGCAACGACGCCTTCGCCGGCGCACGTTGTCTCACGTGCGCCGCGTGACGACACCGATCCGAACCGCACCCTCATCCTGAGGCGCCGCAGCGTAGCGGAGGCCTCGAAGGAGCCCTCCAGTTCGCGCTGCGATGTCTGGAGCCCTCCTTCGAGGCTGCGAACGCAGCACCTCAGGATGAGGTGATCGGACGGGATCCGATGGTGTCTGCCCGAAACGGGGTGGCCCCGATGTTGCCCCCAACCCCCTTCCTCAAGAGCCGGAGGCCATCATGGCTGCTCCCAAGGTGCTCATTTCCGATTCGCTCTCGAACGCGGCCGTCCAGATCTTCCGTGACCGCGGAATCGACGTCGATTTCTTCCCCAACCTCGGCAAGGACAAGGACCGCTTCGCCGCGGTGATCGGCCATTACGATGGCCTCGCCATCCGCTCGGCCACCAAGGTCACCCAGAAGGTGCTGGCGCAGACCACCCGGCTGAAGGTCATCGGCCGGGCCGGGATCGGCGTCGACAATGTCGACGTTCCCGCCGCCACGGCGCGCGGCGTCATCGTGATGAACACGCCGTTCGGCAATTCCATCACCACCGCCGAACATGCGGTGGCGATGATGTTCGCCCTCGCGCGGCAGATCCCGCAGGCGGATGCCTCGACCCAGGCCGGCAAGTGGGAGAAGAACCGCTTCATGGGTGTCGAGATGACGGGCAAGACCCTCGGCATCATCGGCTGCGGCAATATCGGCGCCATCGTCGCCGACCGCGGCATCGGCCTCAAGCTGAAGGTGGTGGCCTACGATCCCTACCTCTCGCCCGAGCGCGCCCTCGAAATCGGCGTGGAGAAGGTCGAGCTCGACGCCCTGCTGGCGCGTGCGGACATCATCACCCTGCACGTGCCGATGACCGACAAGACCCGCAACATCCTGTCGGCCGAGAACCTGGCGAAGACGAAACCCGGCGTGCGCATCGTCAATTGCGCCCGCGGCGGCCTCGTGGACGAGGTGGCGCTCCGGGCCGCCCTCGATTCCGGTCATGTGGCGGGCGCGGCCTTCGACGTCTTCATCGAGGAGCCGGCGAACACCAACCCGCTCTTCGGGCATCCCAACGTGATCTGCACGCCGCATCTCGGCGCCTCCACCAACGAGGCCCAGGAGAACGTCGCCCTGCAGGTCGCCGAGCAGATGTCCGACTACCTGATGACCGGCGCCATCACCAACGCGATCAACTTCCCGTCCATTTCCGCGGACGAGGCTCCCCGGTTGAAGCCGTTCGTGGCGCTCGCCGAGAAGCTCGGCTCGTTCCTAGGCCAGCTCACCGACGCGCCGATCAAGGGCATCCGCATCACCTACGAAGGGGCCGTCGCCGGCATGAACACCCGCGCGTTGACGGCCGCCGCGGTGACCGGCGCACTGCGGCCGTTCCTGCAGGACATCAACATGGTCTCGGCCCCCGCTCTGGCGCGCGAACGCGGCATCGTGGTGGACGAGATCAAGCGCGAGGGTGGTGCCAGCGACTACGAATCGGTGGTGCGCATCACCGTCGATGCCGAGGACATGCCGCGCGACGCCGCCGGCACGGTGTTCCACGACGGCAAGCCGCGGATCATCGAGATCCGGTCCATCGCCATCGACGCCGCCTTCGCGCCGCACATGCTCTACGTGCGCAACCACGACAAGCCGGGCTTCATCGGCCGGCTCGGCACCATCCTCGGCGAGGCCGGCGTCAACGTCGCCACGTTCAATCTCGGCCGCGAGGAAGAGGGCGGCAACGCCATCTGCTTCTGCGCCATCGACGCGCCGATCTCGGACAGCGTGCGCGCGGAGATCGAGGCGATCCCGCAGGTGAAGCGGGTGCGGCCGGTGAGCTTCTGAACGACCGTTCGCGCGCCGCCTCGTTTCGGGCGGCGTGCGAGAGGGAAATCCGGAGGTTGCGGAGTGTCGACAGGTCGGCGGCGAGGGCCCATTCCTCGGTGCCGCCACCGCGAACACACTCGACATTCGTTCCGGTCGAACGAGCATCGGCATGTCGGACGATACGATTCCTGCGGTGCGGCACCGTCCCGATCGATCGTGGATGAGAGCGACGGCCCAGGCCTGTCCATGCCATTGTCGGCCCCGCAGGCAGGACGTCACCGCTTCCGATCGGTCTCCAGCTGCGCCATGAGTTCGGCGAGCCTGGGGTCCAGGGGCTCATCGATGACCGGCTCGTACAGAGCCTGAAGCTCCTCGCCGAGGCGCCTCCTTGCCGTCTCGTTCAACGTGCCGTTCAGCATCGTCGCACTGGGCCGGGGCCTTGGTCGAATGGGCTCGTGGTATTCGTCGATGAGCATCGCCACTCCTTAGCCGGACCAAGAAGTGTGAACGCGGCCGGGGGAGGAATGTTCATTCTGCAAGGGGCGCTTCTTGCACGAACTGCTCCTTGCAAGGGTCGTTTCCTGCCGGGGCCGTCTGAGCATCGCCGGCCTCGGCCAGCTCCGAAGAGCCCGCGACGTCCGGCTTCAGGCTGCGCGCGCCTTGCCGCCCTGCCCTGCCTCTTCGGCCTGGTCGCGTTCGGCTTGCGCGGCGATCCCACGAAGGGCCGCCACCATGGCATCCGCCTGCTCGTCCAGATCGGCCGTGCTCTGCCATTCGGGACCACGCCGACGCGCGATGTGGAACGCCGCCAGCAGCGCGCACAGGCTGCCCCCGAAAGGTGCGGCGATGGCCGATGCGACGGGGCCGAACGGCATCACTATCGACGCCGTCGCGGCACCACCGCCGATCGCTGCGAACATCAAGGGGATCATGAGGCCTCCGGCGCCTGAGAGTATGCCCGAAAGCGGGCTCCCGGCCCCGGACTGATCGCGATCATGGATAGCGCTTCGTTAAGAATGCGATCGCGGGCGTGATTCTCCGGACGGGTTCCGGCGACCGGCCCCCGTCATTGCGACGGGTCGTGCGACGGGTCGGAGCCGCCTTCGACGCCCGACGCGTAGGCGTTGATGATCGCACCCACGAGCCCGGGAAAACGTGCGTTCACCTCGTCCAGCCGCAGGTAATTGCGCATCTGCACGCCGTGACGCTCGCTGCGGATCAGTCCGGCTTCCCGCAAGATCTTGAAATGGTTCGACAGCGACGATTTGGGGATCACCCGATCGCCCAAGGCCGCGACCGACGAACAGGCTTTGCCGCCGCCTTCCTGCAGGATGTTGACGAGGATCGCCGCGCGGTTGGGATCGGACAGCGCGTGAAGGATCGCCTCCGGCGCGACGTCTTCGATAGCGGGGTGAAAGAGCGGTCTCATCACCGATCCATAACGGAGCTTGACGTGTCGTTCAATAGTTCTATTTTATCGAACTATGGGACTAAGGCAGCCGTTCCGGTGCCGGCCCAAGGGCGAGCAACACAAGGTAGCAGACATGACCAGACTCCATGGCAAGGTCGCCGTCGTCACAGGCGCGTCGAAGGGGATCGGTGCAGGGATCGCCAAGGCCCTGGCGAGGGACGGCGCGGCGGTCGTCGTCAATTATGCATCGGGCAAGGAAGGCGCGGACGCCGTCGTGGCGGCCATCAATTCGGCCGGGGGCAAGGCCGTCGCGGTCAAGGGCGATGTCTCCAAAGCCGCCGACGCGCAGGGCCTGATCGAGGCCGCATTGTCCAGTTTCGGAGGGCTCGACATCCTGGTCAACAATTCCGGCATCTTTGAATTCTCGCCGGTGGAGGCCGTGACCGAGGAGCATTACCGCCGCCAGTTCGACGTCAACGTGCTGGGTGTTCTCCTGACGACGCAGGCGGCGACGAAGCACCTCCGGGAAGGCGGCAGCGTCATCAACATCTCGTCGTCGATCACCAGCCTGCGCTCGCCGGGAACGGCGGTCTACACCGCGACCAAAGCGGCGGTGAATGCGATCTCGGACGTTCTCGTCAAGGAACTCGCCCCGCGCAAGATCCGCGTCAACGTGGTGAGCCCCGGCTTCGTGGTCACGGAAGGCACCGTGACCGCCGGCATCGCCGGATCGGAGATGGAAACCGGCATCGTCTCGCAGACACCGCTCGGCCGTGCCGGCGCTCCCGACGACATCGCCGAGGTCGTCGCGTTTCTCGCCTCCGACGAGGCGCGCTTCGTCACGGGTGAGAACATCTTCGCGAGTGGCGGTCTGCGCTGACCGCCGTCGCGATCGGCGGCCGACCGGCATTCGGTCGGCCGCCGATGACCCCGCCATCTCGAACAACAACGGCACAGGTCTTCCGGCAAGCGGCGACGGACCGACGCCAAGAAGGAGACACGACGATGAAAGCCGTCCAGTATTCGGAATATGGAACGCCCGATATCCTGCGCTTCGTCGAGATCGACGCGCCACATGCCGGCCCCGGTCAGATCCGCATCACCGTGAAGGCCGCCGGGGTGAACCCGTTGGACTGGAAGCTGCGGTCGGGACTGTATCGTGATTTCATGCCGATCGCGTTTCCCTCCGGTGTCGGTGCCGAAGCGGCGGGGATCGTCGACGAGGTCGGCGACGGTGTTTCCGATGTCTCGATCGGCGACGCGGTGTTCGGTCTCGCCGTTTGGCGGACGGCCATGGCCGAGCAGGCCGTGCTGACCCGTTGGGCACGGATGCCGGACGGCATGTCCTTCGAAGTCGCCGGCGCCCTGCCGATCATCGCCGAGTCGGCGACGCGTATCCTCGACCTGGTCTCGATCGAATCCGGCGAGACTTTGCTGGTGGCGGGCGCCGCGGGCGGCGTCGGCACCGCCGTCATCCAGCTCGCTCGCCATCGCGGTGTGACCGTGATCGGCACCGCGAGCGCACCGAAACACGGGTATCTGCGCGAACTCGGTGCGATACCGACGACGTATGAACCCGGCCTGTCGGCACGTATACGCGAACTCGCGCCACAGGGTGTCGACGCGGCGCTCGATCTCGCGGGCGCGGGGAACATCCCGGAATTGGTCGAGATCGTCGGCAATGGGTTACGCGTCCTCTCGATCGCCGACATCGACGCTCCGAAATACGGGGCACTCGTCACGACATCGCAGGGCGAGCATCCGGAAATAGCCTTGGCGAACGTCGCGCGGCTCTATGCCGAAGGCACGTTCCGCCTGCCGATCGAACGAACCTTCCCGTTCGAGCGGATCGCCGAAGCGCAGGAACGCAGTTCGACCGGGCGGGTGGCCGGCAAGCTCGTCATCGCAATGACCTGATAAAAGCGGGGTCGAGGGCGAGACGAAGCGCTCCACGATGTATGAACGACGAACGGACCCGCCTACAGTCTCGACCCGAAAGACCGTGAGGCTGCTTCAATGCTGCCGTATACCGTGCCTGTGATCCGACTCGAGGGGGCGCGGCTCCAGCCGCACCCCTTGCCTCGACCGTGGAAAGTTTGGGCAGACATCGAGGAGCGCCCCTGTGATACTGGATCCGTGAGCTGCCGAAGCATGAGACTTCACAATCCAGTGCAGCCTGGGATGAGGAAGTATCGTGGCATATGTCCGTAACGCCCCTGGTAAGCGGCTCGATTACCCGGATGAGCTGGAGATCATTTCGTCCAGCAGAAATTCGCGCTGGGAAGGCGGGAAGTTTCAAGAGTCCCGCCTTCCTTATGCCGGATCGTTCGGGAATCCGCTCGGCGAGAGCGATTCCGACCTGGGTATCGTCTGGGTCCACGAGGGAATGGAAGTGAGACTCAACGGCGCCAGGAGCTTCTCGCCGCTGAAGCAACAGCCTTTATTGTACATGCCGCACGAGGAAAACTACGGAGACTGGAGAGGAGCCGCACGCAAATTTTCGCTCTACATGTCCGCTGATTTTACGCAGCATTCCTTGCACCGCAGATTTCTGGATCGACCCGACTGTGATCGCCTCGGATTCCTGCCGGGACTCGCACATCTCCTGAACGTTCTCCATTGCGATGTGATCGCGGGAACCCCCGCCGGGCCGTCCCTCGGGGAAGCGGTGATGCTGCAGGTTCTCCAACTGCTGTTCCCGGACGATGAACGGCGGGCGGACCTCGAGCAGAGGAGCATCACGCCGTCCCAGGTGGATCGAGCCTGCGAGATCATCGAAGCGCGCCTGTCGTCCCAGCTCAACCTGATGATCCTGGCGCAATCGGTCGATATGAGCACGCGGCACTTCACGCGTGCGTTTCGTCGGGCGACCGGGCACAGCCCGCACGCTTACATCACGCACCGGCGCCTGACGCGCGCGCAGGACCTGATGCAACAGGGAAGCCTGACCTTGGCGGAGATCGCCGAGCGCGTCGGTTTCTCCAGCCACGCGCATATGACGGCCACGTTCCGCAAGATTCTCGACAAGCCTCCATCCCATTTCAGCGACAGGCATTAACGTTTGTCACAGAAGCCACGAAGGTTTGGCTCGATCCTGAAAGCCATGTCCCGGACTCGAAAAAGGCAGATGGCCTCAGCTTGCTAGTATCCCGATGCTAATAGAAACGGCATCGAGGGAGCTATACGCATGCGGGCGTACTTGAAGTTGGCTTTCGTCCTTACGGCGGCACTATTAGGTTCGCCCGCCGCGCAGGCACAGAGTTTCGGCAATACCTGCTTCTTCGGAGACGGTCTCAACGATTGTCGCAACCTCGGCAGGACAACCCAGGGCGGCAGAGTTCCCAACCGGTCCGATCAACTCCCGCCCGCGATCGGTGCGCAGTACATGCCCACGAACAGTTCGACTGTCGCAATGGGCGGAGCGGCCGGTCAGCCCTTCTCCATCGACCTGGGCAACGGCCTCGGCGGCGTGGTCTCCGGCTCGTCCACCCTTGGCCGCTCGTGTGGCGATGGCCGCACCGTCAGCGCCGGGCTTCGCGACCGCGTCTGAACCCGTTCGTCCCCGAAGTCCCGTCTCGGGGGCGCGCCGTCGCCCGGCCTCACGGCCGGACATCTCTTTCATCCGCAATAAAGCCGGAGTGTCATTCCTTGAGCCGAACGATCACAGCGCATCCCTCGAAGGACGCAACGCCACCCATGAGTGCGGGCGAGAAGAAGGTCATTCTCGCCTCGTCCCTCGGTACCGTGTTCGAATGGTACGATTTTTATCTGTACGGATCGCTGGCGGCGATCATCGGGGCGCAGTTCTTCTCGGCCTATCCGGAAGCGACGCGCAACGTGTTCGCGCTGCTGGCCTTCG
>NZ_JBHTND010000054.1:0-10214 GCF_042679825.1 Methylobacterium marchantiae | reverse complement strand
GCCGGAAAGGGCGAGCGTTCGTCCTCTTGGCCTCCATCCGCCTAATGACCCGAAAGCTCTGTCAGAAAACATCATGATGCCGGACAGACTCTAAGGGCTTCGTTATATCTCAGGTGTGGCCGCGGGGAACACCGCCCCGCATTCCAGATCATCTTGATGCCAGAGTCGAAAAGGCACTTCTTCAGGCCGAGTCGAACTTTGAGATAGCTGGCAATGAAGAGGCCGCTGGCATGATGTACCGACGGGCTCTTGAGGTCGCTCTGGACATTGCCTTCCCGGATGTCCCAGGCATGCTCTTCCCTAAGCTCAAGGCTCTTGTAGCTAAGGGCCACCTCCTCGCCGCGATCGGCGAATGGGCCGACCACGTACGAGCCCTCGGCAACGAAGCCGCGCATGAAGGGGATGGGATCAGCCGGGAGGACCTGAGCGCCATGCGTGAGTTCACTGATGCGGTGCTCCGCTACGCCATCTCGCTCCCTCGGGAGATCGAGAACCGCAAAGCCGCGAATTCGCCGGATTGAACCGAGGAAAGTCCGTGTATCTGCGCTTATTGGTAGGCGCTCACGACTTGCGGGTGAGCTGACGGCGCTGATGGGCAGTACAGGCCTAGGCAGGTAAGCCTGTCCACGATGCGGATGGAATTCTGAGGGTAACTGATCGCACATAGACCAAGTATCCTGATGGACACCTTGCTCACGCGACTTCACCCTCTTGGTGCGAAACGGACCAATGGAGACAGGAATGGATGAGGCGAGGTTTAGTGCCTTGGAAGCTCGCATCTCCGTATTGGAAAGCGAACTGAAGCGGGCGCGGAACGAGATCCAGTGGGCGATCGGCCTGATGTTCGTCGTCCCAGTGGGACTGCTGATCATCGTGAGAGTTTGGTCGTGAAGGGCTAATACTCGGGCACTCGAAACAGCCACGGCCTCATGGTCGATAATCGGCTGGACGAGCCTTGGGATCCTTGCAGCCGTCCCACCGACCGAAGTCGGATGGCCAACAGCACACTGGGTGTGATCCGGCTCGGCTAGAAGAGCGTTCCGTTGAGGCAAGCGGGCTTGGGAGGTCATCATTACGCTATTGCCCCAGCGCCGAACCGCGGGGCAGGCGTCAATATGAAAGCGTCCCCGGGGCGAGGTACGAATTGAGGCCAATCCGCTTGGGGCGGCCAGTTCGCATCGAACCACGAAACAACCGTCTCGTATTTCTTCACTGTGAACGTGAGGCTAGGATCGCTAAGCCGACGAAAGAATCGCCAATCGCCGGCGGCGCGCTGAGCAACAGTTGACTCCTTACCGCCACTGGCGCGCAGGAATGCACTGAGGCAGGCTCTCAGATTGTCTCGAAGCAGCTCATCCATAACCTGGTCGTACTCGGAAAAATCCGAGAATGCAACGGAAACATCCGAGTAGCGGTAGCCGAAAATTTCTCGGATAAGACCGAATGCCCCAGCACGACATATCCGTCTTAAAGCAGCGAGTTCAAGCAAGGCTGGACGACCTTGGGATGACTGTCGCCGAGGCGACCAGGCGGGGAAAGCTCCCCAAAGATTTTATTTACGACCTGCTCAATGACAGGAAAAAATCTGTCCGATCAGATAACATATATAAACTTGCCCTCGCGCTCGATTGTGACCACGGGTATCTTGAGGGTCAGCAAAATTACATAAGTATTGTCGACAATATCGTAGATTTTGATAGACCCCCTGTATATATTATTGGAGAAGCCGCCGTAGGCGTCTATGTAGACAAGAGCTCTGGCTCAAAATACCAGAGATTTGCTCCCGATATGCCGACACTCCCTCCAGACACAAGATTTCCAGCTGAAGGGCAAGTCGACCTCTTCATAAGAGGAAATAGCATAAATAGATTTGCGCCTAGTGGGTATATATTGCGGTGCGTTTTGATTGACCACTGGCCCGAGCTTATTCGTCCAGGAGATTTAATCGTTGTAGATAGATTTAAAGGCGACCTGAGAGAGCGCGCGGCGTGGCGAATTTTCGGCAATGAAAAGTACATTGAATATCGCACTGATAGCGACATTCGAAGCGAAACCCAGGCTTGGCGGACGCCAGTCAAATCCGAGAAGGTTACTCCATTGGGTGAAGACGCCATTGCGAGCGTCGAAGATATGTCGACCGATGAACATAAACCCTTTGCTGTGGTCATTTTCGCATATGCCGAGCCGCGCATCCGCCGCATGTTCTAGGAAACTTCCGAATTCGGATTGACACTCGGAAACGTCCGAATAGAATGGCATCGCTAAACGACGGGCTATGCCATGCTTTCCGATTTCCTCCCCTTCATCCCGATAAGCCTCTTCGCCATCACATGGGCGATCGGAAACGCTGCCTATGATTGGCAGGCCTGACCATGTCGAACGTGGTCAACTTCCCTTGCTCCCAGATCGGCGAGCCCGAGTGGCGTAGCGCCCCATTTGCAGAGGCCGTCCGGCACACGGCCCACCTCGCCGGCCCGATCAGCCCCTTCGCCTTGTTCAAGCACCTTCAGGACTGGCTCGGCCTGTCCGAGGAAGAGTGCGGCGGCGAGATCAACACCACCCTATTCCTCATGGTCCGCAGTGGCCTCTACACGTCGAACACCTACGACGTGGAGACCGGCACCGTCACCCTGGCCGCGCACACGCTGCTCACACCTTCGGTCACGCTCACGCTGTGCATGCACGACGACCACGAGAGCGTGCCCGACGAACCCGAGATTTAAGAGGTCACGGACGCGCTCACCGAGGCGTCCGTTTCAACCGGCCCACGCAGGTCTGAATAGCCGGCGAGGGCCTTCACCCAACCCACGGAGATGAAATCATGGAACAGCGCCATTGCGTTGATCGCACCCCTGTATCTAAAGTCCAGGCGTTTGCGACAGGTGCACTTACTGATCGAGACATTGATGCTGCTGCGACAAAGCTGTTGACGAGGCCTGCGGCTGTACTTTCAGTGGCCGCGGCGCAGAGGGTTGCTGCCGTAGAAGCTGGTCTTAACGCTGACGCGGACGTTCTCGAACTCGGCCGGAAGCATGATGAGGCACACGCCGTCTGGCGCCGAGCCGTCGAGGCCTATCGCGGCCCCGACGAGCAGCACACGGCGTTTATTGAGGCGGCCAAGGCCCGTGGCGGCCCTACCATGGCTGTCATCATCGAAGGCGAGAAGATCCCTGGTTACAAGGAGGGGTACAAGGCAGACGAAGATGCCTTCGGGATCGTCGGCGACATCGGGCTCGAGATCCTGAAGCACCGGCCGACGTCGGTCGCCGGCCTTGCCGTCCTTGCCCGCGCGCTCGTTCCGCACGTCTGGCCTACCGGCAGCTTTGAAAAAGACGCTGCGCTCGCACCCGACGAAGACATGGACAAAGAGGCGGTGCGTCACATGGTCGAAGCGTGCTGCGCTGCTGCGGGCGTCGATTGGAGGGGGGTGCCCACCGGCGCGCTCTCACCGCTTGCCGGCGGGCATGCCGATCCGGTGTTCGCGCTGATGGAGCGCCATCGCCAGACCTATGCGGACTGGCTGCCGCACGAGGAGGCGACGGGCAATGTCACGGGCGGAGACCCCGCCCGTGAGCGGATCTTCGCCGATGCAAAAGAGCCCGGAGAACGCGAGCGTGCCGCCTATGACGCGCTTTTGACTGCGCGCCCCTCCAGCCTCGCGGGTCTCGCGGCATTGGCTGCGTATCTGCCGCAAGCCGTCATCAATAATGGGTGTGACGACGCCGATGCAGAGGGGGTGCAAGCCCTCGGTTCCGTCTGCGATGCGGTTCTTTCCCTAATGCCGGGTAGCGAAGCCGAGCCGGACGCCGGCGCGGTTCTGGTCGGCGAAATACTGGACGCTTGGGGCGAATGGGCCAAGACGTGCAGTGACGGGTCAAACTCGGATGACGAGGAGGCGTGGAAGCGCAATTCCGACATTCGGGATGATCTGATCGACAGAGCAGCCGATCTGCCGGCTACCCGCGAAAACGCTGCGGCGAAGGCCATCGCGCAATGCTGGCTCGAATACGTCTCCCTTTGGGAGCGTAGCAGGCCCCGCGATAGCTACGGGATCGACGGCCGCCTCTGCTTCGACATTCACGACGCGGCTCAGGCGTCAGTAGCTGGCGACACCCCTGCCGCGGTCGAGGCAATACCCCTGCCCGACGTGGCGGCGATCTCGCTGCGAGAATTGCGCGGGCTCTATGACATCGCCGATCTGCTTCACGAACTTTGCCACGCGCTGAAGTGCCAGCCACGGTGCCATGACGATAGGATGGGAGACACGCCTGCCGGAGCCTTTGCCGGACAAGTCCTGGATCAGTGCGTCCGGCTGATGGGAGCCTGCGAGGCAGAGGCCAACCGGCGCAAGCCCGCGACACTATCCGAAGCGGATGAGCGGCTGTGCATCCTCGCTCGAGCAGTAATTGAGAATGGTGATCCCGCTCAGACAGCGGCCTTAGCCCGCGACCTCCAGGCGTCGGTGGCCTGATTATGGTCGAGGCTCGCACCTTCCCCACCATCGACATCCGCGGCGTGAACACCATCCTGCTCCGCGACGGCTCCGAGATCCGGCTGGAGGACATCCAGTCCTCCGAGCAGGGTCGGGCCATCCTTGACGAGATCGATGGCGCGATCCTCGCCATCGAGGACCAGATCGCCCTCGGATTCCAAAGCGACGATCCGTCGTGGAAGGTCCGGGCCGAGATCGCTCTCAAGAGGAAGCGACGGAGCCGCCCGGCGCTTCAGGCCCGCATCGGCGAGCTACGGCGCGCCGAGAAGGCGTTGGCGATCAAGGACACCCACGCCAACGCGACGTCGAAGGTCGATGCGAAGCGGCAGGCCTTCGTCCATGCGGCCTACGAACTCCTCGGCCATGAAACCTGCGTCGAGGTCTGGGCCCTGGCTCAAGAGAAGCAGCCCGCGCTGTTCACGGAAGGGGGATCGTCATGATCCCCCACTCGATCCAGCCGAAGCTGATCAAGCTTCTTCCGCTCCTCGCCAGTGAGATCGATGGCGAGGTGGTGTCGACAGTTCGGGCGATCGGGCGGACGCTTTCCGCGGCCGGCGTCGACTTCCATGATCTCACGGATTCGCTGGTGAAGGCGCGGGTGGTGATCCCGCCGCGTCCTGCTGGCGGGGCGTTCAACTACGCGGACGTCTATCGCCAGGCGCTCGGGATGGAGGTGATGACCTTCACCCGGCGGCTCGCTCGCGACGCTTTGGCCTGCCGCTCTGGCATCCGGACGAAATGCTCCCCTGGTGGGAGGTCGCGAAGGAATGCCTGCGTCTCAACAGGACCCTGCCGAAGCGAGATGGCGGACGGTTTCTCCGACCGTTCGAGATCGATCTCCTCAAGCAGTTCCTTCACCAAGAGCTCTGGCCGACTAACGCCCAGGCATCATGGGTGGAGACCGTTGTCGCTCGCTGCCATCAGGCCAGGGACGCATCCAAACGGAAGAGGCCGGAAGCATGAGCGCGACCGACCTTTCCCATGCCGAAGCCTTCAAGGCCGGAGTACGCGCCATGGTCGATATGGCCCTCATTGCGGCGATCACTCTCGAGGTTCGAGCCGATGCTGGTGATGTCCGCCAGCGAGCCGCTGTGGCCGCGCTTCAGGGTCTCGCTGAGGGCGCCAAGGCTGCCTTCCTCGATCCGCCCAACCCGCTGATCCGAATCTTCAAGATGATCGCCGAGGACCCCGCCTCATCTGGGGTCCTCCCTTGTCCCACCTGCGCCGGCCGTCTGGTCTGGGTACGTGACAGCTTCAACGGCCACCTACACGGCCAGTGCGAAACCGCGGGGTGCTTCCGATGGATGCAGTAGCGGATCCGATCCTGGCGGTGATCGCCGATCATCGAGCAGCCGACGACGCACTGACCCTCATCCTCGAAAACCTCGACGAGGATGACGAGGAGGCAATGCGTGCCCACAATCGGGCGGCGGACCGCTGCCTCGCCGCCCGCCGAGCCATGAACGACATGAGCCCGGTCACGATGGGCGGCCTGCAGGCGCTCGTCGCACACTACGTTCGGTACCAGGAATACACCGAAGGCTTCGAGCTCATCGCCGCGGTTCTGGAGGGGTGCGAATCCACATTGCATTTCTCGGCCCTTCAGGGCGGAAAAGCCGAGCTGCATGAACAAGTTGTCAGCGCGAATCGACCGAGCGTTTTCGAGGCGATTTCGGCGCACCGAGCCGCATATGACGCTTTCCAGGTCGCGCCCGACGAGAACGTCGATCTCGATGCGGCCCTCGACGCGCAATCCGCGATGCAGACCGCACTGATCGAAATGCTGACCACCCCATGCGTCAGCCGCCCCGATGCCTTGGCACTCCGCTCGCACCTGCAATGGTGGCTCGCCGATGAGGCAGAGTCTGCGGCGGACTATCAGCCCGCATACGCCATCGCGCAGGCTCGCGCCGCTGAACTCACGATGCTCCTAAACGGTGGCGTGCCATGACGGTGCCGACCCTCGACGATGTCCGCGCGGCCTGGATGCGCCTGCCGGCCGAGAAGCGAGACGAGATCGGCCTGCTTGCGGTCGACCTTGTCTTCCAAGGATTCCTGTACGGCGATCTGGTCCCTGAAGAGGATCAGGCTCTGTCCGACCATGACGCTCGGGACCTCGCCGGCGACCGTGAGAACGATCGCCTCAACGAGATCCACCGCACCGTAACGGCCGCGCTGCCCGATCTGCTCGGACCTAACGGGGCGCACCCGGCATGGGTTGAGTGCACGCTGAAGGCAGTGGGGTAATGGGACGCCGGGCCGCCATCGTCACCCAAGCCGACATCGCTCGCGCTATCCGCGCCGTCCAGGCTGCCGGCCTTCCGGTGATGCGCGTGGTGGTGAAGGCCGACGGCGTTGTGGTCGAGACAGTTCGAGCGAACGAGCTGCAAGAGCGCGATGAGGTCGAGCCCGATATGGACAGGGAAGGCCCCGTGGTGGTCCTATGACCGACATCATGCCTCGTCCGCGTCCGCCCCATCTTGTCCGAGAGACCACCCGGCACGATCGGGTCGTCTGGTACGTCCGAGTAGGGCAGGGCAAGCGCACGCGGATGACGGAGCCCTACGGCACGGAGGCGTTCTGGCGCGACTATCGCTCGGCCCTGGAAGGCAAGCCGGTGGAAACCAAGGGCCCAGCGTCCGGGACGCTGTCCTGGCTCATCGCTAAGCACCTGACGACGGCCGAATGGTCCGGGTTGCGACCCGCCACCCGCAAGCAGCGCCATGGCTTCTACCGAACCATGGAGAAGACGGCCGGTAATGAGCCTCTGAAGGCAATCGACCGACGCGCCGTGCTGGCTGGCCGGGATCGTAGGCGTGACCGCCCCTACGCAGCGAACAACTTCCTGAAGGCACTGCGTGGCCTCTTCGGATGGGCGGTCAATGCCGGGTACATGACCGTCGATCCAACCCTCGGCATCAAACCGCTCGCCGGCAACAACGATGACGGCTTCCATTCCTGGTCGGAAGAAGAACTTGAACGCTTCGAGGCCCATTGGCCCCTCGGCACCCGTCAGCGCTTAGCCTTCGACCTACTACTCTACACGGGCCTGCGCCGCGGCGATGCCGTGCGCCTGGGACGGCCGCACGTCCGCGATGGCGAGTTCACAATGCGAACCGAGAAGACCGGCATGGTCGTGATCGCCCCGATCCTGCCGCCGCTCGCCGCATCGATCGCCGCGACCCGCACCGGCGAACTGACCTTCCTGGCGACCGAACGCGGAATGCCATTCGGGAAGGAGTCGTTCGGCAACTGGTTCGGGAAGGCCTGTCGTGCCGCCGAATGCCCTGGATCCGCTCATGGTCTACGCAAGGCCGGAGCACGGCGTGCTGCCGAAGGCGGTGCCAGCGAAGCCCAGCTCAACGCTCTCTTCGGATGGGCCGACGGCAGCCGGGAAAGCGCCACCTACACAAGGACCGCCAACCGCGCAAAGCTGGCCCGCGAAGCACGCAGAAATCCCGCACCGACAATCAAGGTGCGGGAAGCATGACGAAAATACCAACGATTTCAGATAGTTAAGAATGAAGTGGTGGGCCCGGCAGGACTCGAACCTGCAACCAGACCGTTATGAGCGGTCGGCTCTAACCATTGAGCTACAGGCCCAAGACGCTAATTTTCAACGACTTAAAGCAGAGACTATCGAGCTTGGCGCCAGTTGGCTACAGAGACCGCTACAGAAACGCCCCTTTGAGGTACCTGTAGGCTTGCGTTTCGGCAAGCAGTTTGAGAGCTGAGGAGCTCTTGTGGTTCAGCGTGAGGCCTTTCCAGCCGCAGCAGGATGAGTAAGCGCCGATAGCCGAAGCGGCGGCGTTCGCCGGCCAAGCTGCGCAAACGTCCCCGCGCAGCCGCATCGTCAATGCGGGCCGAGGCCTAGCGTTACGTCCTCGGCTCCAGGCCGATCAGCCTGCAGGCACGATGCTGCGAATACCCCTTCTCCTCAATGGCCCAACTCACGGCCGTGCGCCTGGCGTCAGAAGTTTTTCCCACAGCCTCGCGCAGCGTCGCCACGTCGAGCATCGTCTCGGCCAGGAGCTTCTTGAGCTTACGGTTTTCCTCGTCGAGCGCCTTCAGGCGACGCGCGTCCGAGACCTCCATGCCGCCGTAAAGCGAACGCCACGTGTAGAGGGTAGCATCGCTAATGCCATGGCTGCGGCAAATCTCAGCGACCGGCAGCCCCATCTGCTACTCCTTCAGGATGTCGACACGGGCCAACTCGATCATCTGTCGGCGGAACTCGATCGGGTAAGGGGGCCGGATCTTCGGCAGTGGACAAACACCTCACGCGAAAGCGTTCTCGGTGTCCGTGGAATCGGTTCTCCCGCAGTTTGCGTGGAAAGGTCACGGCGACGCTGTGTCGATGGGCTGATTCACGGCAGGGATGATTCTGTCTTCATCCCTGCCGGGCTGCGTCGTCGACCAAGTCATCCGCCGCTCCGGTCATCTCATCATCGTCGCCCATGTTCGCCGGGATCGTGGGCGCTGTCCCGACTGCGGCGCGCCAAGCTCTGCCGTTCACAGCCGATACGTCCGGCATCCCGCCGATCTTCCAAGCTTCGGCGAGGCGGTGACGCTGCGGCTTCAGGTTCGCCGCTTCTACTGCCATCATCCTGCCTGCCGACGGCGGACATTCGTCGAACCGCTGCCGCGGCTTCTCCCGCCACGCGCACGACGCACCTGTCGTCTCGCCCATGCACAGGCTCGAGTGGGCCTCGCGCTCGGTGGCGAGGCCGGCGCTCGCCTCGCCGGGCATCTGGCGATGGCCACAAGCCCCGATACCGTGCTGCGTCTCGTGCACGGCATGAAGCTGCCGCCGATCGGTCCGCTGCGAGCGGTCGGCATCGACGACTGGGCCATCCGCAAGGGCCAGACCTACGGCACGCTCGTCGTCGATCTCGACCGGCGACGTCCCATCGACCTGTTGCCGGACCGATCCAGCACGACTGTCGCGGCGTGGCTACGTCGCCATCCTGGTATCGCGGTCATCACGCGTGACCGCTCGTCCGAATACGCGCGCGCAGCCACCATGGGCGCTCCCGTAGCACTCCCGGTGGCCGACCGCTGGCATATTCTCCTCAATCTCCGCCAGGCTGTGGAGCGCTGGCTCGCTCACGTCCATGGACGCCTGAGATGTCTGCCGGACATCGCGGTCGGAGACGGGCGGCAACCGGGACAACGTCTGCGAGCCTACCGCCGGAACGAATCCGAGAACGCGATGGAGCTCTGGCGCGAACTCCGCGAGCGGGGCTTTGCCGGCTCGCACCGGCAGGTTCACCGCTTCGCCGCCGAGCATCGCACGAAGCCGGCGCGGCGCACCGCCCACAAATGGCTGGCACGAAATGCAGCGCCGATCACTGACGCGATCTCTCTTCCATCTCCCAAGCAACTCGCCTGGTTCCTGATCCAGCCCATTGAGGACCTTCCGCCTCATGCAACCGCCGCCATCATCCGGATCGAGCAGGACCCGGAGGTGGCCCGGCTCAGTGCACTGGCGCAGCGCTTCGCCGCCCTGGTGCGAAGTTGCTGTGCCGATGGCAGCCGGCCCTCTGATCCCGCCGGCGAACTTGACCTCTGGCTCGACGCGGCGCGTCTCAGTGAAATCCCGGCCCTCAAGACGTTCGCGTCCGGCCTAGGTCGTGAACTCATAATGGGATTTGGATCAGGACGAGGATCACCGGGTTTCCCCTCTGGATGGAGGTGCCGATGGCTCGGTTTGATCTGACGG
>NZ_JBHTND010000053.1:0-13160 GCF_042679825.1 Methylobacterium marchantiae | reverse complement strand
GCGCGCCTCGCTCCAGGAGACGCTCGACGCCCGCACCGCCGACGTCGACGCGGCGGCCGCGAGGCGGAACGCGGCCCATCAGGCGATCGCGCCGCTCATCGCCGAGATCGGCGCCACGGGAACGGCCGGCCTGCAGGAGGCGATATCGCGCTCGCGCGAAGCGAGCGCAATGCGCGAGGCGGTCGCGGCCGCCGAAGCGGCGATCGTGGCCGAGGGCGACGGCTACCCGCTCGAAGACCTGCTCGCTGCGAGCGAGGGGGTCGACCCGGATGCCCTCGCGGCCCGTTCCCGCGCGCTCGACGCCGAGTTCGAAGGTCTCAACGCGGAGGTGTGCGCTGCGGCCGACGCCCAGGGCGACGCGCGACGGGCGTTCGCCACGCTCCAGGAGGCCGGCGATCTGGCGGCCGGGGCCGCCTTCGACGCGGAGGCGGCGAAGGCGGAGCTGGCGACGCTGGCCGAACACTACATCTTAAAGCGCGCCCAAGCCGTGACCCTGCGATGGGCCATTGAGCGCTACCGCGAGGAGAACCAAGATCCGCTGCTCCTGCGCGCCAGCGCGCTGTTCTCCTCGCTAACGGTCGGACACTACGCGGCGCTCCGGGTGGACGCGGACGGACCGGCGCCTCGACTGCTCGGCATCCGGGACGACGGCCGGACCGTCGTCGAGGTCGGCGCGATGAGCGAGGGAACGAGCGACCAGCTATTCCTGGCGTTGCGGCTGGCGGCGACCGAGCAGTCGGTGGCGGCGGGCATCCGGCTGCCGTTCCTCGCCGACGACCTCTTCGTGAACTTTGACGACGAGCGCTCCGAGGCCGGCTTCCGAGTCCTGGCCGAGCTGGCCTCCTCGACGCAAGTGCTGTTCTTCACGCACCACCCGCACCTCGCGGCCCTCGCCCGCTCGGTCGTGGGCGCAGACGCCCACTCGGAATGCTCGCTGGCCTGAAGGGAAAGACGCGTTGCTGGTGGCGGGGGAAGGAAGGGCGGAGAAGCGCGACGCGCGGCGGCGGCTCGCGGGGCTGCTGGCGGGCCGGCTCTACGATCATCAGTCAGCTGCCGAAAAGCGGACCTTCTCAACTTCCGCTTCGGGTCAGAGACGGATGTTGGCGGCGCCCAACATCCGTCAGCCGTCCGCGTTTCGAACCGCGTGTTCGCTTAAGCCGTGAAAGCGGGTGACCGGCGTCCTTGCGTGTTGCCGACCGCGTGAACTTTCAGGCCGAAGCCCTCACCGCTCGTATCCGTCAGCCGCTTGAGGTGTCCCTGCCAGATCGTGCCGTCGCGTTGGTCCTTGTCGAACCCGAAGACAACGAGACGCGGCTCGGGGTCGACCGTGGGCGGGGTGCTGCTGTTTGCAACGCGGGAGATGAGTGGATGAAGCGGGGCCGAGCCCGTAGTGTCGGTTTGCACGCGTTGGCGCATGGCGTAGATACGGGCAAGCGCCTGGCAGACATCGTGATAGCTCCGGCCGATCGCATCGGCATGATGCGTGAGGGTTCGCCGGTACCGGTCAATCTGCTCGGCTACTCGGGGCGTCTCCCCGGCGCTGGCACGGAGTTCCGGGTTGGCGAAGTGCTTGGCCTCGTGGAAGACGATGCAGACTTCCCCGTCCTGCTCCTCCAACGCCGCGACGTCGATCCGGTCCGTGCCCCCCGCGGTTGGTGATAAAGGCGCTTGGGGTGCTTTGCCTGCTTCCTCCTCGGCGGCGGCGATAAGGCCATCCTGCGAGTCTTCAGCTGTCGGCGGGGCAATGGCGCCGAACGCGATCTCAACGTCGATGACGTGGGGGCTGGCAAGGAGGAGGCTGTGCAGCCCGATCTTCTCCGGTCCGGTAAGCGCGTCCGCGGCCTGGATCATCTCCCGTAACGTCGCTTGCCCCTCGTAGCTGCGCCAGAGGGCGGTATTGGGATCGATGTCGAATCTTCCATCCGCGGCCAGGGTGACCGATCCCTGCTTACGACGGGTTAGGTACTTGGCGTGCGTGATCGGTACGAGCTTCTCGCCCTCGCGCTCCACGCGGAAGATGGAGGCTCCGCGGTAGTAGACGTTCAGGTACTCAGCGCGGACTGCGATCACGATGTCGCGTCTCGACAGGACGTCACGCCACCAATTGCCCTCAGACTGGTTGGTGAGAGCTTCCAGCGCCTCAAGGTAGGACTCGCTCAGGCCCCTGTAGAACGACGAAGGCGACGAACTCACGCTGCGATCTCCCACCACTGACCATCCTGTTTGATGCTGACGTTTGGGCCGAACAGCTCAGGAAAGCGGTCGGCGTGAAAGGTATGGATCGGCACGATCCGGCGCGGTGCGACGGCCTCCGCGAGCCGCTTCAGATCCGGGATGCTCGCGTGCCCCGACGTGTGGGCGTGGCCAAGCGGGATGCCGCGCTCGGCCAAATCCGTCTGTAAGATCAGTCCCCGTTCCTGGGCGAGGTAGCCGTCCCACTGCGACCAGATCGCAGTCGCTCCGGATAGGCACTCCGCCCGGTCGAGGTCTCGCAGCATGGTTGGCCGGAACAGATAGGCGGCACGGGGGGCCAGGGCTCGAAGCTGGTCCGGAAAAATGCGGTTGGCCGCATGGGCTTCGATTAGGTCGAACCGCTCGGTCTGTTTGATCCGGACCCGTTGGTAGTGGGGTACGAACACAGCCACGCCCGGCCAGTCCGATTGCGGGATGTTGGCGTTGCCGGTCGCTCGCAGGACTTCCGCTGCGTAGAGGTCGATGACGAGGGTGCGTTCGGTGCGTTTGCAGGCGCGGTAAAGCGAGACCATCCGGTCGATGTTCTGGGCGGAGGCCGCGACGAGAGCTATGCCGGCGGTATCCTCTATCAGCGAAACGAAGCGGTTCTCGACGTCGGCTTCTGTCGGGAAGTGCTGGTCGGGGTCGAGGCGGCCGAGGCTGGATCCTTCCAGCAGCAGGATGTCGACGTTCTTCGGCGGATGTCGGACGAGGCGCTCGAACAGGCCCGCCTTGCGCCCATGTCCCCGGAAGTCGCCCGAGTAGAGCAGGCGTTGCCTGCCAGCTTCGACGAGAAGGGCGTAGGCGTCGTAGGCCGAGTGATCGACGAGGATCGGTGTGACCGTGAACGGGCCAAAGGTGAGGGGTTTGCCGCTCTCCAACGTGATGGTGGAAGGCGGAAGGTAAGCGCCTGGCACGAACGGCGCGGCGGCAGTCAGGATCGCCTTTGTCGCGGCACCCATGACGATGGGGAGGTCTGATCCGGCGAGGTGAGCCAACCCGACATGGTCACGGTGGCCGTGTGAGAGGATGAGAGCCTTCAGATCGCCGCCGCCGGCCAAGCCGTCCACGGCTGGGTGACACGACGCATCGTCCGGTTCGCCGTCGAGCGGAAGGCCAAGGTCGAGGAGGATGCGGGCGCCTCCGTGAGCCAACTCCACGCAAGTGCCGCCGATCTCTTGCGCTCCGCGGTGAATGCGGACGAACATTGCTTGCCTGACTCTGCGCGCCACAACCCGGTCGTGCCGAGCTTAGCCTTATCGTATGGCTATAGCCAGTGGTTTAATAGCCCCTGCTGCCCGCTGATCTCCATATGAAGGGGCGGGCGCTGATAGCGTGGAATCTACGGAGAGTGCGCGTTGCCCAGGGGCTTTCGCAGGAGCGAGTGGCTGCAGATGCAGGTATTGATCGCGCCTATCTTGGTGGCTTGGAGCGACAGTCGGAAAATCCGACGGTGGATCTGCTCGACCGAGTAGCTGAAACGTTGTCGGTGCCACTCAGTGAGTTCTTCGTCCAGCCGCTTGTCGGAGAGTCCGCGCCAGCGCCGCTTCGAGGAGGGCGCCGTAAGTCATGATGCGCTATAACATAGTCTTTAATCTTCCGCAGTGAGTATTATGGTGTCATATGGGCAATGAATCCTCTGATTATATTGACGAATTGAGAAGAAAAATTAAGTCGTCTGAGTTTGGGTTTCTTATAGCAGACGACGTTCTAGAGGGCGTTTTACAGAACGGCTACGGCCATGTCCTTCTTCCGCCGGTGGCGCCTCCCTTCCCAATGCAATGGGATGGGTACTCTGGCAGCATGGAACGAATCCTAGATGAGATCGAGGCCGAGGAGGATTTATGGGTTAGGGCGTTAATGCTGCTTAATAGCCGGGTTGACGGAAAATGTGAGCGTTCAAGAAGGCTTATACTTTCAGTTGCAGGAGAGCTTGGTGTTGGCTTAGTTCTCCAGGGGCGTTTGTATCCGCCTGATCCTAAAAAACCAAAAACTTATCCTCCCTGGTGGCCCGGTCATGTTGAAAAGCATTCTATTCCACTGAAGGACTACGGCAATTTATTTGACGATTTTGGAATAGATACTAGCGCTGACAAGCTATAAGATTGACTCGGCCTTGTGTGTACCTTAAAATTTCAGAAAGGCTTGCTCAGTTTGGCTGTGTCAGATAAAGCCCCGAGAGATTGAAGTCGATGTCAATCGTCTCGATGGCTGCTTTCATCTGCTCTAGCGTCGACCGTTTGGTGTAACGTGCGGTTTCACCAGGTGTCGTATGTCCTGTGATATGATCAATGACGGCCGATGATACATCAGCCTGATGCATCAACGTTGTGGCTGTGTGACGGAACGAATGAAAGACGAGTCCTTCTTTTTTTATTCCGACGTCCCGACGGTATCGGGGAAACCACTTCGCGAAGGCATGAGCCAAACGATCGTCAGAGCCCCCTGCCTGGAACGCTGGAAAAACTCGTGCCGTCCGGTTCTGTCTTAACGTATCAATATGGCTGAGAAAGCCGAGGTTGATTAGCTCGGTGTGAATAGGAACGCGGCGGACTGCGGTGGTGTTTTTGAGCTTGCGCGGTGGCCGGTTGTTGATATCGAAGAACCAGATATTTCGCTCTTGGCCAATATCTTCGACGTGGAGCTGGCAAATTTCTTCCTGACGAAGGCCAGAGAACACTGCGATAAGTGGCAGCCAGAATTTCTCGTCACGGATGATCGTGGGACCTGGTTTGGCGCGAGATATCTTTGACTGACAGCCGGTCCAGACGGGAGAAGAGAATAGATCTGCAAGATCCACGCGCTCCCACATACAACGTTGCTCACTCGCAATTCGCCCTGGGGCAAATTTGAAACCCGAGAAAACATTCTCTTTCGCATCGCCTCGGGCGATGCCTGCCAGCCAAAGCGTCGAGAGAGCTGAAAAGTGCCGCTTCACCGTTTTTTGTGTGATGACCGATGCACGTTCGTTGACGGGAAGAGCAGCATAAGCCGCAAGGATCGCGTTGACATCCAATCCCCTGTACTTGGCTGATTTGCCATAGTCGCTCGGTAGACGTTCGACGAGATCCTTGAATCGACCGGCATGTTGGCGGGTATATTCACTTAGTGAAAGATCGCCGCAGATATCAATGAATAGGCGATATGTAGCGCCTGCCTGACTTGCAGTCTGATTATCCCAGCCACCATTCGCTACCTGAGAGCCCGTCCGATAACGTCTGGTTGGGGTTGAGTGGCCGGGATGGCGGTGATTCCAGAAGGGTGCTGAAGCCTGATCTGGAAATGCCATGTGGACCCCGACCACTCGCCGGCAGCATAGCCGTGCCAGCCTTCGCTACGAAACCGATCTGACGGATGCGGAATGGGCCGTGATCGCGCCGCTGATGCCGGAGCCGGCCCCATGCGGTCGTCCGCCTGTCTGGACGATACGCGAGATCTGGAACGCGATCTTCTACGTGCTGCGCGGTGGGATCGCGTGGCGTCTGATCCCGAAGGACATGCCTCCGCGCAGCACGACGTTCGGCTATTTCAGCCGCTGGCGTGATGAGGGTTTGTTTGCCCGGGTCAACCACACGCTCGTCATGGCCGACCGTGAGCGGGTCGGACGAGAGGCTTCGCCTACGGCTGCGGTGCTCGACAGCCAGAGCGTGAAGACCACCGAGAGCGGCGGGCCGCGCGGCTATGATGCGGGAAAAAAGATCAAGGGACGCAAGCGTCAGGCCCTGGTCGATACGGACGGACGCGCCCTCGTCCTCGATCCGCAGCCCGCCAGCATCCAGGATCGCGATGGGGCCGGGCCGGTGCTGCGCCTATCGCGGCGGACTTTTCCGTTCATCATCAAGGCCTTTGCCGATGCGGGCTATGCCGGCGATAGGCCCGCGACCGCCACGAGCATCACCGTCGACATCGTGCGCAAACCCAAGGATCAAGTCGGCTTCGCGGTGCATCCGCGCCGATGGGTGGTGGAACGCTTCTTCGGCTGGATCAGCCGCAACCGCCGCCTCTGGAAAGACCCGGAAGCGACCCTCGCCTCAGCCCAGGCCTTCCTCTACGCCGCCGCCGTCATGATCCTCGTCCGAAGGCTGGGCCGAGCGTCATGACTTATCGGACGGACTCTGAGATACGCGGAATGCTTCTCCGACAATGCTAAGGAAGCGTTTGGACGAGCTGCACGGCACTGTTCCTATAGGTGTTTTCGGTACAGGGGTACATGAAGCTGTCGGTGCCGGATGGTCTGCTTCTAACTTCGTTAATTGAAGCTTGAGCAATTTGTCATTAGGCTCGAAGTTAAAGTCGCCCTCGTAGCGCGCTTTCAGCGCTTCCGCGACATCGACACCAGCTCGCAAGATCGCCTGTTTGGCTTGTGCGAGATCGGTCGGTGTCAGAGCCGATGGCATGATCCCAACGTTGGTCAGAGTGCTCTCTGTGAGGAATCCTGCCTCGTCGAGGCGATTGCACGCCAGTGCGTCCCTTGTGTTGGTAGCGACGGTCGCGAAATAGTTGGCTCGTACCCTGCGAGCGTCAGGCGAGATCATGCGGCCCGCGCGGCGGGCGACGTCATCCTGCTCAATGATGCGGCTGTAGAAATCCTGCACCAAGGCCGCGAGCTGGATATCTGTCAGCATTGGGGTTGTGCGCACATCCACGAAAAGGTTTTCGGATGCGACGTATAAACGACAAGCAGCGAGCTTTGCAGTACGAAAATCGCTCGTGCGTAGGCTGGTGATGAGTTCGCGACGACCGAGGCGATCGCGGATGTCTACCGGTATGCTTCGCCTAAAATGATAGGTGCAGCCGCGTAGCACGACGTTTGGAAGAGATGCCACTCCGCTTCTCCACCCCCAGGGGCTTGTAGCAGCGGATTGTAGCAACAGGCTCAACCCGCAGGGCGGCTGAGCGAAAAACTGAGGTGGCTGAGATGCTTAGTTATGACAGTGGCTGGGGGACGAGGATTCGAACCTCGACTAGAGGAGTCAGAGTCCACTGTTCTACCGTTAAACTATCCCCCAACGAACCCGTTGAAGATGCAGGCGTTTTTGCCGGCGATCCTCGTTCTGGGCCGGAAGCTGCGTGAGCGCTTCCGATAGAGGTTGTCCGCATAAGGCACTGCGCGGCCCCGGTCAACCACCCGGATCGAGAGGATTTCGATACCGGATCGAGGGGCCGCAAATCGCCGGATCGCGGGGCGCTTCGTACCGGATTGCGGGGCGTTTCGTGCAGGATTGCGGGGCGCTATCGTCTTCCATACTGGATCGTCGATCCCGCATTCCCCGTCAGGGGGCCGGACAGGCCGCTCCGCTCTCGACCCATGCGGCGACGAGGGCGCCCGCCTCCGCCTGGGTGCCGGGAGCGGGTGTCCGGCCGGCGCCCGGAGCCCAGGCCCAGCCGACGAGGCCGTCCTTGCCGATATGCTCGATCAGGTCGTCGAGCTTGCGCTGGCCGTTGCGGTCGGGGTCCTTGATCTGGGTGCAGATCTCCGCGAGCGACTTGCCCTCCCAGGCCATCTCGCGGGGGGCGAGGTGCCATCCCGGATGGCCGGGCACCCGGCCGGGATCGTAGTTTCTGTCCTGGTGGCAGGTCGGGCAGCGCAGGCTGTCCGAGCCCATCCCGTCGGCGCCCCGCGTCACCGGCGGCTGGTGCGGCCGGCTCGTGTCGCCCTGGCGCGGCCGGTCGCTCGCCGGATGGCAATTGACGCAGCGCGGGTTGGTGAGGACCTTGCCGAGTTCGGTGAACAAGGCGGCCGAGCGCGCCGTCGTGTCGGCGATGCCGGCGAAGCTCTGCGGCGGGGCGAGGCGGCCCGCCGGCGCCGTCTCGGCCGCGTGGCCGGCGAGGACGCCCATCGCCAGGCTTCCCATTGCCAAGCCGCCCATCGCCAGGATGGCGGCCGAGGCGAGGATGCCGTTCCGGAGGGAGGCGATCATGTCCGGGAGATCCTAGGCAGGTTCAGCGAAAGTGGTCACCGGTTTTGCGTTCCGGAACCCGCGACACGTCGAGGACCTGAGCGAGGTGACGCGTTGGCTTGCCAATGCGAGCCTGATCAGGCGAGGTAGCGTTGCGGCTCGGCCAGGATCACGGAGCGGACGGCCTCGTGATACTTGATGTAGCCGGTACAGCGGCAGAGATGCCCGTCGAGGGCCTCGGCGATGGTGGTCTCGAGCTCGGCGCGCGCCACCGGGCTCCGCTCCAGGCGCTCCAGCAGGACCTGCCCCTCGTTGAGGAAGCCGGCGGTGCAATAGCCGCACTGGAAGGCGAAATGCTCGATGAAGGCCTTCTGCAGGGTGGTGAGCTCGTCTCCCTTGGCGTGACCCTCGACGGTGCGGATGGCCATGCCGTCGAAGTTCACCGCCGGCACGATGCAGGTGGGGCTGGTGCGGCTCGTCCCGTCGGGTTCGTCGACGATGATCGCGCAGCTCAGGCACTGGCCCGCGCCGCAGCCGAACTTGGTGCCGGTCATCCCGAGATGTTCGCGCAGGTAGTCGTTCATCGACAGGTCGTCGCGCAGGTCCACGGGGCCATGCGCCTCCCCGTTGATGGTGATGGAGAAGCGCGTCACGCGAGGGCTCCCTTGAGCATGCTGGGGCTGACCGGCAGCGACTGGAAACGGTGCCCGGTGGCGTCGAAGATGGCGTTGAGGAGGGCCGGCACGACGGGGATCATCACCACCTCGGCGATGCCCTTGGGCGCCTCGTCCGGGGTCAGCGGCGGAAGCATCTCCACCTCGAAATCGTGGAGCGGCAGGTCCGAGCCGCGCGCCACGACGTATTGGCCGAGGTTCCAGCGGCCGTTGCCCGGGCCGTCCTCGAAGGGCGGCAGGGTCTCGAGCAGGGCGTAGCCGACGCCCATGGCGAAGCCGCCCTGGGCCTGGCCCTTCACCACCTCCGGCACCAGGGCGTTGCCGCATTCGAGGATCGTGTAGGCCCTGGCGATCGTGATCGCCCCGCTCGTCCGCTCGATCTCGACGCGGACCAAGGTGCCGCAGGCCGCGCCGTAGGTGGTGCCGATGCGGTTGTTGCCGGTGGGCGGGAACGAGACGGCGACGCGCGCGACCCGCTCGAACGGGCCGCCGCCCCTGCGGATGGCGAGCGCGTCGATCTCGGCCGCGTAGCGGTGGCCCTGGACCGGGAAGGTCGCCTTCGCCCAGGCCCACCGCGAGAAGCAATGGGTGGTGGCGCCGGTGACGAGGCGGCTCGCATGGGCCTTGGCGGCCAGGGCCTTCAGGGAGAGCGGCGGCAGGTCGGCGAAATGCAGGTTCCCGTCCCGCCAGGTGGCCTGGGCCCATTGCTCGGCCCGGTGATCGGCGGGGGCGATCGACCAGAGCGCGAGGGCGGCCGGCCACAATCCGAAGCGGAAGACCACGCGGGCGGCCTCGCTGGTGGAATGGGTGCCCACATGGGCGCCGTTCGAGGCGGCGGTGGCCGCGCTGATCGCCGGCACCCAGCGGCTGTTCCGCTCGGCGGCATCCTGGGTCTTCTGGTCCATCGTGTAGGAATTGCCGGAGGTGACGAGGGCGAGCTCGCCGAACACGCCCACCCGCGCCAGCGAGATCTCCTCGGCCATGCCGCCGAGATGGGCGGCGACGCGGCTCGCCAGGGCCGTGCCCATGCCGTTGCCCATCTCGGGCTGGTCGGAGGTGATCGAGATCCCGCCCTCGGCATCGATCTCGACCCGGCCGAGGGAGCAATCCGCGCCGGTGCCGTAATCCTTGGTGGCGACCGCGACGCCCGTGCCGACGAGGATTCCCTCGCGCCTCGGCCGCGCCTTCTCGGCCGCACGCGCCGCCCAGATCGGATGGGTTTCGAGCTTGTCCAGGATCTCCATCGTGCGCACGGAGACGGTGTAGCGGTTGCCCGTCATGGTGCGGCCGTCCGGCGGCAGCGCGTTGCGGCGCCGGAACGCGATCGGATCGAGGGGCAGCGCCGCGGCGACCTCGTCGACCAGTGTCTCCAGCGCCGTCAGCGTCTGCACCGTGCCGTAGCCGCGCATCGAGCCCGCGGTGACGCCGCGGCTGTGGAGTGCCACCGTGGTGATGTCGACCTTCGGGATGTCGTAGATGCCGATCGCCGCCGTGGCGGCCACCGTGGCGACGTTCGGCGAGAAGTTCGCGAGCCCGCCGCCATCGAGGACGTGGTCGGCGGCGAAGGCCGTGATCCTGGCCGTCCTGCGGTCGACCCCGATGCGCGAATGCATCTTGAAGGCGTGGCGCTTGATGCCGCCCTGGAATTGCTGGAACCGGTCATGGGCGAGGCGCACCGGACGGCCGGTGAAGAACAGCCCGGCCAGGGTGACGTAGAGCATGAAGGGCGTGTGGTCGCGCCCGCCGAAGCCGCCGCCCATATAGGCGAAATCGGCCTTGATCCGCTTCGGCTTGAACGGCGCCTTCGCCTTGGCGAGGAGGAAGGCGATGGCCTCCGACGCATCGAAGGGCGACTGGACGCCGAGCACCAGTTCTAGGGTGCCGGTCCTGCCGTCGTGCCAGGCGAGGCCGGCCTCCGGTTCGAGGAACATCGGATCGACCGACTGCGTCTCGAAATGCCGGTCGAGGACCAGGAGGTCGGCGTTGGCGCCGGCCAGTCCGGCGCGGATCGTCTCTCCGTAGCGGGCCGCCTTGCCGTAGGGATCGGAGGTCTCCCTGGCATAGGGCTCCCAGACCGGGAGCGGCGAATGCTGCACCCGCCCCGGCTTCACCCAGCCGGCCAGGACCGGCGAGTAGAGGTCGGGCGATTCCGGCGTCGGCCCGGCGACGCGGGTGAAGCGGAAGGCGCCGTAATTCTCGGCCTCGATCGGGCCGGTCTCCTCGCCGAACCGCACGAAGGTCCCGTCCCGCACGGCCACCCGCGCCTGGTCGTAGGCGTCGAACCCGTCGAAGATCAGCATCGCCACGGGCTGGCCGAGATAGAACGGCGTGCGGCCGACCGGGCAGAACAGGTCGCCGGCGTAGAAGTCCGGGACCTGGAGGCCGATCGTCGCGATGTCGGATGCGGTGACGACGAGGGTCGGCTTCATCGCGCCGCTCAGGCGCGCGAGGTCGAGACCGAGATAGACGTGCGACGCGTCCGGCGCCCGCACGAGGAGCGCATGCGCCGTCTTGTCCGGCCATCCCGGCATGTCGGCCGCGCGAAAATCCGAAGCGTAGAGCTTCGCGCCCGTGACCTTGGGCTCGCCGTCGATCCGGCCGAGGCCGCCGATGGCGGGGTTCCACCGGGCGCGTCCGGGCAGCGTCTCGCGCGCGTCGAACCCGACACTCTGCGCCTGTCCCAGGCGGGTCATGCTGAGGGAGATGCCACCGGCGGACATCCACGTCATGAATTCCCGGCGCGACGCCCGCATGTGTCTACCTCTGGGTCGGCTCCGGCACGACGGCCGGCGAAACGTCTCGTACTCGCAGCAGGGAACCGCAGCCCGAGCTGTGGGAGCCGGCCGCGACGAAGGCGCTCGAATATTTGGTGATTAGTTCCCTCGGTAGGCCATATTGATTGATGGGCTCTTAAGGTGATCGGCGGTTGTGAGGCGGGGTGTTGTGGCTGGTGACGGCTGTGTGGGTGGTTGGGGGGTGAGCTTTCGACGATCGGGATCTCAGGCGGGGTAGTTTTGCGACAGACCGTTTTTGATCTGATGTTTGGCAAAGCAGCCATTAATTTATGGCATGAACTGGCAAAGAGCAGCTTAATATCTATTTGCTGCTTGAATTGTATCGTTGTAGACTGTCGTATCTGATTTCGCCCAGGTCAGGCGAGTTTTTAAATGTGCTCTTTTCAAATGATACAAATCCGGGCCGATCGCGTGTGGATCCGCGGCTTCTGTCATAATATACGGATAATATAGTTTGGATTAAACGCTGTAGTGGTATGTGATTCTCTAGTTTGCAGTCGACTCCGACGTATCGAGCTTTGTTTTCGCTTGAATCAGTGCTACGTACCTTGAACACACAACTATTTCCCATTACTGATATCTCATTTATCATAGAATCAAAATCGCAGCCACCTTCGTATGCGGACTCTATTTCCGAAAATATTTTTTTGTTAAGCGTCGCTTGGCTTTTCTCATTGGTCGAGAATCCGAATATTGCTGTGCAAGGACCACGGCGGTCGCGCTCAGCACAGAGTGCCGCGATATTCCGGAGAGCTGCCAATTCTTCCTTTAAATCGCGCATGCGAAGTGTCTTTTTAACTGAAATAAGACCAACTACGCCTTCAGGAGGTACAATGCAGAATTCTTCATAGCGCTCATAGGTAGGGTAGGCATCGAAGTCATAAATTATTATGTCGACTTGAGTAGAATGTCGATCTATTTCATTTAATACACGTTCTGTATTGGAAACCCCCGTTTTTGTCGAAGGACAAAGAATAAAACCAGATACTGCCTGTAGATTCGACGGAAGATGCTTGTTGAGAAAAGCTCGCAATAGCGACTCGATAAAACGCCCCTCCTCGCCGCGATGAGCTGCTCCTCTAGTATTTGCATTAGGCAGCAGAGTTTCGATCACACGGTAACGCTCTCGAAGCGTTTGAGCCTCGATCTTAAAGAAGCTGCGAACCTGATGGCCCTTTGCCGCTTCCTTCGTAGCATCGTTGCTGACATCACGCATTCTGATCACCTTATAAATTCACGCTAAGCACATTTCTGCTCGGCATGTGGCGGACAAATTTCGAATTATTTCGAGCGGCGAATTAATTTTAGGATTTTGACTTGTAAATTTGATTTAACGTCTTCTTTGGTGCTTCCTTTCTATCAAAAGCACAATTAAATTCTGCTCCTAAAAAATGCCTAAATGGCTCATGAGCTACCCACTTGCGTCGAGAGCAGACGGCATCAAACATCAGCCTTTGCCCTCTAGCAGGGTGTTGAAGAAGTCCGTGGCGTGAGGGGGCTTGGCATGATTCACTCCGTTCCGGCAGCGGACGGGGAAGTCAGATGCGAGGCTTGGATCA
>NZ_JBHTND010000052.1:0-13815 GCF_042679825.1 Methylobacterium marchantiae | reverse complement strand
CCGGTTCTCAGTCGTCCACATCGGCAGCCTCCACACAGGCAGCCTTGAATCACAAACCCCTCACATCACTCAATATGTCGCCGGACAGACACTGAGCGGTCTCCGGCTTCTTCCACCGGAGACCTTCGCCAATCAGGCTGCTTTCGACGCGGACAGGACTGGATAATCGATGTAGCCCTCAGGGCCCTGGCTGTACCAAGTTGCCTGCACGTCCTTGTTGAGCGGCGCATGAGTCGCGATCCGCTCAACGAGATCCGGATTGGCGATGAAGGGCCGGCCGAAGGCGATGGCGTCGGCTTTGCCCGCGGCGAGGGCGGCTTCGGCCGCTGCGGGATCGTAATCCGAATTCAGGATAAGCGCCCCCCCGAAAGCCTGCTTGATCACCGGCGCCACTGGAGGATGGTTCGGCTTACCGAAGGTACCGTCAGGACCTGGCTCGCGCAGTTCTAGAAAGGCGATGCCGATCTTGCGGAGTGCGGCGGCGGCGGCACCAAACAGAGTATCTGGATCCGAATCATCCACTCCCTGGATCTCGCCGTTCGGCGACAGCCGCACGCCGGTGCGATCCTCGCCGATGGCATCGGCCACGGTCTGCGTCACTTCCGTGAGCAGGCGAATGCGGTTCTCCACCGACCCGCCGTAGGAGTCATCCCGATGGTTGGTGTTGTCGCGCAGAAACTGGTCGATGAGATAGCCGTTCGCCGCGTGAATCTGCACACCGTCGAAGCCAGCAGCGATCGCGTTGCGCGCTGCCCGATCGTAGTCTGCCAGAAGGCGGGGAACTTCCTCGATCGGCAACGCGCGAGCCTCGGCATAGGGCTGCTTGCCTTCGTAGGTGTGAGCCTGATCCGGTGCGGTGGTGGCGGAGGAGGAGATCGGTGCCTTGCCGCCATTGAGGCTCGGATGAACGACGCGCCCCATATGCCAGAGTTGGCAGACAATTCTGCCACCGGCATCGTGAACGGCCTCGACGATCGGTTTCCAGGCATCGACCTGCTCATCCGACCAGATCCCGGGTGCGTAGGGCCAACCGAGACCTTCTTGGCTGATGCCCGTGGCCTCGGTGAGGATCACGCCAGCCCCGGAACGCTGTCCGTAGTACTCGACCATGATTGGGGTCGGCACATGTTCCCGGGTGGCCCGGCCGCGCGTGAGCGGCGCCATGAAGATGCGGTTCTTCGCGTCGATCGCGCCGATGCGAATCGGATCGGTGAGTGAAGGCATTAAGTTCTCTCGAGATGATACGGACAAGGAAATTACGGCCTGTTTGGCCCCGTTTTCGATGCCCGTAGTTAAGTCGCACACGAGAGAGCGTCAGGGGGGATGGCTCAGTGATGCGGCGCCACTGTGCGGCGACGCACACAATGGCTCAGAGATGAGCCAGCACCGCCAGAAGCAGCAAGGCGATGATGTTCGTGATTTTGATCGCCGGGTTCACGGCGGGCCCGGCCGTGTCCTTGTAGGGGTCGCCGACGGTATCGCCTGTCACCGCCGCCTTATGCGCATCGGAACCCTTGCCGCCGTGGTGACCATCCTCGATGTACTTCTTGGCATTGTCCCAGGCGCCGCCGCCGGACGTCATCGAGATCGCAACGTAGAGACCGGTCAGGATCACGCCGAGCAGGGACGCGCCTACCGTGGCGAAGGCTTGGTTCTTGCCGGCGATCGTCTGGATCACGAAGAAAAGCACGATGGGCGAGAGCACTGGCAGAAGCGACGGCAGGATCATTTCCTTGATCGCCGCACGAGTCAGCATATCGACGGCCCGCCCATAATCCGGCCGGTCCGTGCCCGCCATGATGCCGGGCTTCTCACGGAACTGGCGCCTAACCTCCTCGACCACCGCACCGGCTGCCCTGCCGACGGCCGTCATCGCCATACCGCCGAACAGGAACGGAATGAGGCCACCCAGGAGGAGGCCGACGACGACGTAGGGGTTCGATAGCGAGAAATCGACGGCCACGCCCTGGAAGAAGCGGTACTGGGTTGGACTGGCATTTGCGATGAAATAGTTCAGGTCGCTGGTATAGGCGGCGAACAGCACCAAAGCTCCCAGACCAGCCGAGCCGATGGCATAGCCTTTAGTGACAGCCTTGGTGGTGTTGCCTACGGCATCAAGCGCATCGGTGGACTTGCGCACCTCAGGCGGCAAGCCGGCCATTTCCGCAATGCCGCCAGCGTTGTCGGTCACTGGTCCGAAAGCATCGAGGGCAACGATGAAGCCCGCGAGAGCCAGCATGGCCGTCACGGCGATCGCGATGCCGAACAGCCCCGCCAGCGAATGGGTGGCGATGATGCCAGCCACGATGACGAGCGCGGGCAGCGCCGTCGACTCCAGTGAGATCGCGAGGCCTTGGATCACGTTAGTGCCGTGGCCGGTAACGGAAGCGTCCGCAATTGACTTCACCGGACGGAAATTGGTGCCGGTATAATACTCCGTGATGACCACGATCAGCGCAGTGATGACGAGGCCGATCACTGCGCAGCCGAAGAGACCGCCCGACGTGAAGGTCACGCCGGCATTGGTTTTGAACTCGGTGCCGAAACCGCCGAACAAGGCGAAGTTGACGAGCGCGATGGCGACAATGGAAAGTGCGCCAGCCGTGATCAGCCCTTTGTAGAGTGCCCCCATGATCGACTGGTTGGCCCCTAACCGCACCGCATAGGTACCGGCGATGGAGGTGAGGATGCAGGCCGAGCCGATAGCCAGCGGGTAGAGCAGCATGGCTTCGAGGACATTGCGTCCACCGATATCGGTCTGGCCGGCAAAGAAAATAGCCGCCAACACCATGGTGGCCACCACAGTCACGGCGTAAGTCTCGAACAGGTCGGCAGCCATGCCGGCGCAATCGCCGACATTGTCGCCCACGTTGTCCGCGATGGTGGCTGGGTTGCGCGGATCGTCCTCCGGGATACCGGCCTCGACCTTGCCGACGAGATCGCCGCCGACATCTGCCCCCTTGGTGAAGATGCCGCCGCCGAGACGGGCGAAGATCGAGATCAGCGAAGCGCCAAAACCAAGGGCAACCAGGGAATCGATGACCTCGCGGCTGGCGGGAGCGAGACCCGAAACGCGTGTCAGGAACGTGTAATAGAGCGCGACTCCGAGAAGGGCGAGACCGGCCACGAACATGCCGGTGACGGCGCCAGACTTGAAGGCCACATCGAGCCCCGCCCCCAAGGACGTCGAGGCTGCCTGTGCCGTGCGGACATTGGCTCGCACCGACACGTTCATGCCGATGAAGCCGGCAGCCCCCGAGAGCACGGCCCCGATGAGGAAACCGATGGCGACCTTGAGTCCGAGGAAGTAGGCCAACGCCACGAAGAGGACCACGCCGACGACAGCGATGGTGGCGTATTGCCGGCGTAGATAGGCTTGTGCGCCCTCAGCTATCGCACCGGCGATTTCCTGCATCCGCTGGGTGCCGGCATCGCGCTTCATCACGTCGTTGATCGTCACGATTCCGTAGGCGACGGCGCAAAGCCCGCCTAGGATAATAAGCAACAATGCGGTCATTCTACCGTCCTTGCGTTGTTATCGTGATTGTCGAGCTTGGCTGACTGGCCACGGGACGAAGCGCTCGATGTGTTTTCGGCATTCCCTTCCAGGGATGCATACTCTGAGTGCCAAACTTCCGCGGCGAGCGCAAATTCTGCCGAGCTTTTTTGTTGACGAATATTGCTGCGCCGCACAATTTGCTAAGGCCTTGATTGAAATCATTCGTATTCATGGTCCATTGAATTCGAATGGATGCAGAATGCCATGCAGCAAAGACGTGCGCCGACGCGGGCAGCGGCATCGATTCCCAAGCATCGGAGCTGTTTCAAAACGTCGAGAACGCGTTATCTCCTGCAATGATGAAACAGCCCGTACCGCCCGAATCGGACCCGGCCATCGCCCGGTTGAGCCTAACCCTCGATGGACTGCCCAGGCGGGGCATCCCGCCTGTGGAGCGCTGGAATCCGCCCTATTGCGGTGAGATCGATGTGCGGATCGCTGCGGACGGAACTTGGTTCCACGATGGCACACCGATCCGACGCTCCGCGATGGTCAAGCTGTTCTCCTCCATCCTTAGGCGGGAGCCCGATGGCCGCATGGTGCTGGTGACACCGGTGGAAAGCGTCGGGATCGTCGTGGACGATGCGCCATTCGTCGCCGTGGATATGGCGGTGGATGGCGACGGCGATGACCGGCGCATCGCCTTCCGGACCAACGTCGACGATCTCGTGACGATGGATGCCGAGCATGCGCTTCGCTTCGAGGAAAGCGATGATGGCGGCCTGCGCCCCTACATACATGTGAGGCGCGGTCTTTGGGCGCTTCTCACCCGGGCGGTGACCTACGACCTCCTGGCTCTCGGCGAGGAGCGCTTGGTGGAGGGTCGCGCCTGGTTCGGAATCCCGGCGGCCGGCCGTTTCCACCCGGTGGCGCACAGCATCGGCGCATGAACTGCGACGCATGATCGTCGATACACTGTCGGACCTTCTGGAAAGGGCCGAGCGGGGTCTCTCGCTGGCCACGCCCGCTCCAGACGATTCGATCTCTAACTCGCGTGGCGACCACGACGTCGATCTCGACGGGATTCGAGGTCCGTTCCGGCAAGCCGCATCGAGCGGCAGCGGTGCTGGTCCCACTCTTCGCCAGTGACTCGGAACTTTCAGTACTATTAACCGTGAGAGCCTCGCACCTTCACGATCATTCCGGACAAATCGCCTTTCCCGACGGCAAGATAGAACATGCCGATAGAGGGCCGGCCAAGGCCGCCTGCGCGAGACCAGAGAGGAAATCGGACTTCGAACCGCCGATACCCAGATCCTCGGATATCTCGATGCCTATCTCTCGGCTAACGGATTCTTGGTCGTGCCGGTGGTCGGGCTCTGTGACGCCGATGCGCGGCTCGATCCCGATCCGACCGAGATGGCGGAGGTCTTCGAGGTGCCGCTGGCCCGCCTCATGGATCTCGTTGCCGGCGGCCCAGCGTCGGTCTCTGGCAAGACCGACCGCGCCGCCATTACGTGATTCCGTTCGGTGAACGCATGATATGGGCCGTGACGGCCGGAATCTTGAACAATCTCCACGAACGCCTGTTTCCGTGACATGACGCTCTTCCGCCGCCACCCAAAAGCCCCATGATCCGCCGTCTCCTCGAAGAAGTCCTGATCTTCCTTCTGCCGTTTGTGCTGTTCGGCATCTATCTCGCGATCAGAGGCCGCAACCCACGTCACAGCGCACATTGGGAAGGGTTCGTATTTCGCCTCACCCTGGGAGGGCTCGTGCTGGTGATTCTGTCCCTCGTCATTGCAGGCTTGGCCGGTGAGACGCATCGCGGCGGTTATGTTCCGCCGCGCCTGGAAAACGGCCAAGTCGTCCCTGGACATTTTCAATGACGGTCCGACAACTGAGCTCCGAGGGACCCAGGGCACTTCTGACAGACCCAGCGGTCTCGCGAATCCTTTCGATGCTGAACTCGAAAACCGAGGAAACTCGTATCGTCGGCGGCTCAGTCCGGGATGCACTTCTCGGAAGCGACAATTCCGATATCGATCTTGCCACCACCCTCCTACCGAACGAGGTGATGCGGCGAGCGGCAACGACCTCATTGAAGGCCATCCCCACCGGCATCGATCACGGAACGGTGACGATCCTGCTAGGGAGGAGGACGTTCGAAGTCACCACGCTGCGCGAAGATATCGAGACCGATGGCCGGCATGCGGTCGTGAGGTTTGGCCGGAGTTTTGCGCGTGATGCCGAGCGGCGCGATTTCACGATCAACGCTCTCTCCCTCGACGAGGACGGAAAGGTGCACGACACCGTCGGGGGCATGGCGGATCTCAGCGCGGGCCGCGTCCGCTTCATCGGCGACGCAGCGACCCGCATCCGCGAAGACGCCCTGCGCATTCTGCGCTTCTTCCGCTTTCATGCACGCTACGGCATTGGGGAACCGGACAAGGACGGCGTTCGCTCCGCCATTTCCGCTGCCGCAACCCTCGACGGGCTATCGCGCGAGCGGGTGAGATCGGAAGCGTTGAAGCTACTTGAGGCACCGCGAGCCGTCGCGGTCATCGCCGCCATGAGGGACGCCGGACTTCTCGATCGCATCATTCAGACGGGCGGCTACCTCGATCGATTAGATCGCGCCTGTCGGGCGGACGGATTGGCGTCGCCGACGGCGCCTATCGAACGTCTCGCTGCTTTAGCCGTGGATTCGCGCGCCGATATCGAAAGATTGAGGCGCACACTGCGCCTGTCGAACGAGGAGACTTACGTTCTCGAAACGTATGCGGACGCCCGACAAGACCTGGAGCATCTCGCGGAAGTCGCAACCGTCGACATGCGCCGGCTCGCGGCCACGCGAAATCTTCATGGCGTCGCGTTGGCCATCGACGTAATGGACGATCTTCGCAAGAGAAGGATCAGTCGCGAGGCCCTCACAGTCCTTGATCACTTTCTCGACGGAACCGATCCAATACCCGTCTTACCCGTAAGCGGCCGCGATCTCGTCGCGATGGACATTCCTCCGGGACGATCGATTGGTGCCGGCCTCGCGGCAGCCCATTCCCTCTGGCTCCAACGGGGCTGCGCTTCCGGAGAGAAAGAAAAAGCCTTCCTCCTCCAGTACATTTTAGCCGCCATCGGTCCAAAGGCGTGACCGCGCTATGGTCAAAAGTTGAGGGCGACCTTGGCGTCCTGGAGCTGGACAATCTGGCCGCTGATCTCATCCTTCTTGGCAAAATCCTCGGTTGCGTCGCGCTGCATCTCAAGCGCCGCGATATCTTTGTCGAGGGAGTCCGGTGTGATCTCCTCGAAGGAATTTGCACGCTCGGCGATCACGGTGACCATTGTCGGCCCTATATCGGCGAAGCCACCGCGCACCAGCACGCGCTTTCCGGTATGACCGGCCTCATTGATGACGATGACGCCAACCTTCAGAACAGTCAGCACAGGAGCGTGTCCCGGAAGCACAGTCATCTCTCCCTCGACACCGGGGAGTTGTACGGCTTCGATCTGACCGGAATAGACCGTCCGCTCGGGGCCGACAAAATCGAACTGGAAGGTAGCCATGACGTGGGAGATCCCGGTTCGGAAGGATATCGCGTAGATCGGCGCACTGACCTCATGGTCCATGCGCCAAGGAATGAAAAGCCTAGGCTTTCTGCCGGTCGACCACGAAGCCAATGCCGAGGCCGACAATGGCGCCTAGGACAGCGAAGATGGCGACATGCTGCATCTGACCACTGGTCAGATCACCGCCACTCAGGGCCGCCGCCGACGTGTCCTGCATTTCGACGCTTAGGGGTCCGAGCTTGATCTCAGAGGCCTGCGGCCGAGTTAGATAGCCGATGAGACCGCCGGCCATGAGGCCGACGATCAGAATAAAGATCTTGACGTTCAACGACTTAGGCCGCCGCCGCAATCTTCTTCGCCTTCTCCTTAGCGTCCTCAATGGTTCCGACCATGTAGAACGCCGCTTCCGGCAGGTCATCGTAATCGCCGTTGACGAGACCCTTGAAGCCCTTGATCGTGTCGGCCAGGGGGACCTGGATGCCCGGCGAGCCGGTGAAGATCTCGGCCACCGAGAAGGGCTGCGAGAAGAAGCGCTCGATCTTGCGGGCGCGGGCGACGGTGAGCTTGTCCTCTTCCGAGAGCTCATCCATTCCCAGGATCGCGATGATGTCCTGCAGGGCCTTGTAGCGCTGCAGGGTCTGCTGGACGCGGCGGGCGACGTCGTAATGCTCCTCGCCGAGGACGGCGGGGTTGAGCATGCGCGAGGTCGAGTCCAGCGGATCCACGGCCGGGTAGATGCCCTTCTCGGCAATGGAGCGCGAGAGCACGGTGGTGGCGTCCAAGTGGGCGAACGACGCGGCGGGCGCCGGATCGGTCAGATCGTCGGCCGGCACGTAGATGGCCTGGACCGAGGTGATCGAGCCCTTGGTGGTGGTGGTGATGCGCTCCTGCAGGGCGCCCATGTCCGTGGCCAGCGTCGGCTGGTAGCCCACGGCGGACGGAATGCGGCCGAGGAGAGCCGACACTTCCGAGCCGGCCTGGGTGAAGCGGAAAATGTTGTCCACGAAGAAGAGCACGTCCTGGCCCTGGTCACGGAAATCTTCCGCGATGGTCAGGCCGGTGAGCGCCACGCGCGAGCGGGCGCCGGGGGACTCGTTCATCTGGCCGTAGACGAGGGCGCATTTGGAGCCCTCGGCCGAGCCGTTGTTCTCCTTGGGGTCCATGTTGACCTTGGACTCGATCATCTCGTGGTAGAGATCGTTGCCCTCGCGGGTGCGCTCACCGACGCCAGCGAACACCGAGTAGCCGGAATGCACCTTGGCGATGTTGTTGATGAGCTCCATGATCAGCACGGTCTTGCCGACGCCGGCGCCGCCGAACAGGCCGATCTTGCCGCCCTTGGCGTAGGGCGCGAGGAGATCGACCACCTTGATGCCAGTAACGAGGATCTGCGACTCGGTGGACTGCTCGGCGTAGGACGGCGCGGGCTGGTGGATGGCGCGCAGGGTCTCGGAGACGATCGGGCCGGCCTCGTCGATCGGCTCGCCGATGACGTTCATGATGCGCCCGAGGGTGTTGAAACCGACCGGCACCTTGATGGCCTCGCCGGTATCGGTGACTTCCTGGCCGCGCACGAGGCCTTCAGACGTATCCATGGCAACGCAGCGCACGGTGCTCTCACCGAGCTGCATGGCCACTTCGAGGACGAGGCGGTTGCCGTTGTTCTTGGTTTCGAGAGCGTTCAGGATCTCGGGCAGGTGGCCGTCGAAATGAACGTCGACCACGGGGCCGATGACCTGGGTGATCTTGCCGACCTTGTTGGAGCCGGCGCCGGGGAGAGCGGTGTTCGCCATATTACGGGTCCTTCGAAAATGTTGCGGTCAGGGCGACGGGGAGCGCTTAGAGCGCTTCGGCACCCGAGATGATTTCGATGAGTTCCTTGGTGATCATGGCCTGACGCGTACGGTTGTAGATCTGCGTCTGCTTCTTGATCATCTCGCCGGCGTTGCGCGTGGCGGAGTCCATGGCACCCGTGCGTGCGCCCTGCTCGGAGGCGGCGTTCTCGAGGAGCGCACGGAACACCTGGACGGTGAGGTTGCGCGGCAGGAGCGTGTCGAGGATCGCCTCCTCGCTCGGCTCGAACTCCAGGGCTGCGTCGGGAGCGGTATCGCCAGCCGCAGGGAGTTCGGCCGGAATGAGCTTCTGGGCGGTCGGCACTTGGGCGATGACCGAACGGAAGCGCGAGTAGAACAGCGTCGCCACGTCGAACTCACCGGCTTCGAAGCGGGCGATGACGCTGTTGGCGATCTCGGCGGCGAAGTCGTAATCCACCGGCTTGTTGCCACGTATATCCCGGTTCTCGATGATCTCGTCGCGGAACTGGCGACGCATCAGGTCGTAGCCCTTCTTGCCGACCGTGATGATCTTGACGGTCTTGCCTTCGGCCTTCAGCCCACGGATGTGCTCTCGGGCCAGACGCACGATCGACGAGTTGAAGCCGCCGCAGAGGCCGCGGTCCGCCGTGCAGACCACGAGGAGGTGGACCTTGTCCGAGCCCGTGCCGGAGAGAAGCTTCGGTCCCTGGACGCCACCGATGAGGTTCGCGGCGAGGTTGCCGAGAACCTGGGACATCTTCTCCGCATAGGGGCGTGCATTCTCGGCCGCGTTCTGGGCCCGCCGCAGCTTGGCCGCGGCGACCATCTGCATCGCCTTGGTGATCTTCTGCGTGCCCTTCACCGAAGCGATGCGGTTACGCAGATCCTTCAAACTCGCCATGGGGTGACTTCCAGATCCGTTCGGTGCGGTTCGACGCCATTTCTCTTCCCCTCAACTGGGAAAGAGTCGGAGGTGGGGGTGGTGTCGAAGAGGTCTTGGCCGGTCCGGCACACCTCCACCCCAGCCCCCTCCCCGCTATGGGAGGGGGAAGTCGCCAAGCTTTAGGCCAGCGACTTGGCGACGCTCTCGACGACACCCTTCAGCGTCTTCGCGCTGTCGTCGGACAGGTCCTTCGAGTCGCGGATCTTGGAGAGAAGATCGGCGTGCTTGGTACGCAGGGTCGAGAGCAGGGCGTCCTCGAACGGACGGACCTTCGAGACCGGCAGGCTGTCGAGGTAGCCGTTGACGCCGGCATAGATCACCGCGACCTGCTCTTCCATCTTCAGCGGCGAGAATTGCGGCTGCTTCAGGAGCTCGGTGAGGCGCGAGCCACGGTTCAGGAGCTTTTGGGTCGAGGCGTCGAGGTCCGAGCCGAACTGGGCGAAGGCGGCCATCTCGCGGTACTGGGCGAGCTCGCCCTTGATCTTGCCGGCGACCTTCTTCATCGCCTTCGTCTGGGCCGAGGAGCCCACGCGCGAGACCGAGAGGCCGACGTTCACCGCCGGGCGGATGCCCTGGTAGAACAGATCGGTCTCGAGGAAGATCTGGCCGTCTGTGATCGAGATCACGTTGGTGGGGATATAGGCCGAGACGTCGTTGGCCTGGGTCTCGATGACCGGCAGCGCGGTCAGTGAGCCGTTACCGGCGGCGTCGCCCATCTTCGCGGCGCGCTCGAGCAGGCGCGAGTGGAGATAGAACACGTCGCCGGGATAGGCTTCGCGGCCCGGCGGGCGGCGCAGCAGCAGCGACATCTGACGGTAGGCTACGGCCTGCTTGGAGAGATCGTCGTACACGATCACGGCGTGCATGCCGTTGTCGCGGAAATACTCGCCCATGGCGCAGCCGGCGAAGGGAGCGATGAACTGCATCGGCGCAGCGTCGGAGGCGGTGGCGGCGATAACGATGGAGTATTCAAGCGCACCGTTGTCCTCGAGGGACTTCACGAACTGAGCGACGGTGGAGCGCTTCTGACCGATGGCGACATAGACGCAGTAGAGCTTGGCGTTCTCGTCGGTGCCCGCATGGGCCGGCTTCTGGTTGAGGATGGTGTCCAGCGCGATGGCGGTCTTCCCGGTCTGGCGATCGCCGATGATGAGCTCGCGCTGGCCGCGGCCGACGGGGATCAGGGCGTCGATGGCCTTGAGGCCGGTGGCCATCGGCTCGTGCACGGACTTGCGCGGGATAATGCCCGGGGCCTTCACGTCGACGCGGCGACGTTCGGTGGTGGCGATGGGGCCCTTGCCGTCGATGGGGTTGCCCAGCGCGTCGACGACGCGGCCGAGGAGTGCCTTGCCGACCGGAACGTCCACGATGGCGCCGGTGCGCTTGACGGTCTGGCCTTCCTTGATGTCGCGATCGGACCCGAAGATCACGATGCCGACGTTGTCCTGCTCGAGATTGAGGGCCATGCCACGCACGCCCGACTCGAATTCGACCATCTCGCCAGCCTGGACGCTGTCGAGGCCGTAGGCACGGGCGATACCGTCACCGACGGAGAGCACTTGGCCCACCTCGGTCACCTCGGCTTCCTGGCCAAAATTCTTGATCTGCTCTTTCAGGATCGCGGAGATCTCGGCGGCGCGGATGTCCATCGTCTGGCCTCTTTAAATCAAAACGAAGTTGCTGTGGAGAAACGGGAGCGGGCCTGCGCCGAAGCGCCGACCTCAGGCTTCCCGCATCGCGAGTCGAATACCGTTGAGCTTGGTCCGCAGGGATGCGTCGACCATCCGGCTGCCGATCTTGACGATGAGACCACCGATGAGGGCCGGGTCGACCCGCAGATCAAGGTCGATCTCGGAGCGCGCCACGTCGCGCAGGGAGATCTTGATCTCTTCGAGGACAGCCTCCGAGGGACGCTCGGCCACCGTCACCTCGGCGCGCACGATCCCCTTCGATTCCGCCACTAAACGGCGGAAAGCGCGGATCATATCGGGCAGCGCGAAGAGGCGGCGATTGGAGGCGACGAGCCGGATGAAATTCGCGCCGAGACCGGCGAGACCGGCCCTATCGAGGATGACACCGATTGCAGCTTCCTGCTGCTCGCCGGTGAAGACCGGACTGCGCACGAGGCGCGTCAAGTCGGCGCTTTCCTTCAGCAGATCATCGAAACTTTGGAGGCTCGCCGCCACGGCATCGATCTGGCGCTCGTCGCGGGCCAGCTCGAACAGTGCGGATGCATAGCGACCTGCTACGCCTGCAACCGGGGAACCCGCCTCGGAACTGGTCTGCGCCACGCGCCACTCTCTCTTTTTAATCCGGCCCGGGGTTTCGGCCCGTGACGCCAATCATGGCATCGGCTCTGAAACCGTCAGGAGTGGGAAACGCCTCGGAATACAGGTCTAAAACCCGTCCTCCCGGCGCGGCGAGGGCCTAGCATGCGTGTAGGAGAGGCGCAAGACGAACACGGCCATGCACAAGCTTGCTGGGAGCACGGCGACGCAGCCATGCCCAATCCGCGACAACGATGGCGAAGGTGAGGCGCCTCGTGGTGGTAGCCGGCGGGCGGGTCAGCAGGCGACCTGATCGCAACGGCGCATCGCTCCGACCATTCGGGCTAGGGCCTTGGCTCCCGGATGGCCAAGGAGGCCGGTATTGCCGAGAACGTAGGAGGGGGTAGCGACGAGGCCGAGGTCCGCCGCCATCCGCATTTGTGCCTTGAGGGCTTGGCGCACCTCATCGCTGTCGGCGATCATCTCGATCTCCGGACCCGGGACACCCAGCGTTGCGGCGACCTGAAGCGCACCGAGGCCGTCGATCTTACCCGGCCTCGCCAGCAGCTTCTGATAGAGAGACCAAACTGCGGCCGAACCGACTTTCCGTTGCATCGCCAAGGCGACCTTTGCCGCCTGGGCCGATTGCGGCGAAAGAATAGGATTGTTGATGAGTCCGATTCGCAAGGAAGCGTCACTCGCGACGAGCGAGGCCATATCGATCGCTGCCTTTCGGCAATAAGGGCAATTGTAGTCGAAGAATTCGTAGAGAGTGATCTCCGCCTCGCGGGCGCCAACATAAGTCACGCCCTTCAGGGCGCCGATCTCTCCAACGATCTCGCCCGGAAGACGTGTGTTCGCGATGGGCCGCCCTTCATCGTTTTCGACCTTGAAGGTCTGGCCGTAGCCCTGAGCACGACCAGAACGAGGTGCGGCGACGAGACAGGTCAGGCCCACAGAAGCAGTCAGAAGGCGCCGGCGGTCAATGTTCATGGAAACAGTACCTCGGATATACGTTTCTGCGGACGGCCAATGTCGACTGTCGCGCGTTCTAATCCCGGATTGTCGCTGGAACCAGACCTGACCTCGGACGTGATCGCCTCGGTTACCCCAACGGCCCAAGACCGAAGAAAAAGCATTCACATTTTTGAATAAACGCAATGTGTTAGATTTATGATATACCAGAATTTGTTCGACGCAGAAAAGTTATTTATGCTTGCACAATAATTGTTTAGATTTGTGTTTTTACCAGCATAAAGATACTGTATGGATCGAATTCATTACTTTGTCGTTTGTTATGTTATGATTTTTGCTTTCTTTGCATTTGGAATATTAAAATCAACGCCGACGCCGTATTTTTGATCTAGATATTCCAGCAAATATTGCGCCGTCGGAAGCAATTTTAACGAAATTGACAGGAAAACACCGTCATCTCGAGTTGGATTGGTCGAGCGCGGCGACCACAACTAACCCTTACGCGTCCAATTGGAGCGATGACGATTTTCAGAAATTCCGATCTCTATTCCAAGATTGACGCATTGGATCGCTCCCAGGCGATCATCGAACTCAAGACCGACGGCACGATCCTGACCGCCAACAGGAACTTCCTCGACACGGTCGGCTACGAGCTCGCCGAGATCCAGGGCAAGCATCACAGCCTGTTCGTCGATCCGGCGTTCCGGGAGAGCCAGGAGTACCGCGCCTTCTGGACAGCGCTCGCCGCCG
>NZ_JBHTND010000051.1:0-17107 GCF_042679825.1 Methylobacterium marchantiae | reverse complement strand
GCTGACGGATCGCTTCGAGGCGAAATCCGCGCCCACCGCGGCGACGAAATACCCTTCATCGCCCGCCGTTGGCCGGCTTCTTCAACACCCTGATAGGAAGCAAAGGCTTCGAAAGGACAGGGCTTGGACCCCACCCACTACGATCTGCTCGTCATCGGCGGCGGCATCAACGGTACGGGCATCGCGCGAGACGCCGCCGGGCGCGGCCTTCGGGTGCTGCTCTGCGAGAGAGGCGATCTCGCCGAATTCACCTCGTCCGCCTCGACGAATCTCATCCATGGCGGGTTGAGATACCTCGAACATTACGAGTTCCGGCTGGTGCGGGAGGCCCTGGCCGAGCGCGGGCGCCTGCTGCGGCTGGCGCCCCACATCATCTGGCCGCTGCGCTTCGTCCTGCCGCATGACGAGGGCCTGCGCCCCGCCTGGATGCTGCGGCTCGGCCTGTTCCTCTACGACCACCTCGCCCGTCTCGGCGCCCTGCCCGGCTCCGCCTCGGTGGCCATGCGACGCTCGGCATTCGGCGCGCCGCTGCAGGAGCGCCTGACACGGGGCTTCGCCTATTCGGATTGCTGGGTCGAGGACAGCCGCCTCGTGGTGCTCAACGCCATGGATGCGCGGGAGCGCGGCGCCGTCATCCGCACCCGCACCGCCGTGGAGACCGCCCGCCGCGACGGGACGGCCTGGGCCGCCACGATCCGCGACGTGGGGACCGGCCGCAGCGAGGCCGTGCGGGCGGGGATGATCGTCAACGCGGCCGGTCCCTGGGTGAGCGAGACCCTGGGGCGCACGCTCGGCCTCGACAGCCGGGCGGCGGTGAGGCTCGTCAAGGGCAGCCACATCGTCGTCGGGCGACTCTATGACGGCGACCACGCCTACATCCTGCAGCAGCCCGACGGGCGCATCGTCTTCGCGATCCCCTACGAGGGCGCCTTCACCCTCATCGGCACCACGGACGTGCCCCATGCCGGCGAAGCCGGGCCCGTCCGCATCTCCGAGGACGAGATTCTCTATCTCTGCGACTGCATCAACCGGTCGTTCCGGGCGCGCATCGGCCCCGACGACGTGGTCTGGAGCTTCTCGGGCGTCCGCCCGCTCTTCGACGACGACGCCGCGGAGGCCTCTGCCGTCACCCGCGACTACGTCCTCGACGTCTCCGACGCGGACGGGCGGCTGCCCGTCCTCTCGGTCTTCGGCGGCAAGATCACCACCTACCGGCGCCTCGCCGAACACGCGCTGGGGAAGCTCGCCCCCTATCGGCCGGGGATGAAGCCCGCCTGGACCGGCGATGCGCCACTGCCGGGCGGCGACATGACGGGCGCCGATTTCGAGGGGTTCCTCGCCGGTCTTACGGCGCGCCGGCCCTTCCTTCCGCCCGCGATGGCGCGGCGCCTCGCCCGGGCCTACGGCACCCGGACGGACGATCTCGTCGGCCCGGCCCGGACCCTCGCCGATCTCGGGACGGAGTTCGGGGCAGGGCTCACCGGGGCCGAGGTGGATTACCTGATCGACCGGGAATGGGCGCGCAGCGCGGAGGACATCCTCTGGCGCCGCTCGAAGCTCGGCCTGCACCTGCCGCCCGAGGGACGGGCGCGGCTCGACGCCTATATGGAGGCCAAGGCCAAATCCGTGTCCGAGCCCGAGGCGGCCTGACCGGGATTCGCGCCATCGAGGAGGGGAGACCGCCATGTCCCGCTATGTCGGTGCGATCGACCAGGGCACGACCAGCACGCGCTTCATCGTCTTCGATCGCGGCGGCGCGATCGTCGCGGTGGCCCAGCGCGAGCACGAGCAGATCTACCCCCGTCCCGGCCATGTGGAGCACGACGCCAACGAGATCTGGCGCAACACCCGGACCGTGATGCGCGAGGCCCTGGAGAAGGCGGGGCTGCAGCCCTCGGACCTCGTCTCCATCGGCATCACCAACCAGCGCGAGACCACGCTGATCTGGGACCGCGCCACCGGGCGGCCGCTCCACAACGCCCTGGTCTGGCAGGATACGCGGGTGGACGGGCTGGTGGCGGGCTTCGCCCGCGACGGCGGCAAGGACCGGTTCCGCGCGGTCACCGGCCTGCCGCTCGCGAGCTACTTCTCCGGCCTCAAGCTCGCCTGGCTCCTCGACCGGGTGCCCGGCGCGCGGGCGGGGGCGGAAGCGGGAGACGTCCTGTTCGGCACCATGGACACCTGGCTCGTCTGGAACCTCACCGGCGGTCCCGAGGGCGGCCTGCACGTCACCGACGCGACCAATGCCAGCCGCACCCAGCTCATGGCCCTCGACAGCCTCGACTGGGATGCCGGGATGATCTCGGCCTTCGCGATCCCGCGGGCGATGCTGCCGCGGATCGTCTCGTCGAGCGCGGTCTACGGCGAGACGGTACGTCCCTTCCCCGGCGTGCCCATCGCCGGCATCCTCGGCGACCAGCAGGCCGCGCTGTTCGGCCAGGCCTGTTTCGCGCCGGGCGAGGCCAAGAACACCTACGGCACCGGCTGCTTCGTGCTGATGAACACCGGCGCGGCGCCGGTGCCCTCCACCCGCGGCCTCGTCACCACCCTCGCCTACCGGCTCGGCGACGCGGCGCCGGTCTATGCCCTCGAAGGCTCGATCGCCATCACCGGCGCCCTGGTCCAGTGGCTGCGCGACAATCTCGGCCTGATCCGCGACAGCGCCGAGATCGAGCCCCTCGCCCGCACGGTGGAGGACAATGGCGACGTGTATTTCGTGCCGGCCTTCTCGGGGCTCTACGCGCCGCATTGGCGCGAGAGCGCCCGCGGCATCATCGCCGGCCTCACCCGCTACGCCAACAAGGGCCATATCGCCCGCGCCGCCCTGGAGGCCACCGCCTACCAGACCCGCGAGGTCATCGAGGCGATGGAGACGGATTCGGGCATTCCCATCACCGAGCTCCGGGCCGATGGCGGCATGGTCGGCAACGACCTCCTGATGCAATTCCAGGCGAGCCTCCTCGCCGTGCCGGTGCTGCGCCCGAAGGTGACGGAGACCACGGCGCTGGGCGCCGCCTACGCGGCGGGCCTCGCCACGGGGTACTGGGCCGGTACCGGCGACCTCGTGGCCAATTGGGGCGTCGACCACCGCTGGCACCCGCGCCTGGACGAGGCCGAGCGCAACCGCCTCTACGCCGCCTGGGGCAAGGCCGTGACGCGCTCGTTCGACTGGACGGACGCGCCGGAATGAGGCGAGCCATCGTCAGCTTCAACTAGTTATGGTTGTATCCTGGTCAGTGCCCGCCTAAGCGGCTCAATGAGAGGGCCAGAGCATGAACTTCATTGCGTTGGACGTCGAAACAGCGAATCCTGATATGGCCAGCATCTGCGCTGTGGGTCTGGTGAGGTTTGAGAACGGGTTGCCGGTATCGGATACGCACTTCCTCGTTGATCCAGAGGACTATTTCGACCCGATGAACGTCGCCATTCATGGCATTACTGCAGAAAAAGTAACAGGTTCTCCTAAAATGGGAGAATTATTGCCGGTGATATCCCGAGCCCTGACGAAAAATGTCGTCATTCATCATCACCACTTTGATCGCACCGCCTTTCAGCGGGCAGCTATAAAGCATAGCCATCCCCCGCTTGACTGTCAGTGGCTCGATACCGTGATGGTCGCTAGAAGGTCGTGGCCTGAATTTGCGGGGTCTGGCGGATACGGATTGCGGAGTCTTGCTAGAGCCTTCGGAATCCAATTCCGCCACCACGATGCACGTGAAGATGCCAGAGCATCTGGGATCATCATGATGCGGGCCATTGCTGATAGCGGTATAGACTTGGATAAATGGACGAAACGAGTTCGCCTTCCAATCAGCGGCATTCCTCATTCCGTAACTTACAGAGCAGGTCAAACGAAAGCCGGGATCGCCGACGGCCCCTTGGCTGGCGAAGTGCTTGTGATGACCGGGACACTTTCGATGTTGAAAAGTGAGATGGCTATTCTGGCTGCCAATGCCGGCTATGCCGTGGCGCCATCGGTAACGAAATTCACCACTCTCTTGGTTGTAGGAGATCAGGACGCCCGGCGCGTAGGCTCCTCTGGGAAAAGCGCCAAGCACATGAAGGCAGAGAAGATGATCGCCGAGGGCCATCCTATCAGGATCATGAGGGAATCAGACTTCCTAGTACTGTTGGCCACCGCCGCGGTCTAGAATGGGACAGTAAGCGATCCATTTTCGAGCACACAGATGGCGTCGACTAGCACTCTGCTATTTCCAAGAGATTAGCGATATGCTACCAAATCGGCATGCGCCGGATCGCTTACAGCAAGGAGGCCATCAAGACGCTGAGCCGGATGCCGGCCAACGTCTCGAAGCTCATCCGCGCGAAGGTGAAGCAATACGCCGACGACCCGGTCTCGCTGGCGAACAATGTCAAGACGCTGCAGGGGCACGACAATCGCCGTCGTCTTCGCGTCGGTGACTGGCGCGTGCTGTTTGCCGAAACCGGCGTGGTCGTCGCCGTCGTGAAGGTTGCCCCGAGAGGAGGAGCCTACGACTGAAACCACGGCCAATGCCAGGAGGGCATGACCATGAACGCTCAGACCATCGTTACCCCTGCGGGGGAGCGCCTCGTTCTCATGTCCGAGGCCGAGTATACCGCGCTCGTCGAGGCCGCCGCAGATGCCGCCGACAATGCGGCGTTCGACCGCTTCGAGAAGCGCCTGGCTTCCGGCGAAGAAGAGCTTGTCCCCTCCGAGATCGCGGACCGCATTCTCGATGGCGAGAACCGTATCCGCGTCTGGCGCGAGCATCGCGGCCTGTCTGCCAAGGCCTTGGCCGAGAAGGCTGGGATCGCGAAGCCCTTCCTCTCTCAGATCGAGACGGGGAAGCGCGAAGGGACCGTCGATACCCTGCGGAAGATTGCCGACGCGCTGAAGCTGACGATCGACGATCTCGTGGGGTGACGGGTGCGGCGTTTGGATTCGATATGATGCCCTCAAGATTGCGATCTCGATGGGCCGCTACGGGATCGGAACCCATCCGTGATGGCGCTTGGGCCAGGACTTCGAATGATTCAGGTGTAGGGTGAGCGAATGCCGCCTCGGCGGGACGCGCGGGAAATCTCAACTGCGCTTAGGGTAGAATGGAGGCCTCGCCCGGAATCGAACCGGGGTGCAAGGATTTGCAGTCCTCTGCGTAACCACTCCGCCACGAGGCCTCTGGCACGTCCCTCTTCGACGAGGGAACGGCGCCGCCGGATCGAGCGGCCGATCCGGGGTGACGGGTCTCTTACAGAGCCCGAGCCCCATCCGCAACGGGGATTCCGCCGCGCCGGCCCGATGCCGTGCGATGCCGCGAACAAAGCCGACAAACATGCCGACGGCCCTTGCATCCTGCGTGAGCCGTGTGTAGAGACCCGGCCGTGGTCCCCGATAGCTCAGTTGGTAGAGCAAGCGACTGTTAATCGCTTTGTCGTAGGTTCGAGTCCTACTCGGGGAGCCAAATACCTGTTCCAGGACGATCCAGTGCCGGACAGGTGACCGACGGTCCAGGCCCGAGCGCTCCCGGCATAGCCCGCTCACCGCGTCCAGTTCCGCTTCTCTTCACACTCCCGCTTCGCCGTCGCGGCCGAAGGGCGTTCCATGTCGCACGGCCGGCTATGCGGGGTTGGTGCGATGCGGTAGCCTCGACCGGTGGGAATCGAAGTGCCATATTTTGGGCGCCAAGTCCTCCCACATGGCCTTTGCGTTTTCGAACAAGCGGGGCGTTTCGAACGATGGCAGAAATCGCTGACTACGGGGGCGGTCAGAGAGCGCTGAATGTCATGCGTGAGTGTTTGTCGATCGTCGAATCCGCGATGCTGGTTCCATGACCGTCGAAAACATCCTGATGGACTACACGGATCTGGTTTCCTTCTTCAAAAGAGGACTTCCGATCACCGGTATCCAGCGCGTCGTCTACGAGATCACCAGCGCGATCCAGGCCGACGATCGCGACTGTGTCATCACCCCCATCGGCATCACACCGTTCAAGAGGCGGCTCGCCCCCATCGGCGCCCCGATGCTGGAACTCATCGAGGCCTATGGCCGGACCAACACGGTTCAGGGCCGCTCCCTCGTCGCCAAGGCGGTGGAGGAGCTGAGCTACGTCCGCATCTTCAAGGGCCAGGCCGCCGCCGCCGCCGACATCTCCATGCCCCGGGCCAACCAGTGGCTGGTCATGCTCGGGGCGAGCTGGTCGCGCTCGAACTACGCCGGCATCGTCAGCGCGTTGAAATCCGCCGATATCGCGTGCCGCAAGGCGGTCCTCGTCCACGACATGCTGCCGATCGAGCGGCCGAAGCTCACCTTCCGGTCGGCGCACGCGACTTTCAAGCGCTGGATCGACCTCGTCCTCGAGACGGCGGACGTGATCTTCACGCCCTCCCACGCCACCGCCGAGGCCCTGATCGCCTATCAGGGATTCGATTGCGGGCGGATCGTGACGCTCGATTTCGGCGTGTCGCAGATCGGCGACAACACCCCGCCCAAACCGCTCAAGGTGGCCCAGCCCTACATCCTCTACGTCTCCTCCGTGCATCCGCGGAAGAACCATCGGGTCGTCATCAAGGCCTGGTCGCTGGCCTTCAAGGGCCGGGAACAGGAGGCCCCGAGCCTCGTCTGCGTCGGGCACAGCAAGCGCAAGAAGCGGATGATGCTGCGGGCCATCGTGCGCCGGACGCCGCTGGCCAGGAAGCTCCACTTCCTCGCCAAGGTCGACGATCTGGCGTTGCGGACCCTCTACAAGAATTGCCAGATGTTCGTGTTCCCGTCCCGATACGAGGGCTGGGGCCTGCCGGTCGCCGAGGCCCTGAGCTTCGGCAAGTTCGGCATCGTCTCGAGGACCACCTCCCTGCCCGAGGTCGGCCAGCATTTCGTCGATTACGCCACGCCCCACATGCCGCGCGAATGGGCCGACAAGATCCGGGCCTACGCGACCGATCCGGAACTGCTGCGCCAGAAGGAGCGCGAGATCGACAGGAACTTCCGGCCGACCAAGTGGACGGAGACCGGGCGGCAGGTCGTGTCGGCCCTGCAGCGGTTCGACGAGCGGGCCGGGACCGGCCGGACGGTGAAGCAGCCGGCACCGCCGCGCCGCGTCGTGTCGCCCTCGGAGGGCGCGAGGCAGCGCGTCACGCAGTCCGCGCCGTGATGCCGGAGGCTCGCGCCGACCGGTGCCGGGACGGATGCGGGACGGGAGGTTTCCCGCCCTGCGGTCATGCCATTGCCGCCACATCCCGCCCTGGACACCCTGGGGAATCCGCCTTAATCAGACGCACCAATGACTTGAGGGGGTCGACGGGCTTGGTATCGGGCATGCAAATGCGGAATAAACCGAGCGTCCACCGTCGGGCCCGTCTCGATGATGTCGTCGAGACGAAGCGCGTATAGTCGATAGAGCGTCGATGTCATTTGTGCGTGGCCGTTCCCTCGGCTGCGATGGGAGGAGCACATGAGCATCGGTTCCATCGATGCTCGCGGGTCCGGACCATGCCATGACGATGCGATCATTGTTTTCGTTTAGAAAATCAAAGAGCAAGGACGTGATCATGGCGACATCCATCACCCGGCACGTGCGCGAGAAAGGCGAGATTCCTCTGGCCTGGGCCGGTTCGACCCTGGACATGAACTATCTCAACTTCGGCGATGCCCTGAGCCCGGTGATGATCGCGCTGCTGTCGGGCAAGCCGATCCGCAGGGCGCCGATGAAATCCTTCGGGCCCCGCCTCGCCTGCGTCGGCACGATCGGGCACGGATTCGCCAACGGCGAGGTCTGGTTCTGGGGCACGGGCTGCTCGAACTGGGCCAACCCGTCGGCACCCGCGGCGGAGAAGAAGCCGTTCGTCCCCTCGGCGGAATCGCATTTCACCGTCACCGCGACCCGCGGACCGGTCTCGGAATCGCTCCTCTCGGCCAAGACGCTGTCGCATGCGGTGCCCTACGGCGATCCGGTCTGGCTGCTGCCCCGGTTCTACAAGCCGACGGTCAAGAAGCGCTACAAGCTCGGCGTCATCCTGCACCTGTCGGAGCTCGCCAACCGCGAGATGGAGGCCGTGCCGCGCAAGGAGATCGCGCGCTTCAGGATCCCCGCCGAGCTCGCCGACGACATCCATCTCATCACCACCGTCACCGAGCTGCATGTCGGCGCCCTGCAATCGAAGATCGACGAGATCCTCTCCTGCGAGCGCATCGTCTCCACCAGCCTCCACGGCATGGTGATCGCGGAATCCTACGGCATCCCCTGCCTGTATTTCGCCCCGAGCCTGCCGAAGGACGGGCTGCAATCGGTGGAACTCGTCCCCGGTGGCGACGTCGACCTGCGCATCGTCGATCTCTATACCGGCCTCGGCCTGCCGAAGATCGACGTGTTCAACCAGCCCCGCGCCAAGCCGAGCGACTGGCCCGCGATCATGAAGGCGATCGACCAGACCTGGTCGCCCAAGAGCTTCGACGGCGATGCCCTGATCAACGCCTTCCCCGTCGATCTCAGCCCGATCTCCGCCGCCCCCGGCGAGACGATCTGGGAGCACAAGGCCCTCACCGACCTGAAGCTGCGCCACGATGTCGGCGAGCTGAACCGAGTCGACCGCAAGGAATTCCCGGGAGGCGCCAAGGTGGCCGCCGCCCGATTTCCTGACGAACCTGCCAAGGGCGCTCCCGAGCCGGCTGCCAAATCTGGCGCTGCCAAATCTGGCGCTGCCAAGCCTGGCGCTGAAAAGCCTGTGGTCGGGAAGACCGCTCGCGAGCCGGCTGGCGAAGACGCTGGCCTGGCCTCTGCGGCGGCGGTAGAAAAAAAAAAGAGCTCCGCCGCGCTCCTGAAGCGCATTAAATCGACGCTGCCGCCCGGCTCGGTTCCCCTGGCCTGGGCGGCCAGCTCGAAGAAGTTCCCCTACGCCAATTTCGGCGACGCGCTGAGCGCCGTCATGGTCGCCTCGATCTCCGGGCGCGTCGTGCGGCACGCGGCCTTCGACAGCGATTCCGAGCGCCTCGTGGCGGTCGGAACCATCGGCCATGCGGTGAGCAACGGCACGCTCCACATGTGGGGCACCGGCCTCGACGCGCAGCGCTGCCCCGGCAATCCGAACCCGGCCCCGTACCAGCGGCCGGCCGGCACCGAGTTCCACGTCCATGCCGTGCGCGGGCCCAAGACCGGCGCCGTGCTGAGGGCGCAGGGCATCGCGGTGCCGGAGATCTACGGCGATCCCGTCTACCTGCTGCCCAGGCTCTGGCCCATGGACCACGTGGCCAAGACCCATGAGATCGGCGTCATCGTCCACCTGACCGAACTGGCCTCGCAGGACCCCGCCGCCACGGTCCTCGACGTGATGACGCGCTACGGCATCCCGCCCGAGCGCAAGGGCGACATCCGGATCATCAACACGATCACCGAGCGCGATACCCCGTCGCTCCGCGCCAAGGTCGAGGAGATCGTGTCCTGCCGGCACATCCTCTCCACCTCGCTCCACGGCCTCGTGATCGCGGAATGCTACGGCATTCCCTGTGCATGGTTCGCCACCTACGGCGCGGGCGAGGGCCGCGAACTCAAGCTCGACGACGATGCGGAGAAGGTCGATCACCGTGTGCGGGACTTCTATCTCGGGGCCGGCGTGACCCGGCTCAACGCCTTCTGCCTGGAGCGGCGCGCCAAGCCGGAATGGGACAAGGCGCTGGACTGGATCAAGGCCACGTGGCGGCCGCTGACCTACTCGCCCGAAGGCCTGTTCGAGGCCTTCCCGCTGCCGAAGGCGGTCGCGTTCGAGGCCGCGCCCTGGCCCGTCGAACCGAGGGTGCTCAAGGCGCTCAAGTTCTAGAGCACGGCCCGCACGCGGGACGAGGGAGCCCGAGACGGGGGACCGGAGCGTCGGGACGATGACGACGTCCGGTCCGACTCCCTCATCCGTGTCGCCAACGACCCATCGCAGAACCATCCGAGGAAGTCCGGAATGCCTAAAAGTGTGATGTTGGATGGGTACAATCTCGGCCTGGAGAAGGGGACGGGCGTCGCCACCTACGCCCGCAACCTGAGCTACGAGCTGCACGAGCTCGGCTACCGGACCGACGTCCTCTACGGGACCCGCGCCTCGCCGGGCATCGACCCGCTGCTGCGCGAGATCTCGTTCTTCGATCCGGCGGTGGGTGTCCCGCCGCAATGGCTGGTGATCCTGCGCTACATCCGCGACCAGCTGACCTCGCCCCTTGGGCGGCGGGCGGTGAAGGTGCCGATCACCGGCACCGTCATCAGCAAGACGTTCGAAGCGCGGATGCCGTATTTCGACCAGATCTGGAACAGCGTGAACCTGTTCGACGTCGCGCTCGCCTATTTCAAGACCTACAACCGCACCCTGCGCGTCAGCGGCCTGCGCACGCCCGACATCATGCACTGGACCTATCCGCTGCCGATCCGGGTTCCGGGCGCCAAGAACATCTACACCCTGCACGACCTCGTGCCCCTGCGCCTGCCCTTCACCACCGGCGACATCAAGCGGCGCTACCTGCGCCTGATGCGGCGCATCGTGAAGGATGCCGACCACATCGTCACCGTGTCCGAGACCTCGCGCCGCGACATCATCAACCTGCTCGGCTGCCCCGAGCACCGGATCACCAACACCTACCAGTCGGTGGAAATCCCGAAGAAGTTCGCCGAGAAGCCCGAAGACGTGGTCCGCCGCGAGATCGAGGGCGCCTTCGGACTGCCCTACAAGGGCTATTTCCTGTTCTTCGGCGCCATCGAGCCCAAGAAGAACGTCGGCCGCCTCGTCGAGGCCTATCTCGCGAGCCAGGTCTCGGCGCCCCTCGTCATCGTCGGCGGCGCGGCCTGGAAGTCGGATGTCGAGTTCAAGTTCATCAATCCGACGACGAACTCGTATCTCGAGCAGATCGACAACATGACCTACCAGCGCGACCGCATCCGGCGGTTCGACTACGCGCCGTTCTCGCTCCTCGTCAGCCTTATCCGCGGTGCCAAGGGCGTGGTGTTCCCCTCCCTCTACGAAGGCTTCGGCCTGCCGGTGCTGGAGGCCATGCTGCTCGGCACGCCGGTCATCACCTCCAAGGAGGGCTCGACGCCGGAAGTCGCGGGTGACGCCGCGCTGCTGATCAACCCCTACGACGCCCGCGACATCGCCGATGCGATCCGTGCGGTGGATTCGGATGCGGACCTGCGCGGGCGCCTCTCCGAGATGGGCAAGGTCCAGGCGGCGAAATACAGCCCCGAGATCTATCGCGGGCGCCTCAAGGAACTGTACGACCGGCTCTGAACGGACCTTTCCGGACCGCCTCCCGGCGGTCCGGGCGACGGTGAGGCCTCGACCCGACAATGGCGATTCTCCTGACCGGAGCGGCGGGCTTCATCGGCTACCACGTGGCCGACCGCCTGCTCGCGCGCGGCGAGACCGTGATCGGCATCGACAATCTCAACGACTATTATCCGGTGACGCTCAAGCGCGACCGGATCGCCGATCTCGAGGAGCGCCGGGGCGACGCGTTCCGCTTCCTCACCCTCGACTTCTCCGATCACGAGGCCCTGGACAGGGGGCTCGACGGGCACGCGATCGACCGGATCGTCCATCTCGGCGCGCAGGCCGGGGTGCGCTACTCCATCGAGAACCCGCGCGCCTACATCCAGGCCAACGTGGTCGGCCATCTCAACATCCTGGAATTCGCGCGCCACCGGGCGGTGTCGCACCTGGCCTACGCCTCGTCCTCCTCGGTCTATGGCGGCAATACCTCTCTTCCCTTCCGGGTCGAGGACCGCGTCGACCATCCGGTCTCGCTCTACGCCGCCACCAAGAAGGCGGACGAACTGATGAGCGAGACCTACGCCCATCTCCATCGCCTGCCCCAGACCGGCCTGCGCTTCTTCACCGTCTACGGGCCCTGGGGGCGGCCCGACATGGCCCTGTGGCTGTTCACGAAGGCGATCTTCGCGGGCGAGCCGATCCGCGTGTTCAACGACGGGGCGATGCGGCGCGACTTCACCTATATCGACGACATCGTCGCCGGCATCCTCGCCTGCCTCGACAACCCGCCCGCCGATGACGGCGCCGAGAAGGCGGGCGGCAGCCATGCGCCGCACCGGATCTACAACATCGGCAACAACACGTCCGTGCCGCTCCTGCGCATGATCGACGTGCTGGAGGAAGCCTGCGGACGGCCCGCGATCCGCCGGGCCGAGCCGATGCAGCCCGGCGACGTGCGGGAGACCTACGCCGATCTCGGCGCCATCGCCCGCGACCTCGGCTACGCCCCGACGACGCCGATCGAGATCGGCATTCCCGCCTTCGTGCGCTGGTTCAAGGCCTATCACCGCCTCGGCTGACGTCACCGGGCGGCTCTCTGCATTAAGAGAACGCCAATTCAGATGCACCTAAGCCGCTGAAACTATTAATGGTCGTTCTTAGCCGTCCCCGATGTCTCTCACGGCGAGCTGCGAAAAAACACGCTCGGTCTTAATTCCAACGGGCATATTGCCGTTCGTGAATTTTGCTCTCTATAATTTCCGTATGGATATCCGCTGGTTTTCCGATGAAGCGCGAGATTGCTCCGCTGAATGGCGCGCAACCCTTGTGTCTGCCGATGCGTGGCAGCAGATTGGTCAAGCTGGAGCGGCTGGCGGAGAAGCCGAAGGTTTCTTTGTCCAGTGTGGATCTGTTGAAGGCTATGCCAAGGACTCAGGAGGCGCGTTTCGCGCTGCCCACGAAAAAATCGCCTCGGACTTAGCATTCGATCTTGGGCTTCCGGTGCCGCCTTTGGTGCTATGGGAGGACGGTGCCGCACGTCGGGCTGTTTCTCGCCTACCATTTACTGCCGCATTTAAATGGGATCATGCTCGACAGGCGCCAAGCGCGGTAACGCGAATGATGCCAGCGTTGACGCAAGCGGCGTCCGCGATGGTGGCTTTTGATAGCTGGGTAGAGAACATTGATCGGATCAATGGGGGGAACATGATCGTATCGTTGGCGCTCCCCCAAGGCTTTGGGTGTGCGTACATCGATTACGCGTTCTCATTGTCGCACGGCTGGGGATGTGCGCCAGCGAACCCCACCTCTATACGCAGAGGACCATATCCAGAGGAAGTGATAGTCGACGGCGCAATTCTCGCTGAAACGGTGTTCGCGATTGAGAAGCTGCCGTCAACCACGATCGAAGAAATCGTGCGTCGGATACCCGACGCATTCATGGAAGAACAGCGCCGAGAGAACATCGTAGCGAGTCTCGTCACACGGCGCGATCAGCTGCGCAGTTCTCTTGGCCTGTAAGGAGAGACGTCATGCCTGCAAAGGACACGGTCCACTTCTCATACGTGGAGTACCGGCCTAACCCCGCCCGGCCCGAGGGCGCGATCCCACTTGGGCTCGTTATTGAGTTTGTTCGATCGGACGCTTGGGTGGTTGGCTTAGCTATGCGCTCCGAAGTTCCGAAAAGTCTGTTGGGGGGGATGGATCTCCTATCTCGAGAGCTGGCTGATAGCCGCATTCAGTTGATGCGTGAGGAAGTCGGCAAAGCCCGCGAGCTAGCAAAAAACCCAGGAGACGTTCTGCGGTTCTTGGCCGAGGCCAATCCGTGGTCGCTCCACGTTAAGCCTCCTTGCGAATTTCAGGCAGACGCCAACGAAAAGTACGATAACTTTACTATCGAAAAGATAGCTGAAAAGTATGTACTTGAGCTCTATGCGCGAAAATTGGCGCTGCCGGCAGCGGATGTGGCCAGCGAGCATCAGCATGCACCATCTTATTCGGTGATAGGGCACGCTCCAGTTGTTATGCCTGAAACAAATTTATATGCCGATCAATCTCGTCATGCGGACGTACCACCTGCTTGGATGCTTCCCCCGACTGTCTGGATCAATCCAAGAAGCGGCTCCGGTCGGTAGTCATCCGATTACATGGACCCTGGAGGCCTACGCCTTATGGAAAGCGTTTTCCGGCCTTGCAGTAACGATACTTTGGTCCCAACTCCCGTTGATGCTCGCATAGTTTAACGGTGAGAACGCGGGGTCGATACCTTCGTGGCAGGGGTTCGGCTCCTCTTGCGAGCGCCATTTTCAATCCAGTTAAGCCCGGCCGCCGTCATGGCGTGCCGGGCTTTTTGTTCTTTTCGCGGGAACGTCCGACCCGAAAGGTACCGGGGGTGGGAATGACCTTTGCCGATGTCGACGGCTCGACTTTAAGACAACGCTAACCCTGTTCTTTTACCACGTTGAGGTCGGCGAAGGCCGTCCTCACGAGGGTGCCGCGCGGTCTCGATCGCGGTGTCCGGTGTGACGGACCTTCACCGCCACGTCCGTCGCGCCGGTCCCGGGATGCGCGAGCGGATGGCCGTGTTCACCCCTCCGCGGAGAGACATTCATCCGTGACGCGTGCAGGGCCGATCGCTGGATGGCGCAAGGGAGGGCTTCACGGCCTGGTCCTGACGGCCGCCATCGCCCTGCCGGGGGCAGAGTCCCTGGCCCAGGCGATCCCGACCCCGTCCAACCAGACCCTCTCCAACCGGGGGACGCGGCCCGGCACGGCAACTTTCGGCAGCAGCAACCCCTCCTCCGCGTCCGGAGCCTCGAGCGAGGGCGGCCCGACCCTGCGCGGCAGCGGCGCGTCCGGCGACGCCTCCACGGGGGCGCTCTCCCCCATCGACGATTCCGCCTCGCAGATGGGGGACGGCCCGTCCAGCGCCCCTGCCCGGCCGCGGTCCCGCGCCCCGGTGCCGAGCGCGACCACCAGAGCCGGCAACAACCGGACGCTCACCGACATCCTGCGCCAGCGCGCGATCCCGCCGCGCCGCTTCGGCCTCGCCACGGTGCGGCCGGTCCGCGCCATCGTGCAGACGCCGCCGCCGGACCTGCGCCTCACGCCGGTGATCCGCAGCGCCGTTGTCGGCGCGCCATTGCCGACCCCGTCCCCCGCCCCGCCTCTGCCACCCTCCCTGACCCTGCTGCCGCTCGCCGGGATCAGCACGCCGGGTGCGTTCCTCGGCGCGGCCCTGCGCCAGCCGCTCGCGGTGGACCAGGCCTACGCCCCCCTCGGCGTGAAGGTCGGCACCTTCACCTTCCTGCCGGTGTTCCAGCAGAGCGTCGGCTACGACACCAATCCTGACCAGATCACCGCCAACCGCGCCAAGGGATCCCTGGCCCTGCGCACCGAGGGCGAGCTCGCCTTCCGCAGCGACTGGTCCAACCATGAGCTCGCGGGCGAATTGCGCGGCGGCTATCTCGACTTTCCCGACAACCAGGCCGCCAGCCGGCCCAACGGCGCCGGCGCGGTCCGCCTGCGCCTCGATGCCAACCGCAGCACCAGCATCGACGTGGAGACCCGCTTCCTCGTCGACACGCAGCGGCCCGGCTCGCCGGACATCAACGCGACCCTGTCGAACCGCCCGATCGTGGCGAGCTACGGCACGACGATCGGCGTCACCGAGACCTTCAACCGGCTGCAGGTCTCCCTGCGGGGCCTCATCGACCGGAGCGAGTTCGAGAACGCGGCGCTGTCGAACGGCGCGGTGCTGAACCAGAGCGACCGCAACCTGAACCAGTACGGCCTGCGGCTGCGCGTCGCCTACGAGATCTCGCCCACCATCACGCCCTTCGTCGATGTCCTGGCCGATACCCGGGTCTACGACCTGCGCACCGATTCCAACGGCATCCGGCGCGATTCCGACGGCGTCACCCTGACGGGCGGCGCGCGCGTGGCCCTCACCCGCTTCATCAGCGGAGAGGTCTCCGCGGGCCTCCAGCACCGGACCTATGTCGATCCGAGCCTGAAGGACCTTACCGCCCCCATCGTCAACGCGGCGCTGATCTGGACGGCGAGCCCGCTCACCACCGTGCGGCTCAACGCGACCACCGGCATCATCGAGACCGCGATCCCCGGATCGAGCGGCGTGCTGACCCAGGCGGCCACCCTGGAGGTCCAGCACGACCTGCTGCGCAACCTGTCGATCACGCTGGGCGCCGGCTACCTCGCCAGCGACTACGACCGGGTGAACATCACCGAGCGCGGCTTCTCGGCCACCGCCCGGCTCGATTACCGCTTCAACCGCTGGCTCTCCCTGCGCGGCAGCTACATCTACCAGCAGATCGACAGCAGCTCCGCCGGATCGAGCTTCAGCGCCAATACCTGGCTGCTGGGGCTGCGGGTGAGCCCCTGAGAGGGCGCCTTTTGCGAGACCCGCCTGGACTTGCGATCGAGGCAGGGTCGAGGATGTGCGGATGAGAGCGTTCTGGGACGATTGCGGAAACGGCGTGAGCTCCGATCACCCCAGAACGGTCGACCTTCGAGAGGCCATGACGCTCTGGTCCGACGAAGTCCGCGGCGTTGAAGGCAACTTCCTCGGGCTCATCGACGGCCGGGACAGGACGATCCAGTTTCTGTTCGAGGCCGGTGTTCCCGATGACGTCGACGATGCCGGCCATCTCCGAATCGTCCTGATGGACTTTCCGCAACCGGAACTGAGCGGGTCCTATAGCAGACGGGTCGCCATCGGCGAGGTTCATCGACTGATCGAGATCGCGTTCAGAACCGGGGCGGACCATCGTCAATTCGGCGAACTGATCTTCACGGCCTGGTAGCGGTCCGGCCGCATCCGGCTCTCACCAGAGGCGCACCTGGACATCGTCATCGTGCCCGCTTCCGGACGGAAGATCGGCTCTCCATCCGTCACGGGCGTTCGGGATGGGTGTGCATGCCGGGCTCTCGCCCTACCGCGCCAATGCCAGCGAGGCGCCCGACTTCGAGAGCGCTCCGTCCAGGGCTCCGCCGCCCTGGCGCAGGCGGGCCGTCACGGTGCCGCCGGGCTGGTAGAGATAGACCTCGCCGTCGCGGTAATCCCAGGCGGTGACCTTGGCGAGGTCCTTGTTGGCGCAGCCGGAGGCATTGGCCTTGTAGAGGTCGAGGGCGGGGGCGCTGGACAGGGAGACCTTGCAGGTCGCGCCCGTGGCGTCCTTGGCGTTCCAGCTTCCCACCACCGAGGAGCGGCCGCTCGACACGACCGGCGGCGCGGGCGGCGGCACGTAGGTCGGCTCGGCGATCACGGGCGTCGAGGGGGTCACGGCGACGTCCGTTCCCACCGGCGGGGGGCCGTCGATGGGGGCCGCGCTGGCGCCGGGCGGGGGCGCGAGGGGAGCGGAGGTCACCG
>NZ_JBHTND010000050.1:0-17992 GCF_042679825.1 Methylobacterium marchantiae | reverse complement strand
GCGCGCTCACGGACCTCAAGGGAAAACGGTGGGGTTCGCTTCGTCATGGCTCCATCCTCGCAAGAGTTGGGGCCTCCGGAAAACCCGGCGCGGTTCACCTTCTCGATGCGGGCGGTCCTGGCTGGCCACCGCTTCCCGTTCCGCTGGAACCCCGCCCACCGCGCCCGCGTCGGCCTGCTCCCCCGGCGTGGTACCGCCGCCGACATCGTGTGGTGCGCGGTCGAGCCGTGCTTCGTCTTCCACGTCGCCAATGCCTACGACGACGCGGACGGGCGGGTGGTCCTCGACGTCGTCGCCTACGAGAGGGTGTTCGCCTCGGCCGGTGGCGGCCTCGATACGCCGGGCCGGCTGGAGCGCTGGACCGCCGACCCCGCGACGGGGCGGGTCGACCGGCGGGTGATCGACCCCGCGGCACAGGAATTCCCCCGGATCGACGAGCGCCGCTTCGGGCGGCCCCACCGCTATGTCTACACGGGCTCGGTCCCCGCCGACGGCAACACGCAGCTCGTCGGGGCGACGCAGATCTACAAGCACGACCTTGAGACGGGGGAGCGGCGCGTGCACGAATTCGGCCCCGACCGTGTCCCGGGGGAGTTCGTGTTCGTGCCGGCGGGGTCGGAGACCGGCGAGGACGAGGGGTGGCTCGTCGGGCTCGTCATCGACACGGTGAGCGACACGACGGACTTCACGATTCTCGATGCGCGCGTGTTCGAGGCGCCGCCCGTCGCCACGGTCCGTCTCGGGCACCGGATCCCGCCGGGCTTCCACGGAAACTGGTTTCCGAATCAGGGCCGAATGACGATCGTGGAGTGATTCAGACGTCGGCGCGCGTTCACGTGCCGCAGAACGTGCGGTAGCCCGCTCCGCCGCCCTCCGGCGCCTCGGCGTAGCGGGCGTGGGCGGGCTGATCGTCATAGGGCCGCGCCAGCACCGCCAACAGCTCCTCGAACGGGCCGAAATCGTCTCGTTCGACCGCCGCCGCGATCATCGCCTCGACGTGGTGGTTGCGCGGGATGAAGGCCGGGTTGACGGCGCGCATCGCTGCCGCCGTCGCCGCGGGGTTCCGTTCCCCCTCGGCCAACAGCTCCCGCCAGCGCACGGCCCAGGCGTCGTACGCGGTCGGGTCGACGAACAGGTCGCGCACCCCGGCGTCCGCCTCCGGCCGCTCGGCCGCGTCGCAAAGGCGGCGGAAGGTCAAGGTGAAGTCCGCTTGGTTCCCAGCCATCCGCGCCAGCAAGTCGTCCGCGAGCGCGGCGGCTCCGTACCGGTCCGCCGGCAGCCCGAGCTTGCGCGCGAGACCACCGCGATACGCCGCCTCGAAGCGCGGGCTGAACCCGGCGAGCGCTGTCTCGGCCACATCGATCGCCGCTGCCTCGTCCTCGGCCAGCAGCAGCAGCAAGGTCTCGGCGAGACGGGTCAGGTTCCATAGGGCGATCCCCGGCTGCTGACCGTAGGCGTAGCGCCCGTGCGCGTCGATCGAGCTGAAGCTCGTGCGCGGGTCATAGGCGTCGAGGAAGGCGCAGGGACCGTAGTCGATCGTCTCGCCGGCCACCGACATGTTGTCGGTGTTCATCACCCCATGGACGAAGCCGACCAGCAGCCAGGCCGCCACGAGTTCGGCTTGGCGGGCGACGACGCCGTCGAGCAGCGCCCGGTAGGGGTGCTCCGCGGAGGACACCTCGGGATAGTGCCGGGCGAGGGCGTGTTCGGCGAGCATGCGCACCGCCTCGGCGTCGTTCCGGGCGGCGAAGTACTGGAAGGTACCGACCCGGATGTGGCTGGCCGCCACGCGGGCGAGCACCGCCCCGGGCAGCCGGGTCTCACGCACGACCAACTCGCCGGTGGCGACTGCCGCCAGCGCCCGTGTGGTCGGGATGCCGAGCGCGGCCATGGCCTCGCTCACGAGGTACTCGCGCAGCACCGGCCCAAGCGCAGCCCGGCCGTCGCCGCGGCGGGAGAACGGGGTCGGGCCCGCGCCCTTGAGCTGGATGTCGCGGCGCTGCCCGTCACGGTCGACGACCTCGCCGAGCAGGACGGCGCGCCCGTCACCGAGTTGCGGCACGAAGTTGCCGAACTGGTGCCCGGCGTAGGCCGTCGCGATCGGATCGGCGCCTTCCGGGACGCTGTTCCCCGCGAGCATCCCCACCCCGGCGGGGCCAACGAGCCAATCCGGGTCCATGCCGAGGTTCGTCGCCAACGCGCGGTTCAAGCGGGACAGGCGCGGGGCTGCGACGGGTGTCGGGGCGCGGCGGGCGAAAAACCGGTCCGGCAAGCGGACGTAACTGTTGTCGAACGGGATCGCGGTCATGGTCGAGAGCTATGGACGATCGCGCCGGCGGACAAGCGCTTTCCGGGGACCGGTCGGTCATCAGGGTGAGGTAGGTTGGTTGGGGCATATGGAGCCGCGCTAGTCGGTTGCGCGCTACCCCGCCCCCCTGCCGGGCGCCCGTTTCCCTCGCCACCGGAGGCGGCTGCAGGCGTCGGGAGCCCCCATCGGCGGTGTTGGCCCCGCCTTTAGGCCGAGATGGCCAGCCTGGGCCGTTGATGACGCTCCCATGGGGGTCGCCGAAATAACGCTGCCCCCTGACACTCGAAAATCGGTCGCATCGGCTTCTCCCCGCCGCGCGCTAGCTCACGGTCATGGATCGTATCTTCCCTATGACCCGCGCCGCCGGGCTTGAACGACTCGCCGCCTTCCTCAGAGATGAGGGAGCTGAGTATGCCGGGTCCCGCAACTTCGACCTGGGCCCGGAAGCACGGCCAACCACCTCGGCGCTTTCGCCCTATCTACGCCGGCGCCTGATCACCGAGACCGAGGTCGTCACTGCGGCCGTCGCTGCCTTCGGTGATGAGGGCGCCGAGAAATTCGTCAGCGAGGTGTTCTGGCGAACGTACTTCAAGGGGCATTTGGAAACCCATCCCGCTGCTTGGACGGGTTACCAAGCGCTGGCCGCCGAGGGCCATGAACAGCTCGCCGTCGAACCGGGGCTGCGACGGACCTATGAGGCGGCGATTGAGGGGCGGAGCGGCATCGACTGCTTTGATGCCTGGGCGAGCGAACTCGTCGAGACCGGCTGGCTCCACAACCACGCGCGCATGTGGTTCGCCTCGATCTGGATCTTTACCCTCCGCCTGCCCTGGGCCCTCGGTGCCGACTTTTTCATGCGCCAACTGGTCGATGGCGATCCAGCCAGCAACACCCTGTCCTGGCGCTGGGTCGCCGGCCTGCACACTCGGGGCAAGCACTATGTCGCCCGCGCCGAGAACATCCGTCGGTACACCGATGGGCGCTTCGACCCGGTAGGCCTCGACGAGTACCCCGATGCGCTCGACGAGCCGATGCCGCCGCGAGAAGTGCCGTTATCGCCTGCCGACGCCGTGCCCGACGGCGCGGTGGCGTTGCTCCTGCACCTCGACGACCTGCACCCGGAGAGCCTCTCCCTCGGCACTGCATGGGTCGTGCGCATCGGCGGCCTCGTTGCCCATGCCGAAGGCGCCTCCGACCGGGTCAAAGCTGCGGACGAGGCTGCGATGGCCGATGGGTTGGCTCGAGCCAAGGCTCATTTCGGATGTCCGGCTGGCCACGCTCATGTCGGTTGGGCCGACAGCTTGCCGGCCGTGACCGCTTGGGCCCCGGTCGGGCCATCGGCGATGGCGCTGCCGGAGGGGTGCCTGCGCGTCCGACGGGCCTGGGACGAGGCTGCGTGGCCATCGGCGACCCGAGGCTACTCCCGGATGAGGAAGGTCACCCCTCAGCTCATATGGGGGGCCGCCGACTGACTCATCGACGAGGATCACCTCTGCGTTCGAATATCGGTAGCCCGTCTCCCACATCCGCCGCACGCCGACCGTCACGGCTTTGATCAGCACCAAGGTCCCAAAGTCGCTTTCGGCAGCATTTCTGTGGTCGAGGGGGATCGCTCGGGGTTGCAGGTGTCATGCTCAAATGTGCTCGGGAGCACCTGACCGCGGGCCCGAGCGAGTTCGATGCGACCTTCGAAGCGCGGTCAGTGATATGGCCCGGGTTACCCGGATGACAGATCGGCACCACGCCGACGGTCCACCGTCGCCCACGTGAGAGCATGTTCCACCTGATCTTCGGTCTGCCCTCGCTGTACGTCATCGCCCGAGTGCTATGGCCGCTTCCATGGCCGCTGGTGCTGAAGGCTGGCGTCGCCGTTCTTCTGCTGATTGCGTCGCAGTATCACCTGTGGAGCCGACTCTCATCCGGCTCGGTCTTCGCGCCCGAGTTCCCGCGTGTGCTGATCGTGCTGTTCAACTGGGCCTTCGGCGCGATCTTCCTCGTGTCGGCGATGCAACTGGCGCTCGACGTCGCGGCGTTGGCGTCCAGGCTCGCGCCGGGTGGCGGCTGGGCTATCTCCACCGGTTGGCGCTATGCCGAGGCGGCGCTGGCCATGCTCCTGTCGGCGGTGGCGGTGCAGCAGGCCGTTCGGATACCGCCGCTTAAGGACGTCACCGTCGAGATCGACAACTTACCCGCACGCTTCGAAGGTTATGTCCTTCTTCAACTGACGGACCTTCATCTCAGCCGCCTGTTCCCGGCAGCGTGGGCGCGAGAGGTGGTGACGCGGTCCAACGCGCTCGGCGTCGATCTCATCGTCATCACCGGCGACCTGATCGACGGGTCCCTTGCATCGCGCCGTGCCGATGTCGAACCGTTGCGCGCGCTGGATGCACCTGACGGCGTCTGGGTGATACCCGGCAACCACGAGTATTTCTTCGAGTATGCTGCGTGGATGCGCCATTATGCCGACCTGGGCATGGGTGTGCTGGCGAACCGGCATACGGTCTTGAGACGCGCTGACGATGCCCTGATCCTGGCTGGCGTGACCGACGTGTCGGCTTCGCATTCGGGCCAGCCGGCCCACGACCTCGATGCGGCGCTGGCCGGTGCGCCGCCGGATGCCCCCATCGTTCTCCTCGACCATCAGCCGAAGGATGCGGCGAAGGCGGCGGCTAAGGGTGTAGCCCTGCAGCTTTCCGGACATACGCACGGTGGGATGATCGTGGGCCTGGACAGGCTGGTCGCCCGTGCCAATGGCGGTTTCGTCTCCGGAGCCTATGCGGTCGGCGGCATGACCCTCTACGTCAACAACGGTACGGGGCTATGGCCGGGCTTCGCCCTGCGGCTGGGACCTCCGTCCGAGCTGACGCGTATCACGCTTCGGGCGGGGGCTCTGCGTCGCGCGGAGTGACCGTTGCCATCCCGAAGAAGTCCCAGCGGAATGTGATGCGGGCGCGTATTTGCCCGACCGTGGCGACCTGACGCTTGCGGCAGGTTTTCCAGGATAGGAACACAGGTGCCGACTGCCGGTTCGCGTGCCAGGGAACGACTCCCTGGAGAACCATTTCCCTTGCAAGTGACATCACGCGGGCTGCGTTTTCTCATCGCCGAGAGCGAGCCGCCCAAAGCACGCGAAGAACGGCGCGACAGTGTCGGCCGGTCGTCCGGCGACACCTACCTCGACATCCTGGCTCACCTCGCCCCTGGCGCTGCCTGCGATAGAATCAGACCAGCCGACGCGGACAGCGATCTGCAGTCGGGCGGGACCATCAGTGACTACGACGCTGTCTTCCTGACCGGATCGCCGCTGGCCCTGTACGACGAAACGTCCGAGGTCAGGCGCGCCGTCGCCTTCATGCGGGCGACCTTCACGTCGGGTACGCCCGCTTTCGGCTCCTGCGCCGGCCTGCAGCTTGCCACGGTCGCGGCGGGCGGGACCGTCCGACCAAACCGTTCTGGACCCGAGGCAGGCTTTGCCCGACGCATCACCGCAACAGATGCGGGGCGCACCCATCCCATGCTCGCGGGCCGCCCTGCCGCCTATGATGCGCCGAGCATCCACACCGACGAGGTGGTGACCTTGCCGACCGATGCAGTTCTGCTGGCAAGCAACAGAGCCACCGTGGTCCAAGCTGCCGAAATACGTCACGAGAATGGGGTCTTCTGGGGTGTGCAGTATCATCCTGAGATCGGCCTCGACGAGGTCGGCGGGGCGCTTCGTCGCCAAGCTAGCTCCCTCGTGGAAAGCGGCCTCGCCCGGACATGCGCTGCGGTCGAGGAACAGGCCGTACTGATCGACGCGTTTCATCGCGAGCCTCAACGGCGCGATCTGGCATGGCGACTAGGCCTCGACGATCAAGTCAGCGACAGCGAAAAGCGGCAGATCGAAATCCGGAACTTCATCAACGCCTTGCTGACCCACGGACGGTCGCTGCGGCCTTGAACCTCAAGCAAGGGATCGAAACCAAAGCGATTCAGCCGATAAACACCCTGGCAAAGGCTGAACAACCTTCTTTCCAACGATACCTAGTCCGGAGCGGGTGGGGGCGCCGATCTTCTCGATCTCAACATTAACGATTCGGAAGTCTCTCTCACTTTTACATTTGAGGTACAGCAATGGCTTAAGACGTCATGTCGGAGTGCATGGTTCTTGCGGCCTGCCCATTGCCGAGGAGCGCTGGTTATTACGCAGACAGCGCTATCCTACCCAGTAAACTGTGAAAACACGGCGCAGTCATGCCATCGTCAACCAATCACTCGATAAAATCGCGGGCTCACCTCTGTGTGGAACCGCACGAAAAAATGATTGAAGCTTTGTCGTGCGATAGACTAGGGGTGAACGATCTATCCATGGAGAAAATGCTAGATGGACGACGTTTCCCAAAACCTACGGCACGATTTGATCGAGCTCACCGCTGACATTGTTTCTGCCTACGTATCGAACAATTCGGTTCCCGCAGCCGATCTGCCTCTTCTGCTGAGCTCGGTCCACGGGACAATCAGCTCTCTTGCCGCCAGCGGAACTGCTCTGGCCGAGGCGAACAAGGTCGAGAAGCTGACGCCCGCACAGATCAAAAAGTCGATCACGCCGGATGCCCTGATCAGCTTCGAGGACGGCAAGCCTTACAAGACCCTGAAGCGTCACCTGACGATTCGCGACCTGACCCCTGAGACCTATCGCGCAAAGCACGGCCTGCCGGCCGACTACCCGATGACCGCGGCAGGCTACTCTGCAAAGCGCTCGGCCCTGGCACTTCATCTTGGGCTCGGGCAGAAGCGGAAGAACGCGTCGCAGGCGGTGGTGGCCGAAACGCCGCAGGTCGAGATTACTTCCGTGGCACCCGCTCCCGAGAAGAAGCGTGCTGGGCGACCGCGTAAGGTTGCGGCGGCAGCGTAATTTTAAAGCGCGTTAGGCCGCTCTGCATTCTTCAGCGGATAGCGGTCACGCTCGCCAAGTAACACTCGACTGACAATTAGCCCCGCCGCCCGGATCTGATCACGGTGTCGGCGAGGTGGAACGTGCGCTGTAGCGCATGAGCACCAGTTCACGGCCTGCGCATCTGCTTTCCGGCGTCGGCGACCAACTGTGAGAATGCCAAGGCGGCGGCAGAAGCCTGGACCTGACTGGGATACGGCATCGGCGAATGGGCGATCTCCTGGCCGTAAGCGTCGCGCAGCGACCAACCCCAGCGATCACGCCGCTCCTCCATGACATCGAAATGCATGGATCGGTCTCCACGCATGCGCGTCGATGCCGGGCTGACTGTCGAACCGGCGTATGTCCGCCGTGCCATGCCTGAAGACAGACCGTTGGGGACAGGATTTCCGGATATCCACAGGTCGGCGGTATGCATCTTGACCTCCCGGCTCAGAACATATGTTCTCTATATGTTCTTATTCGTGGGGTGTCTACCCTGACGGCCAACCACGTGGCACGGATCGCCGCCCTGACCGACATTGAAGTGCCGGCCATCGCCTATGAGGAGGCCGCCGATGGCGATGCTGCCCGCTCCCTGCGCTTTGCCGTCGAAGACATTCTGATCCTTGAAGGGCGATCGGCCGAGGCCCTGCTCGTCGTGTCGGATGGCGCATCTCTCGCCTCGGATCGTCGACACGATCGGTAGCCGATTAAATGCCATGCATGAAAATGCAGAAACCGGCCTTCCATAGCAGACTCGGGCATCATCCCAAGAGGCGCATCTGCGGAAACGAGATCGAACGCCGCTGAGCGTTGCCGATATCTCGCGGACCATCCTAAGTCTCCAGCGACGGAGACAGGCGCATACTCAAGGAGGTCCGGCTAAGCCGCGAACGCTACGACACTTTTTACGAAGACCACCAGGTAAGCAGTTTTTTCAGACTGCCTGGTGGTGCGGGCAGTCAGGCTCGAACCGGTCTCTGGTTCGCGCGTGTCCGTGCAGGGACTTTCCAGCTAACAAGCAGGGATTGCCCAAGGCTCACGCAGGGATTTATTACGCGCGCGGCAGGGATCTTTTTGCGGATTGGCAGAGAACCATTCGAGGTCGAGAAGTCGAAGGACGTCGCGACGGTGACGAACCCGCGCATCTCTTCGCGGTCGCCTTAGGGCGCTCCACGCCGGAGTCTATCTAACGGGCGGTGGTCGGCACAGAAACAGCTCTGAGCTATTCCGCGAAGTCAGCCAAAGATCTGAGTGGACCTATCACTCCGCCAAAGAACGAACGGAAGGTACATCGGTTCGGAATGAGCCATGACGATGCCAGCTTTCATGCTGCCGCCGGCATTTTTAATTGACATACACGCGGTCAATCTGCCAACCATCTTTCCGATGGAGCAAGCGCCGGGATGCCCGGGGCACTTTCCTTAACGCCTGACCCGCACGCGATCCCGCGTGCGTGCTGGCGAAGATGGCGAGCGCCCAGATGGCCCGTACCTCGTTCAAGAACAAACGCCGACGCCAGGAAGCCGCAGCCGAGATCGAGCGCCTCGGCTCGAACAGCCCGATCAACCATATCCGGATGGCGACCTTCGGTTTGATCGAGGTTCGGGAGAACGGCAGCGTCAAGAGGAGATTTCTCCTCGACGTCTACTTCGATAAAATTAGCGAGGATGCGGCGCGCGGCGTGATCAGCGCCATACGTCAACAGACGTGGCTGACCCGATTCCTCGTCGACAAGAGTATTTTGCACGCTTCCAAGGCGGAAGATTCAGACATCGCGGCCACAAAACAGCGGCTGGCCCGTGACGCGCTGCTCTGCGATCACGCTCATCTGCAAGCGGCGCATATCTGCTGCAGGATCCTGCCGGAGATCCAGCGGGCGTACGAGGCCCACTATCCAAGCAGCCGTCCGATCCGAACGCTCGTGCCCTTCGAGTGGAAGCCGGAGGTCGACGCCATCAGGCCCGGGGTCGAACGCGCCGCGGCGCGGCGGATGGCGGCGCAACGGCGTCGGACCGGGGAATCCGAGGTTGGCTACCGCAAGCCGCCGGTGCACACGCGCTGGCAATCCGGCCAGAGCGGCAACCCTTCGGGCGCGGCGCGGGCCAGCGGTGATCCCTGGGACGCCCACCGCAAGGCCATGATGAAGCTCATTGGCGTCTCGTCCGGCGGACGCACGCGCAAGGCCACGGCGATCGCCGTGGCGGTCCGCCAGCTGTTCACCGCAGCGATGCACGGCGTGTGCGGGGCACACCAGCAGGTGAAGGAGCTCCTGATTATGCTCGACGGGCTCGGCCTTCTCTCGCCGCCGCCCAAGGCGCGGCGTCGGCCCCGCCTCACGGTCGGTCAGAAGGCGGATTTGGCAGCTCGGCAGAAGCACGCGTGGAGGCTCCTGCTGCCGACGGTCAAGGCTCGGTTGCTCGAGGAACACCAGCGGGTCTACGGGCCGATCCCGCCGTTCGAGACGACGCTGGAGTGCCAACTCGCGGATCGACCGATCGCGTCGGCGCCGCCCACACGGATCAGGACGCGCTCGCGCCCGCCGGCTCCCTCCGTGACCGCGCCCGCGGCCCCTCCGCTGCCGCCCCCGCCGCGCGCCCGAACACGGACCCACCTGGGAGGACAGAGCGATGTCTAGGAACCTGAAGGCTGCCCTGCTGAAGCGAGATGCCGAGCGAAGGGCCCGAAGGAAGCAGCCGGCTTCCATCCCTAGCCTTTCGACGCCGCGTCGTAACGATCTCATGCCGAACCTGTGCATGGTCCGGCGTGATCCTGCGAGCCTTCGCCCTGCGGAGCGGAAGATCCATATGCTGGATGAGACGCATGTGGCGCAGATCGCGGCCTGCATTGCGACCGTGGGGTTCGTTGACCCCGTCTTGATCGATACGGATGACAGGATTCTTGACGGGGTCAGCCGGGTCGAAGCGGCCAAGCGTCTCGGCCTAGAAGCCATCCCGTGCGTGCTGGTAGAGATCACGACGACGGAGCAATGGGAGCTCATCAGGCTCGGCGTGAACGTGCTCTCCGATAAGGCGACCTACGATCTCGCGTCCATCGAGGTCATCCTGCGTGAGCTGGTGGTCGCGGGGGCGCCGATCGAGGTCGTCGGGATCGACACCGTGCTGATCGACGCGATCCGGCTCGGGGATGAGGACGATGAGCCCGACCCGGCCGATCTCGTGCCGAACCCAGCCGCGATCGGCGTGACGCGACAGAGCGATGTCTTCAGCTGCGGCGATCACCGGGTTGTCTGCGGCGACGCGCGCGAGGCAGCCGACTGGCTGGGTAAGCTCGCGGTTGGACCGGTGCGCCTTGTGCTTACCGATATACCCTACAACGTGGCTATCGCCGGACATGTGACGCGCGGCGATCATCGCGAGTTCGCAATGGCGAGCGGCGAGATGAGCGACGAGCAGTTTGCCCGCTTCAACGACGCTTGGATGAGCCAGGCTGCGGGGAGTCTCGTCGATGGCGGGCTGCTGGCTACCTTCATCGACTGGCGGGGGTTGAGCGCGGTCGACCGCGCCGCAAGTCGCCTCGGGTTAGAACAGCTGAACCTCATCGTCTGGGGCAAGACCAACGCCGGGATGGGCGGCCTGTACCGTTCGCAGCACGAGCTGTTGCCGCTGTTCAAAAAAGGACACGCACCTCACCGCAACAACGTGAAGCTCGGGCAGAACGGTCGCTGGCGCACGAATCTCTGGACCTATCCCGGCGCTTCGACGGCTGGATCCGACGCACGGCGGGGTCTCGCCGACCACCCGACGGTGAAGCCAGTGGCGATGCTGAAGGATGCGCTGCTCGATGTGACCGATCGCGGTGAGACCGTGCTCGATCCCTTCCTTGGGTCCGGCTCGACCCTGATCGCTGCCGAGCTGACGGGTCGGCGCTGCGTCGGGATCGAGATCGACCCGCTCTATGTCGATCTCATCATCCGGCGTTTCGAGGACGCCACGAAGACCGAGGCCGTCCATCTGCAGAGCGGCGAGACCTTTGCCGCGCTCGCGTCCCGTCGTGCGTCCGAACCGGCCCCGGTTCGGACGGAGAGCGCAGCGAGTGATGGGCGTTGCATCGGCCGATCTCGGCCAGCCCGCGGGTCATGACCCGCCCCCGATCCTCGGGTGGTGCGAGGCTGCTCAGGAGCGTGCCCACTTCAGCGTCGCTATGCGTTCGTGGCGCCGGCGCGCAGCGTGTGGACGAACCAGTCCATCGCTTTAAGGAAGCCGGCGGTTGATCCTCCCCCGGTTCCACGGACACCTCTGATACGCTTCTTGCGTGCGGGGAAGGTGTTTGATGGCCAAGACGAGACGCGAGTTTGCTTCGGTGCACCTTCGGTGTCACGCCCGAGTTCAAACGCGAGGCGGTAGCGCTTTTGGAGAGCAGCGGCCGACCACAGATGCAGATCGCGGCCGAACTCGGGATCCAACCCTTGATGCTGAGGTAGTGGCGCTCGGCACTGATGGGTGGCTTCCTACCACCGCGGGCAGCAGGGTCACCGGGAGCTGCGCCTGCGAGCCCGGTGGCGTCCCCCTCCGACTAGGCCGCCGAGATCGCCCGTCTGCGGCGTGAACTCGACCGGACGCGCATGGAGCGCGACGTCCTAGGCTCCAGACCCATAAATTTGGCTTGGCAGGAAGGTCTGTGATTCCTTTGTCGGGAAGGAGGATCGGATGGACGAGTTTTGGCTGACGGACGCGCAGTTTGCGAAGATCAAACCGCACCTGCCGACAGATACGCGAGGCAAGGAGCGCGTCGATGACCGTCGGGTGATCAGCGGCATCATCCACGTGCTGAAGTCGGGCGGGCGTTGGGCGGATGCACCGCGCGAGGTCTATGGCCCGAAGAAGACGCTCTACAATCGCTTCGTGCGCTGGGCGGCCAAGGGCGTCTGGACCGATCTGTTCGAGAGCCTGTCCAAGGCTGGCGGCCCACCCTCGCAGGTGCTCATCGATTCCTCGGCCGTGAAGGCGCATCGCTGCGCATCCGGCGGAAAAGGGGGGAGCACAATCAGGCCATCGGCCGTTCGCGGGGCGGGCGCACGACCAAGATCCATGCGCTCACCGACCGGTTCTGCCGCCCGCTCGCCTTCCTGTTGACGGGCGGACAGGTCGCGGACTGCAAGGCGGGGGCCTTGCTCCTCGAGCGCTCGCCCCAGTGCCGTATCCTGCTCGCCGACAAAGGCTACGACAGCGACGCCATCCGTCGACAGATCGAGGCGACGGGTGCCGCCCCCAACATCCCACCGAAATCCAATCGGCGGTGGAAGCCGTGCTTCTCGCCGGTTCTCTACAAGAATCGCAATGCCATCGAGCGTATGTTCGGCCGCATCAAGGACTTCCGTCGCATCGCCACGCGATACGATAGGCTTGCAACCAACTATCTCGCCGCCGTCTGCATCGCTGCAACCGTAAGCTACTGGTTATGAGTCCGGAGCCTAAAAAAACGTATGGCCCGCCCCGTCTGCAAGGCCGCCGATGAAGATGCCTGTGACCGGTCTGCACAAACGTATCCGGCATGTCGGCACGGGGCCGCCGCCAAGATGGAGAGCCGCACGTCCCGGGCCTCATAAGCGAATCGGCCTCGGGGGCCGCTTTTTTTGCCAGGCTTCCGGAACGCCGCTCGACCGTCAGGCCATCTTCACTGTCCTCCCGCAGACCTCGTGGACCCGCGCCGAGCGATCGCGCTCCGGCTCAGGTCAATCTTTTTTGATGCCCTATGCGAGGGCCGGCTCCGGCCGCCGTTCGAAGCTCACTCCTTTGCGCAGCGTCGCCCAGGCGATCTGCGCGAGCTTGGCGGCGAGCGCGACGACCACAACGTTGTAGTGCGCCCGTGCCAGCAGACCGCGCAGCCATCGGCCGGTCGCATCCTCGACCTTGGACAATGAGGCCAGCGCTGCGCGGGCGCCGTGGAAGAAGAGCCCACGCAGATAGGCGTTGCCCCGCTTGCTGATGCCGAGCAGCTTCGGCTTGCCGCCGGTCGTATGCTGTCGGGGCACGAGGCCGAGCCAAGCCGGCAGGTCGCGGGCGGACGCGAAGGCGCCTCCATCGTCGACGGCTGCACGCAAGGCCGTGGCCGTCATCGGCCCGACGCCTGAGATCGACACCAGGCGTCGGGCTGCTTCGTCGGCGCGGGCATGCGCGACAAACTCCCGGTCGAGAGCTTCGATACGGCCGTCGAGGTTCGCCCATTCCTCGCGGATATCAACGACGAGGGACCGGATGCGCGCGCCAATCTGCGCCTCGGTACCCAGCACGGCGACCGAACTCTTTGCCATTCCCGATCCTTCCATTCCCCCAAAGCAGCAACATGCCACCAACGGTTCGGTAAAGGGGCGGGCCATCCCATAAGCGATCGGCATCTTCGCGGAGATGCCCAAGTGACGTTCGCCTTCGCCGCGACGCTGATCGCCGAGATGCCAGAACTCGGGCAACTCGACCGACGTCGCATCGCAGCCTTGGCCGGCTTGGCGCCGAATTCCCGCGATCACGTCGGAGTCGGCGCGTTACCAGATCGGGCCGAGCGAGCACGACGTCTACGCTCGCAGAGCCGGTGAGGTGCTCGATGCAGAGCGCGAACCGCGGGAGTTATTGGACGAGATGCGGCGCGCAGTCGGGTCGATGACCTTCGCGGCGATGTACCTACAGGATCCCGTACCAGCGGACGGCAATGTGATCCGTCGCGAATGGTTGAAGTACTTCGATTGCGAGCCTGAGCCTTCCTCGCTCAAGTACTTCGTGGCAAGCTGGGACACGGCATCGACCCTGGATGCTACGAGCAGCTACTCTGTCGGCCTGCTCTGGGGTTCGGATGGAGAAAACTTCTATCTGCTTGATCTCATCAGAGGACGTTAGGAAACGCCTGAGCTGCGCAACATGATCCTCGAGTGCCATCGTGCCTGGCGGCCGGACGAGACGCTGATCGAGGATACCGAACTCGGGCGCAGCTTACAGCAGGATATTCGTCGGACGAACGGTATCCGCGTCCATTTGCGACGCCCACGATATGACAAGCGTGCCCGACTCTTGGCGCAAAGCGCTCGATTCGAGTCTGGGCAGGTCTGGATCCCATCATCCGAGTCGTGGACCTACGACTACGTCAGTGAGCTCTTGGCGTTTCCGTTCGGTCGAAGCGACGATCAGGTCGACGCCACCTCACAGGCCCTCGACTTCCTCGTTGCTAAGACCGCGACCCTTCAGCCGTTGCAGCGCCGGAATCCAACACGGCGGACGATCGAGCAACGTACCATGGTAGAGAACGATGATGGGCAAGATCGGTTTTTCGGTCAGGACCGATGCGGGATATACAATGGACCGCCCGGACTTGGCTAAATGGATCTAGGGTCTGGACTCATAACCAATAGCTGACGGTTGCAGCGATGCAGACGGCTGCGAGATAGTGGGTTGCGAGCCTGTCGTATCGTGTGGCGATGCGACGGAAGTCCTTGATGCGGCCGAACATGCGCTCGATGGCGTTGCGGCCCTTGTAGAGGACCGGCGAGAAGCAGGGCTTCCAGCGCCGGTTGGATTTTGGCGGGATGTTGGGGGCGGCTCCCGTCGCCTCGATCTGCCGGCGGATGGCGTCGCTGTCGTAGCCTTTGTCGGCGAGCAGAATGCGGCACCGGGGCGAGCGCTCGAGGAGCAAGGCTCCTGCCTTGCAGTCCGCGACCTGTCCGCCCGTCAGCAGGAAGGCGAGCGGGCGGCAGAACCGGTCGGTAAGCGCATGGATTTTGGTCGTGCGCCCGCCCCGCGAACGGCCGATGGCCTGATTGTGCTCCCCCCCTTTCCGCCGGATGCGCAGCGATGCGCTTTCACGGCCGAGGAATCGATGAGCACCTGGGAGGGTGGGCCGCCAGCCTTGGCCAGGGTCTCGAACAGATCGGTCCAGACGCCCTTGGCCGCCCAGCGCCTGAACCGGTTGTAGAGCGTCTTCTTCGGGCCATAGACCTCGCGTGGTGCATCCGCCCAACGCCCGCCCGACTTCAGCACGTGGATAATGCCGCTGATCACCCGACGGTCATCGACGCGCTCCTTGCCCCGCGTATCTGTCGGCAAGTGCGGCTCAATCTTCGCAAACTGGGCGTCCGTCAGCCAAAACTCGTCCATCCGATCCTCCTTTATGACAAAGGAATCACAGACACTCCTGCCAAGCCAAATTTATGGGTCCGGATCCTAGTTCGCCTGCCGGCCCACTGCGGCAAGGTATCAAAAATCAAACCAAGGCATTCGAATCAGACGAGAGAGCTTGCGTCGCGACCGATGATCCCTCCACCTGGCATTGTAGTCATGCAGTCGGCGGGACTTCGGGCGAGAATTAGCGTCTTTTGACTCCGAGCCCAGGTGTTGTTGTAAAGGCTTTCTCAACGTCGGCGAATGTAGCGGCCCGAAGCGTCAAGCTTCATGGCGCGATCGAATGGGTCGGCCTGGAGTGATCCGAACTGCTGCTCGAGATAGCATCTGAAGGCGTAGTCTTTTGAACTGGGCACTCTCTGCACAGGGCCGCCCGATCGGCGTCCGGTCTCTTCATAGAACTGCGCGCGCTGGGCCCTTGTCCTGAGGTTCGTACCGATCCGATCGAGAAGGGTGTTGAAACCTTCGAACTGCTTGAATCTGTCCTCCGATGTTGCGCTCAGAACGAGCGCACGCTGATCGGTTTCGCTGTAGTTGTGTCCGAGCACATCCATGAATCGGGTCACTCCCGATATCGAGGCAGGATCAATCCGCTCAACGTCGCTTGCGTCGTCGCTTAGGAGGGACGGAGCGATCGCCCGAGACGTAAACTACCGGCCTTCCTTGTGCTCCTGCACCATGCGTCGACACAAACCGGGGGCTGACTGCAGAGCCGTGTCGCGCTCCCGTGAGGCTCGTTCGAGGGCTTGGGCGCGTGACTTCTCATCAAGCCGTTGTTGCTCTGCCTGCATGGTCTGCAAGACGGTGATGTCCTCATCGATTTCCGCGTAGCTCTCGCCCATCGACAGACGGCAGCGCACTTCGCGCGGCGACATCACCCCGTTCGGCCCCTTCTCCTCCCGTTCGTAGGGGCAACAGGCCTCCTCGATCACACGTCGCCGTGCACTATCGATCGCAAACACACTTGGTATGAATGCAAAGAGCGCAGTCGTCGCGAGCAGGAAGGACCGCATGGTCAGGCCTCCGCCTTTTGAGCGCCGCTACGCAGCGTATCGACAAACCAGTCCATCGCGGCGAGGAATGCCTCGACCGCGGGCGGCGTGAGACCAGCGAGAGGGATCGTCTTACGCTTCGAAACCGCGTCAGGCGGCAGGCGTATACCAGGGACGGCATTCAGCCGGTCAAGGAGTTCCTGGCGTAGCGTAAGGGCATCGAAGACCGGCTTGCCGAGCATGTACTCGAAGTAAACCGCCATAGTCCCGTCAGTGAAGATCCTGAGCGCCGGGATATTTGACCCATCTACCTCGAATATCGCTCCTAGTGCGCCAAAATTTGGACTGGTGTTGAAGGCAATGCGGTCAGCCTTTCGATGCATCCAGTGCGCAATCGAGCGGGCAGTCGCCGAGACTGCGTCGTCACCGCGGGCGACGATCTCCGCCATGACCGTTGCCTCGTCCCAGGCGCGCTTTGGCAGCACGGAGCGGCTCGGGCTGCTCTTGCGATCCTTCGTGGCTTCAGACCGGCCCAGAACGATCGGCACCAGGGTCTTCAGCCCCTGCCCTTCGTATTGGCGAAGTTCAACCGCAAGCACCTCGGCTGGCTGCATCTGACGGTTGAGGAATTCCACCACGCGTCGCAGCTCGGATGGGATCTTGTCGGCTACAAACAGGAGCCGAACCCGCCCGGCCTGTAGGTTGATTCGCACCCCGTCCCAGAAGGTTTCTGGTTCAATATCCGGGCCGATCAGATCCTTAAGAGTCTCGACGGGGTTGCGACCTTCCGCTTCGCATCGCGCCCCGAATTGAGCCCTGAGGGTGTCGAGAGGCCAGTGCAATACCGCGTTCGCGGCGTAGTCGAGCATTTGTCCGACGACCTCGCGGCGGATCCGGGTATCGGTGCCGCGTTTGACTTCGACCAGCGTCGGGATTCCGTCCTGGTCGAGGAAGAGGTGATCGAGCGACCAACGGTCCGACCCGCCCTCCTCCGCCGCAATACCCTTCTCACGGGCCACCAGCATGAAGCGACGTGGCACCTCGGTGTCGATCTGATCGCCCGCGAGTAACTCGGGAAAGGATGCTAGCAGGCGCTGGAAGTCGTTTTCGGTGGCAAAGCTTGCCGCCTGCATGGCGACGAGCGTGTGCTCGTCTCGGAGCACGAAGACCCCTGTTCCGATGTTCATCGATCGATCCTGTGGTCGGGCGGTGTCGCCTGCGGCAGGTGTCGCTCTGGTTGGGCCGGCAGTCCAGGAAAATATCCTGAAATGGGATTATCCTAAAACAGTCAGATCTCCGCTGCGCTTCGGAACGAGCGCATGCGCAAGACTCTTCGTACGACAGAGCACACACATTTGGTTGCGCTGCTCAAGCAAGAGCGCCAACGGGTCGGCCTGACGCAGCAGGAGGTTGCTCAGCGGCTCGGCGCACCGCAATCGTTCGTCGCAAAGTACGAAGGCGGCGAGCGGCGACTGGATCTCGTGGAGTTCATCGCCATTGCGCGGGCCGTCGACGCCGAGCCTCGCGAGTTGTTCGACCGGTTGCTTGGGAAGTTCTGACCTTGCCCCCTGTTTGCCCCCGCTCATAACCAGAGTCCGTTCTGGTTCTGGTCCTGTCGGGACCGGGTTGCAAACGCGTTCGGGGTGAGCCC
>NZ_JBHTND010000049.1:0-19100 GCF_042679825.1 Methylobacterium marchantiae | reverse complement strand
GCCGAGGCCGAAGCCCGCTACTATGCCAAAGCCGAGGCTCAACCCTTGGCCGCCTGAACCCAAACCAAATGGTCTCCGGAAAACCCGGCGCGGTTCACACCCTGATCGAGTTCAAGCTGACGACGCTGGCAGGCTTCGTGCTGATCCCGTTCGGGCTGTTCGGCAAATCCGCCTTCATGGCCGAACGGGTGCTGGGCAACGTCATCTCGTCGGGCATCAAGGTGCTGGTGCTGGCCGTCATCATTGGCATCGGCTCGACGCTGTTCAGCCAGTTCACCGCGGGCTTCGGCGGCACGGCGCCGACGATCGACGACGCCATGGCGATCGTGCTGGCGGCGCTGTCGCTGCTGGGCTTGGGAACCTTCGGTCCCGGCATCGCCAACGGTCTCGTCTCCGGCGGCCCGCAGCTCGGTGCGGGTTCGGCCATTGGAACGGGTCTCGCCGCAGGCGGTATGGTCGCCGCCGGAGGTGCTGCGATCGGCGCCGTCGCGTCCGGCGGGGCCGCTCTCGCCGGAGGAGCCGCCGCTGCCGCCCGTGGCGGCGCGACCCTCGCGGGCGGTGCGACCGCCGCCTATCAGGCCGGAGGCGCATCGGGCGTCGCCAGTACCGGCGTGTCCCAGGCCGGGTCCACCATCGCCAGCCCGTTCAGGCGCGCCGCCGCCTCCATGAAGGACAGCTTTCAGGCCGGCGAACGCGCCGTCAGCGGCGAGGCCGCACTGAGCGAGGGCGCCGACGCTCCATCCGCATCGTCTTCGTCCGCCAGCGCTGACGGCCCGCCCGCATGGGCCAAGCGCATGAAGCGCGGCCAGCAAGCCTCCCACGGCATCCAGGCCGCCGCCCACGCCGTCAAATCCGGCGACAGCCATGGCGGCGGCTCTTCCGTCAACCTCTCCGAAAGCGACCGCTGATGTTCAAACGACCTTCCACCCATTACGGCAAGACGCCGCAACCCGAGACGCCATACCAGCGCGCCGCCCAGGTCTGGGACGAGCGCATCGGCTCGGCCCGCGTCCAGGCGAAGAACTGGCGCCTCATGGCGTTCGGCTCACTGACCCTGTCGGCCGGGCTGTCCGGCGCGCTGGTCTGGCAATCCGCCAACGGCTCGATCGTGCCGTGGGTGGTGCAAGTCGACAAGCTCGGTCAGGCGCAGGCCATCGCGCCCGCCGTCGCCGACTACCGCCCGACCGCTCCGCAGATCGCCTGGCATCTGGCGCGCTTCATCGAGCAGGTCCGCTCGATCCCAGCCGATGCCATCATCGTCCGGCAGAACTGGCTGCGCGCCTATGAGTTCACCACCGATCGCGGGGCCATGGCGCTTAACGACTATGCCCGCGTCAACGACCCTTTCACCAAGGTCGGCAAGCAGCAGATCGCTGTCGAGGTGTCGTCCGTCATTCGCGCCTCACCCGACAGCTTTCGCGTCGCCTGGGTCGAGCGCCGCTATCAGGACGGCTCGCTCGCCGAGACATCGCGCTGGACCGCCATCCTCACCATCGCCGTCGCGCCACCCCGTGATGCCGAAAAGCTCCGGGCCAATCCGCTCGGAATCTACGTCAACGCCATCAACTGGTCGAAGGAGCTTGGACAATGACACCGTCTTTCCGTAGCGCCGGGAAGCCGGCTTCCCGCACAACCGCATTTGCGGCTTTGCTGCTTTGCACGTCGGCGCTCGCCGGCTGCGCCACGACGCAGAAACCGCCCGAGATCGCCTATGATGACGCTGCGCCCGCCGTGCAGACCGTCGATCCGCCGGCGCCGGTCACCGTCGTCGAACTGCCGCGACCCTTGCCGCTGCCCGGCCAGATGAAGCCGGTGGAGCGCTCGCGCCAGACGCCAGAACCGACCGATCCCGCCGCCCGCGTCAATCAGGCTAATGCTGCCGCGCGCATCCAGCCCGTCCGCGACGGCTTCATCAACGCCATGCAGGTCTATCCCTATACCGGCGGCGCCCTCTATCAGGTCTACACCGCCGTCGGCCAGATCACCGACATCGCGCTCCAGCCGGGCGAAACCCTCGTCGGCTCCGGGCCGGTCGCCGCCGGCGACACGGTGCGCTGGATCATCGGCGACACGCTCAGCGGCTCGGGGGCCACGCAACAGGTCCATATCCTTGTCAAACCGACGCGCGCCGACCTGATGACCAATCTCGTCATCAACACCAATCTGCGCACCTACCACATGGAGCTGCGCTCGTCCGAGCGGACCTATATGGCGTCGGTGTCCTGGCAATATCCGCAGGACCAGCTTATCGCCCTGCGTCGTCAGAACAGCCAGGCCGAGGCCGCCCAGCCGGTCGCCAGTGGCGTCGATCTCGCCAACGTCAACTTCCGCTATGCGATCGAGGGCGACCGTGCGCCATGGCGGCCGCTGCGCGCCTTCGACGACGAGCGACAGGTGTTCATCGAATTCCCGCGCGGCATAGCCCAAGGTGAGATGCCGCCGCTCTTCGTCGTCGGTCCCGAGGGTAACACCTCGGAGCTGGTGAACTACCGGGTGCGCGGCCGGCATATGATCGTCGCTCGGCTGTTCGCCGCCGCCGAACTGCGCTTCGGCACCGGCGACAATCAAAAGCGCGTCCGTATCACCCGCACTGACGGGAGGTCGGCATCGTGAGCGAGATCGATCCTGATAAGAGCGCGAAGCCAGGGGCGACGCCGGACGACGACGACGCCCGTCCGTTGACCGGCGAGCCGGTCGCACCGATGCGCCTTCGTGCCGAACCGCCGCGCGTCACCCGGTTGTCGCGGAAGGTTCTGGCCGGTCTCGGCCTAGTCGGCAGCCTCAGTATTGGCGGCGCGCTGATCTATGCGCTCCAGACCCGCGATGGCGGCGGGGGAAACAGCGAACTCTATTCGACCGAGAACCGCTCGACCGCCGATGGTCTCAACGGCCTGCCGAGGGATTATACCGGCCCGGTCCTGGGGCCAGCTTTGCCGGGCGATCTCGGGCGGCCGATTCTCGATGCTCAGAACAGGGGCCAGCCCGTTCCCGCGCCGGGCATCGCCACAGCCACACCGGGTCTCAGCGCCGAAGAGCAGCGCCGGCTTCAGGAAATTGAAGCGGCGCGAACCGGTAAGCTGTTCGCTTCAACCGAGTCGCGCAACGTCGCGTCACCAACGACCACGCCGGCCAATGCCACGGCACCCATTCCGGACCTGACCGGCCTCGGCCTCGCGCCACAGCCAGCGACGCCTACCGCGCAGGACCGCCAGCTCGCCTTCCTCAATCAGGCGGCCGACAGGCGCACCGTCGCATCGGATCGCGTGGCCGCGCCGGCGTCGCCGAACATCCTTCAGGCCGGCGCGGTCATTCCGGCCGCGCTCATCACCGGCATCCGCTCCGATCTGCCCGGACAGATCACCGCCCAGGTCACGGAGAATATTTACGACAGCCCGACCGGTCGCATCCTGCTCGTACCACAGGGCACACGGCTGATCGGCCAGTATGACAATGGCGTCGGCTTCGGCCAGCGCCGTGTCCTGCTGGTCTGGAACCGCCTCATCATGCCGAACGGCCGCTCGATCGTGCTGGAGCGTCAGCCGGGCGCTGACGCCGAAGGCTATGCAGGACTTGAGGATGGCGTCGATTATCATTGGGGCGAACTGTTCAAGGCGGCGGCGCTTTCGACGCTGCTCAGCATTGGCGCCAACACGGGATCGTCCAGCGACGAGAGCGATCTTCTTAGCGCTATCCGCGACGGCGCTTCAGACAGCATCGGCCAGACCGGCCGCCAAATCGTCCAGCGCCAGCTCAATATCGCACCGACGCTGACCATCCGGCCGGGCTTCCCCGTCCGCGTCATCGTAACGCGCGACCTCGTGCTTGAAGCATATGGAGCCGCGCCATGACCAAGCTCAAGCTCGGCCCGATCGCCGATGACAAGCCAGTGAAGGTGACGGTGGAACTGCCCGCCAGCCTGCATCGCGATCTTACCGCCTATGCCGATGTGCTCGCCCGCGAGAGCGGCCATTCGCCGACCGATCCTGTCCGCCTTATTGTGCCCATGCTGGAACGGTTCATCGCGACTGATCGGGCGTTTGCCAAGGCGAAGCGCAGCACGTTACCCGGTTGATCTAGCATTGCCCTGGCTCAGGCAGCGTCGCCCATCAGCGCGTCGGGCTTGAAAAATCAACTAATTCATCATATATGACTTACATCAACGCTATGTCGGTCATATACGGAGAATTGCATTGGGCTCCCCAAAGTCGAGATCAGCGCTCGAACGGCTTGGGCACGACGTTCGCAACGCACGTTTGCGGCGTGGAGTAGCTGTGGCTGATCTCGCAGCCCGCGCCGGCACTTCTGCCAGTACCGTCGCACGGCTCGAAAAAGGCGATCCGGGCGTCGGCATCGGTACGCTTGCCGATGTTCTCGTCGCCATGGGGCTTGTAGAGCGCCTGGCCGACCTCCTTGACACACGCAAGGATGACCTGGGTCTAGCGTTGGCCGCCGAACAGTTGCCGCGACGCGGAAAATCCTTTGCCGCCAAACTCCGCAGGCAGGAAACGCAGGGTCATAAGGCGCAACAGGATGAAACCGATGTCGTCGACCCAGATGGCGCGGCCTTCTGATGCCCGACTTCGCCGCTCATGTCGCCCTTGGTGAGAGCCTGACGCCCGTCGGCCAATTGCGTTTCACGCAGGTCGGGCCGCGCCAGTTTTCCACCTTTTCGTATGATGCCGCCTGGACCGAGAACCCCCGAGCCTTTGCTTTGCAGCCGGACTTGCCCTTCGAAGGCGGACCGTTCCACACCTCCGGCCAGCCGGGCAATATGCGTGACGCGCTCGCAGGCGTCTTCTCCGATGCTGCACCCGATAGCTGGGGACGCAGGCTTCTCGAACGCACCTATGGCAATGGCCTCTCCGAGTTTGAATATCTGACGCTCTCCGACGATACCTGCCGCCAAGGGGCGCTACGTTTCGTTGATGACAAGGGCGAGGTGATCACGGGACGCGCCGCTGAGGCTGTACCGCGCTTGCTCGACCTACAGGCCATCACCGCCATCTCCCGAGCCTACGAACAGGGCAAGGAGATCTCCGCACAGGATATGCAGGCGCTTGCCGGAGCCGGCGGCTCAGGGGGGGCGCGCCCCAAGGCCAATGTCATTGATGGCGAGACCCTCTGGCTTGCCAAATTCACCTCCGTTCACGACCAGCAACCCATCGAGCGGGTCGAAGTCGCAACGCTCCGGCTCGCCAGAGCCTGCGGCATCCGCACGCCCGAGGCGAGACTGGAGCTTGCGGATACCCCGTTCCCCGTCGCCTTGCTGCAACGGTTCGATCGACGCGGCACCGCCCGTATCCCCTACATCTCCGCGCGCACGGCATTGGGCAAAACCGGGACAGACCTCGGCGCCTACACCGAGATCGTCGATTTCATGCGCACGGCGGCGGCCGACCCGTCGGCCGACTTCCGGGAACTCTATCTGCGCTTGATCTTCACCATCCTCGTGTCGAACAAGGATGACCATCTGAAGAACCATGGCTTCCTCTATGTCGGCGCTGGGCGCTGGCGTCTGTCCCCGATGTTCGACGTGAACCCCGCGCCCGATCGCAACCCGCACCTCGAAACGGCGATCCTGGAGGGCGGAGGTCACGACCGATCCATCCGGCTTGCCCTGGAAGCTTGCGACTTCTTCGAAATCGTCGAATCCGAGGCGCGCCAGACGATCCGGGAAACCGCACGGCGAATTTCGGCTGAATGGCGCGAGGCGTTCCGCCTGGTCGGCGTTACCGGCAGCCTTGCGCGTGACTATGAACCGGCGTTTCTGAACGATGAAACCGAAATCGCTCTGGCCCTATAACAATCATATATGACCAATTATATTGCTCATTATGTCAGATATGATTAGTTGATCTGAATTTCGAGTGCAGGGCGTGGCGGGCTGAACGCGCGCGTGACTGAAGGCCAATGAAGCGCAACAACGGCAGGTCCACCGATTGCGCCTTGGCAAACCCTCCGTTTCCTACGCCATTGCCGCCGTTTCCACGCTCGCGCTCCGTGCGGCATTCCCAACCCTGACGACTATCGGCTTCTATTGTCCTCGGATTTTACAACTGAGGTATCGCCATGAGCCGTCCGCAATCAGCCTTGAGCAAACGAACCATCCGCCGAAGCCAGCTCCGCGAGATCGTCCCGCTTGCCGACACCACGATCTACGACATGGAGCAGCGGGGCGAGTTCCCGCAGAGGTTCTATCTGACGTCCCGTTGCGTTGTATGGGATCTGGCCGAAGTCGAAGCCTGGCTGGCGATGCGCCGTCAGGCTTCGAATGCGAAGACCGTCAAACGCGCACCGTCTCCAGATGTACATCTGAGGAAGACCCGGCCGGTTACACGGTAGGTTCCGGCACCAGCAGGTCCATCGACGGCGGATAAAGCGTCGGGGCATATTTCTGACCGACGACCCAGGCATCGACGAGGTTCGCCCACTCCTGCATCATGTGACGGCGCTGATGCTCATACTCGGCTTTGTTGTAGATACCGCGCGACGAACGACCGTCCTCATGGGCCAGGCACTTCTCGATCCAGTCGCTGTTGAAGCCCAGCTCATTGAGAAGCGTCGAGCCGGTTCGCCGAAGATCGTGGACCGTGAACGGCTCCAGCGGCAATCCCTCCTTTTTCGCGCGCACCACCACAGCGGTCGTGATCCGGTTGAACGTGGCCCGCGACATCGGGGCATCGGCGTCATAGCGCGACGGGAGCAGGTACTTCGAGTTACCCGCGCAGGTCTTCAGCGCGATGAGCATGTCGATCGCCTGCTGGGCGAGATAGACGTTGTGCGCCTTCGAGCGCTTCATCCGCTCCTTGGGGATCGACCAGACGGCGTTCTCGAAATCCACCTCGTCCCACGTCGCATCCTGGAGTTCGCTCTTGCGGACCATCGTCAGCAGGATGAGGCGCAGACCGAGCCGAATCGTCGGCAGCGTCGGCACATGTTCGAGTTGCCCGAGCATCACCCGGATTTCAGAGGGTGACAGCGAGCGATCCTTCGGGACGAAGGTTGCGATCGAGGCCGGTCCAACCTCGTCAGCCGGATTGGCGACCTTCTCGCCGTGCAGGATCGCGAAGGCGTAGATCAGCTTCACGATATCACGGACATGAACCGCTGTTGCGGGCGCCCCGCGCTCTTTGACCTTCGCGCACATGGCCCGCAGATCGTTCGGATCGATCTCCGTCAGCAGGCGATTCCGGAACGTCGGCAGGATGTCGCGCTCGAAGATCGCGCGTCGCATGGCCCGGGTGCTGTCGGCCATCTTCGCCTCTTGCATCCAACGCTCGCCAAACTCGCCAAAGCTCTTGGCTTCCTTGAGGCGACGCTTCTCGCGCTGCTTCTCATGGGCCGGCGAGCGGCCCTCGCCGATCGCTCGCTTGGCATCGATCAGCTTCTCACGTGCCCGCGCCAGGGACAGGTCCGTTGGGGAGTATCGGCCCAGCGTCACCGTCTCACGCCGGCCGTTCAAACGGTAGTCGTAGCGGAACGCGATTTTCCCTGACGGCTGCACGAGAACGTACATACCGTCACGGTCGGTAACTTTGTACAATTTATCTTTTGGTTTCAGGCTCTTAAGAGCAGCATCCGTCAGCATAACTCCCTCCAAAAATGGGCAATTTCCAGGGGAGAGGCTCGAATTATACCGTCAGGCCAAAATCACCCTCTCTGAAGATGAATTATCGCTTTAATTTCAATGCGATATAGCCAAAAAATATACCGTCAAGGCTCTCTTGAACCTGACGGTATAATGGTTTTGGCGGTCGATCAAGATTCGGCCATACCGTCATCCGTACCGTCATTCCATTCGCATGCCCTGCGATAGATAACGATAGAAGACGAGATATAATTATTTTATTTCAATGACTTAGATCGTACTATAGCGTAGTTTCGGATACGTTCGGATGGGCCTGAATCACTCCCACTCGATCGTCCCAGGCGGCTTCGAGGTGATGTCGTAGGTCACACGGTTGATGCCCTTGACCTCGTTGATGATGCGGGTGGCGACGCGGCCGAGGAAGGCCATGTCGAAGGGGTAGAAATCCGCCGTCATGCCGTCGACCGAGGTCACGGCGCGAAGCGCACAGACATGGTCGTAGGTGCGGCCATCGCCCATCACGCCCACGGTCTTCACCGGCAGGATCACTGCGAAGGCCTGCCAGATCGTGTCGTAGAGGCCGGCCTTTCGGATCTCGTCGAGGTAGATGGCGTCGGCTTTCCTAAGCGCTTCCAGCTTCTCGGCGGTGATGGTGCCGGGGCAGCGGATGGCGAGGCCGGGGCCGGGGAAGGGGTGGCGGCCGACGAAGGCTTCCGGCAGACCGAGCTCCTTGCCGAGCACCCGGACCTCGTCCTTGAACAATTCGCGCAGAGGCTCCACGAGCTGCATGTTCATGCGCTCGGGCAGGCCGCCGACATTATGGTGGCTCTTGATCGTCACCGAGGGGCCGCCGGTGAAGGAGACGCTCTCGATCACGTCCGGGTAGAGCGTGCCCTGCGCAAGGAAAGCCGCGCCGCCGATCTTCTTCGCTTCCTCGTCGAACACGTCGATGAACAGGCGGCCGATGGTCTTGCGCTTGATCTCGGGGTCGCTGACGCCCTCGAGCTCGCCGAGGAACAGCTCCTGCGCCTGAACATGGACCAGGGGGATGTTGTAATGGTCGCGGAACAGCCGCACGACCTCCTCGGCCTCGCCCATGCGCAGCAGGCCGTGATCGACGAAGACGCACGTCAACTGCTCGCCGATCGCCTCGTGGATCAGCACCGCCGCCACCGACGAATCGACGCCGCCCGACAGGCCGCAGATCACGCGCTCCTTGCCGACCTGCTCGCGTATCTTGGCAATCGCCTCCTCGCGATAGGCGCCCATGGTCCAGTCGCCGGTGCAGCCGGCGATGTCGCGCACGAAGTTGCGGATCAGAAGGGCGCCGTGCGGGGTATGCGCCACCTCCGGATGGAACTGGACCGCGTAATAGTTGCGTGCCTCGTCCGCGACGGCGGCGAAGGGGGCGTTCTTGGAAATGGCGACGGTGGTGAAGCCGTCGGGCAGCTTTGTGACGCGGTCACCGTGGCTCATCCAGACCGGGTAATGCTCGCCCACATGCCAGACGCCCTTGAACAGGGGGCAATCGGCCAGGATCTCGATCTCGGCCCGTCCGAATTCGGCATGGTGCCCGCCCTCGACCTCACCGCCGAGCTGCGCCGCCATGGTCTGCTGGCCGTAGCAGATGCCGAAGACCGGCACGCCGGAATCGAACACCACCTGGGGCGTGCGGGGCGAGGCGTCGCTCGTCACCGATTCGGGGCCACCCGAGAGGATCACGCCCTTGGGTTTCGACTCCGCAAAGGCCTCCGCCGCCTTGGTGAAGGGGACGATCTCGCAATAGACCCCCTCCTCGCGCACACGCCGCGCGATGAGCTGGGTCACCTGGCTGCCGAAATCGACGATGAGGATCTTGTCGTGGTCGGTATTCATGGATCGGAGTTAGACGAGGCCCTGCCACGGTGCAACGCGCAGCTTCCGCAGGGCGCGCACCACCCACATGCGTTGGGCATGGCGCCGCCGGTTCGAAGGGCCGAACGTCGCCCATGCTCACGCCCTGAGGAAGCCGCGACGCCGCATCCAGGTGAGGAACAGGCCGGACCACGCTGCGGCCGGTGAGCCCGGCACGCCGAGTCCGAAGCCGTGCCCCCCACGCTCGAACAGGTGTAGCTCAGTCGGCACCAGCGCGCTGCGCAGGGCCGAGAACATCAGCAGGCTGTTGTCGACCACGGCGATCGGGTCGTCGGCGGCCTGGGCGAGGAAGGTCGGCGGCGCCTTCTCGCGGACATGCGTATCCACCGAATAGACCGCCGCCTTGACCGGGTCCGGTGGGTCGCCGGCGAGGATGCGCCGCGTCGAGGTACGGTCGAAGGGCGGCCGCAGGGTGATGACGGGATAGATCAGGCCGGCGAGTTCGGGCCGTGCCGAGAGCGCATCGCTGGAATCGAGCCCGGCATAGGTCTCCGCCGTGGCACGCATGGCCGCCTCCCCCATCAGGTGGCCGCCGGCGGAGAAGCCGAGCACGCCGATCCGCTCGGGGTCGACCCCGTAGCCCACGGCTCCCGCCCGAACCAGTCGGATCGCCCGCTGCACGTCCTGAAGCGGAGCGTCGGGTCCCGCCGCCCATCCCTCGCCGGGCAGCCGGTAGATCAGGACGAAGGCGGTGATGCCGACGGTGGCGAGCCACCGCGCCACCGGGATTCCCTCGTTGCCGATGTCGATGCGGCGGTAGCCACCGCCGGCCGCCACCACCAGAGCCGCACCGTTGGGCTTGGGCGCGCGCATCACGAGCAGGCAAGGGCGCGCCACGTTGCTGATCACGCCGTCGCGGCTCTCGTCGAAGCGGCCATCCGCCGCGAAGGGACCTCCCCCTCCGGGCGGCAGACCGGGCCACAGGTCGATCACATCGAGAGTCGAGCCTGGAGCCTGGATCGGCTCGGCGCGGGCTTCCGAACCGCCGGACAGCATCGCCGCAGCTGCGGCGAACAATGTCCTGCGGTGGAGACTCATCAGCCGCGCCGTTCCAGGGTGGCGACGTAAAATCCGTCCGTCCCCGTGAGCGCCGGGCTCATCTGAAGGCCGTGCTCGGTCAATCGGACGGAATCTGCGAGCCCTTGGGCGTGGTCCGCGATGACCGATCCCGCCGGCAGGATCGTCAGGGCGCCGTCCGCCCGCGCCAGAATGCCGTTGATGGCGGCGTCGTTCTCCTCGCGCAGCAGGGAGCAGGTGATGTAGGTGATCCGCCCTCCCGGCCGCACAAGACGCAGGGCCCGATCGAGCACCTCGGCCTGGTCGGCGACGCGAGCACTGAGGGAACCCAGGCGCAGCCGCCACTTGGCGTCGGGATTGCGCCTCCACGTCCCTGTGCCTGTACAGGGCGCGTCGACCACTACCCTGTCGACGGTGCCGTCGAGGTCACCGAGGACGTCGGCCCTCGCCCGCCCTCCGCGCGGGGTCCGGATTTCGGCCTCGGCACCTGCGCGGCGCAGGCGGTCATGGATCGGCGCGAGACGGCGCGGATCGTCGTCGGTGGCGATCAATCGTCCCCGGTTCTGCATCATCGCAGCGATCGCAAGGGTCTTGCCGCCGCCGCCGGCACAGAGATCGACCACGGTCTCGCCGGGTCGCACGCCGCTCAGCGCGCCGGCGAGCTGCGAGCCCTCGTCCTGGATCTCGTACCAGCCGTCGAGGAATTCGGGCTCCACATGCAGCGCGGGACCACGACCGTCCTCGCCCAGCGGAATGCGCAGGCCGTTCGGTGCAAGCGGCGTGATCTCGGGGGCCAGATGCGTGAGCCCGGCGAGCGCCGTCTCGCGGTCGCGCTTCAGCGTATTGATCCGGATATCGAGCGGGGCGCGGCGGCCGAGAGCACGCAATTCGTCGAGCAGGGCGTCGCCGAACAGGTGACTCAGGGAAGGCAGGATCCAGTCCGGCACGTCGCCGGCCACATGCGCGGGCGCGTCCGTCAGCGAGCCCTCGGCAATCGCCCGGCGCTCGGCATCGGTCAGGGGATCGGGTGCGAAACGCTCGCCCGAGAACAGGCCCGCGATGGTCGGTGCGGCGAGCCCGTGCTGCAGCCGAAGCATGCCGATGAGAACGGCGCGCGGCGTGTCCTCGCCCATCACCCAGGCCGCGGAGGCGCGGCGGCGCAGGGCGTCGTAGACGAGGCTGGCGATGGCGGCACGGTCGCCTGAGCCGGCGAAACGATGGGCGAGGCCCCAATCCTTGAGGGCATCCGCGGCCGGACGGCGTCGCTCGGCGATATCGGCGAGCACCTCGATGGCGGCGGAGAGACGGGCGGGAGGGGTCAGGACGAAATCCTCAAGGTTAGGGAAGCGTGACCGGTCAGGAGCGCCGCCGCGATGCGACCACGCTTTGATCCGCAGCCGGACACAATACAGCCGAGCTTCCGGCACGATCCGCCGTCAGAACGGCAAGGCGCCAGAACCGTCTCGTGCCCTTGCTGCGCCCGAGCCCGCTGCGTCAACGTCCGGAGCTTCGCAATCGTCATGTCCCCCATCATTCATCTGACCCTCGCGGGTCTCGTCCTCCTCAGCGTCGCCGCCTGCTCCACCGCGCCCGCCGTCGACCTGACCCCGCCGCCGCAGCGCCCTTACGACGCCAAGACGCAGCTCGAATACGGAAACCCGCCCTCGCCGCCGCCGAGCCCACGCTACTAACGCTCCGGCATCGGCGGAAGCCGCCGATTCAGGCGGCTTCACGCGCGCGACGATTCTCGTAGGCCTTGAGGTGGGTGTAGACCCGGTCGAGCATCGGATGCGCATCTTCCCGGCTGCGGGCGATGAGGTCACCGACGATATGGTCGGCCTCGATCCGCGCCTTATTCTCGATGTCGCGCAGCATCGAGGCGGTGAAAGCCGATCCCTCCGCCGTAAGCGTGGTGCGCGTATTCTGCATCACCTTGTCCCGCGGAGCGTGGCCGGCATCCTCGGCGATGCGGCGGCACTCTTCCATCAGCGCCTCGATGAAGGCGAGACCGCCGGGAGCCGCGACGATGTCGCCGATCGTGGCGCGCATCAGGCAAGTCGCCCCGGCGAGCGTCGCCAGGAACGACCATTTCTCCCACATCTCCAACACCATCGTCTCGCTGAGGCGCGGCTGGAACGCGACGCCCTGCATCAGCGCCTCGACCCGCTCCACGCGCTCCGAACGGCCGCCGGCCCGCTCGCCGTAGGTCAGGGTGTGGAGAGGGCTCATCTGCCGGATCTCGCCGTTGGCGGCCACCGTCGCCGCGATGGCGCAGGAACCGCCGAGGATGCGTTCCGGGCCGAAAGCGGCATCGAGCGCATCGAGATGACGCATGCCGTTCAGAACCGGCAGTACCATCGTCGTCTGACCGACGGCCGGCGCCACATCGGCGATGGCGGCATCGAGATCGTAGGCCTTGCAGCTCAGCAGGACGAGGTCGAAGCTGCCGCCATGGCCGGCGGCGAGATCGGCGGCCGTGACCGTCGCGGGCGACGGGAGATGGATGTCGCCCACCGGGCTCTTCACGCTAAGGCCCATTGCCGCCAGTTTCTCGGCGCGGGCCGGGCGGACGAGGAAGGTCACGTCCCGACCGGCCTCGGCGAGGCGCGCCCCGAAATAACCGCCTGTGGCACCGGCGCCGACGACGAGTACGCGCATGGAACGATCCTCAACCTGAATGAGCCTCCCTCTTTATCGGACGAGGGCCGCGACTTTCCAGGCGTGACGTCAGATTCCGATGGGGGCGATGAAGATGCGCACCGCGAAGATGACCCACATCAGCAGGAGGACCAGCGCGCCGGCCGCATAGGCGCGGAAGCGATGGGGCACATGGTTCGAGGTGACGTAGACACCCGCATGAATCACTCGCGTGGCGACGAAGATCCAGGCGAGGACGACGAAGAGGAGGTCGGCCTTCTTCGTGTAGAGCGCCAGCGGCACCAGGGCGAAGAACAGGACCGGCAGCTCGAACTGGTTCGAGAAGGCATTGGCCGCCTGCTGGGCGGGTGCCGGCCAGGCGCGCTCGCCCATGCTGACGTCGGTGGCTCTCACCCCCTTCGACCGGACGACGCCGAGACGCGCGCCTCCCATCCAGAACAGCAGGACGAAGATCAGCAGAACCTGCGCAAAGACGGGGGCGAGAATGGCGCGGACGGTCATGGCGGGTCCTGTCGCTGCCGCATCACCACCCGAGGGCGACGAGGCCGAGATGCGCGACGAGGACCGCGCAACCGAGGAAGTTGATGACGAAGACCCTGCCTCTCAGTGGCACGTCGTCGGTGAGCGTCTGGACACCGGTATGGATCACCCGGCCGACGAAGAAGAGCCAAGCTGCCGAGACATCGATCCAGGTCACCCGGTCGAAGGCGACGAGGAGGGCGACGCAGGCGAAGACGATGATCGGGAGTTCGAACTGGTTGGAGAGGTTGCGGGTGAGGCGGGCGATGTGCAGCGGCTCATCGCGGCCGAGCTCGAAACAGCCGAATTGCACCTCCCCACTACGGACCGCCAGGAGGCGTACCGCGGAGAGCCAGACATAGAGGCCGAAGACGAGGCCGATCTGCGCCAGCACCGGCCAGAGCAGGAGGTGTCGCAGATCGGTCACCGGATCGGTCTCAGGCGCGGCTCGGGTAGTTCGGGCTCTCGCGGGTGATGGTCACGTCGTGGACGTGGCTCTCGCGCAAGCCGGCATTGGTGATGCGCACGAACTGCGCCTTGTCCTGGAATTCGGGGATGGTCGGCGCGCCGACATAGCCCATGGCTGCGCGCAGGCCGCCGGCGAGCTGGTGCAGCACCGCTGCAACCGGGCCCTTGTACGGCACCTGCCCCTCGATCCCCTCGGGCACGAGCTTGTGGGTGTCGCTGACCTCGGCCTGGAAGTAGCGGTCGGCCGAGCCGCGGGCCATGGCGCCCACCGAGCCCATGCCGCGATAGCTCTTGTAGGAGCGGCCCTGGTGCAGGAACACCTCGCCGGGCGCCTCGTCGGTGCCGGCGAGAAGCGAGCCCAGCATGGCCACGGACGCTCCGGCCGCGATAGCCTTGGCGAGGTCACCCGAGAACTTGATGCCGCCATCGGCGATCACCGGCACGTTGGCCCGGTCGGCGGCTTCGACCGCCTCCATCAGAGCAGTCAGCTGGGGCACGCCGACACCCGCCACGATGCGGGTGGTGCAGATCGAGCCCGGTCCGATACCGACCTTGATCGCATCGGCGCCGGCATCGATGAGGGCCTGGGCGCCGTCGCGGGTGGCGACGTTGCCGGCCACGATCTGCACGGTGTTGGAGAGCTGCTTCACCCGGCGCACGGCGTCGAGCACCTTGATCGAGTGGCCGTGCGCGGTGTCGACCACGACCACGTCGCAGCCCGCATCGATCAGGCGCTCGGCCCGCTCGAAGCCGCTATCGCCGGTGGTGGTGGCGGCGGCCACCCGCAGGCGGCCCTGCTCGTCCTTGACCGCGCCCGGATAGGCCACCTGCTTCTCGATGTCCTTCACCGTGATCAGGCCGATGCAGCGGTAATGGTCGTCGACCACGAGGAGCTTCTCGATGCGGAACTGGTGCAGGAGGCGCTTGGCCTCCTCCTGGTTCACGCCCTCGCGCACGGTGATGAGCCGGTCGCGGGTCATCAGCTCGGCCACCGTCTCGGAAGGGTTGGTGGCGAAGCGCACGTCACGGTTGGTGAGGATGCCGACGAGCTTGCCGCGTGAGCCGTTGGGGCCGCGCTCGACCACCGGAATGCCCGAGATGCGGTTCTGCTTCATCAGAGAGAACGCGTCAGCGAGGGTCTCGTCCGGGTGGATGGTGATCGGGTTAAGCACCATGCCCGACTCGTACTTCTTGACGAGGCGAACCTGCTCGGCCTGCTCGGCCGGCTCGAGATTGCGGTGGATGACGCCCATGCCGCCGTTCTGGGCCATGGCGATGGCCATCGGCGCCTCGGTGACGGTGTCCATGGCCGAGGCCAGGATCGGCATGTTGAGCTGGATGGAGCGGGTCAGGCGCGTCGCGACGCTGACTTCCGTGGGCATCACCGAGGATGCGGCAGGGCGCAGGAGCACGTCGTCGAAGGTCAGGCCCTCGATGATGGATTCCGCGGTGATACGAGCCATGTGCCAACTCCCGAACGGGTGAGAGGCGCCGGGCTGGATGAGCCGTCGGCGCCGAATGCGTTGGCACGGCGCAGTATCATGGGGCCGGACCCTGCGCAAAGGCAGGATCGCGGCATCGCGACGGGAAAACTCAGTTGATCCGGTCGCGGGGGCCCTTGTCGGTCCAATCCGGCGGCAGGCCGATATAGTCGCCGAGGATTCCGTCGATGCCCGGCGCTCGGCCGAACTGCTCGCAATCGGGATCGAGCGGAGCCTCGCCGAGGGTGGTGATCCGGATGCGGTTCCAGTTGGGGATCGCATTCGGCTCCTTGAACGGATCACGCCCGGTCACGAGGAGCGTGCCGAAATCCTGTCCGAACTCACCCGCGAGATCGTAGGCGTCGCCGGCCGAGGAGAAGCGCGCCTGGTTGGTGAAGGCATTGGCACCCCCACCCCAGATCATCGCCGCCCGCTGCTGGTGACGGCCGTCGAGGGCTTCCGCCTCGATGGTGATGCTGCCGAGACCGATCGGAATACGGGGGATCGGCACCCGGCCCACCGCGGTGGCGAAGCCAACGCCGAGCTGAGACGCGACCGTGATTCCGGCCGAAGTGGCGATCGTAGCGCCGGCAGCCGGTACGTTGGTGAGATCGACGCGGGTGACGGCGGAGCGAACCGTCAGGTCGGCTTTCTTCGTGGAGACAACGTCGTAGCGCAGCGACAACTCGTAGCAGAGCGCACGGTCGGCAGCGTTGGCGATCAGGCGCCGCTCGACGAGGTTAAGACCGGGCCCGGAAATCGACTCCGGAAACTGCGTCGGAACGATGCGAACCGTCTGCGTCGCGGCGAGCGCTGCGGGATCGGCATAGAGCTTCGCCTTGGTCGCCACCTCGTCGCTTGGATTGAGACGATCGTAGCGGGTGAGCGAGCCGGTCTCGTTGAGGAGAACGGTGCCGCATCCGGCAACCATCAGAAGGAGGCCGAAAGCGCCTCCGATAACAGGCGAGCGTCGACAGGTTTCGGACCGCGAGGGCATTCAATGACTTTCACGCAGAATGGCGGCGGCGATGTCCCGCGCAGCCGATGCGATGCGGGACAGCCGTGTTGTCGCCGAGCTTAAGGCCGTATCCCTCCCCCCGAAAGACGGCCCCGCTGGCATACCGGCTCGAAGCCCCCGACTGTGGCTCACGTGTCACGGTTGCAGAGCACGTGCGATGCCGCACCTTTCATCCACTGACATGGCAAAAGCCCGGTGCCGTTGCGTAAGAAATCGATTCGGCACATCGGGATGCCCGACCGAACCGGCGCGCCTCGTCTGCGCCGCTGAGCAGAGCTTCATGCGCACGTCCCAGATCGTCCCCCTCGTCGTCGCCACCGCGTTGTTCATGGAGAACACCGACTCCACGGTGATCGCCACGGCACTGCCGGCCATCGCGAGAAGCCTGAACGAGGACCCGATCGCGCTGAAACTGGCGCTCACCGCCTATCTTGTCAGCTTGGCGATCTTCATACCGATCAGCGGCTGGATGGCCGACCGCTACGGGGCACGCACGATCTTCCGCACGGCGCTCGTGGTGTTCATGGCCGGGTCGCTGGCCTGCGCCGCATCCAATTCGCTCGGCGCCTTCGTCGCCGCCCGGGCGTTCCAGGGCGTCGGCGGGGCGATGATGGTGCCGGTGGGGCGTCTCGTCATCCTGCGGGCGGTTCCCAAGAGCGAACTCGTCAGCGCTCTGGCCTACCTCACCATCCCAGCCCTGATCGGCCCGATCATGGGACCGCCGCTGGGCGGATTGATCACGACCTATCTCGACTGGCGCTGGATCTTCTTCATCAACATCCCGATCGGGCTCGCCGGGATCGTGCTCTCGACGATCTACTTCGAGAACATCCGCGAGCCCTCGCGGCCGCCCCTCGACGTGATCGGCTTCCTGCTGTCCGGAGCGGGCCTTGCCGCGATGATGCTCGGCCTCGCCTCCCTCGGACGCCATCTTCTGCCGGATTACGTCTCGTGGGGCTGCCTCGTCGGCGGCGCGATCCTGCTGGCGCTCTACCTCGTGCATTCGCGCCGGGTGGCACATCCGGTGATTCGGCTCGACCTGCTGAGATACCCGACCTTTCGCGCGGCGGTGACCGGTGGGAGTCTCTTCCGCATCGGCACGGGGGCGATCCCCTTCCTGCTGCCGCTGATGCTGCAGATCGGCTTCGGCCTCGACCCGCTGCAATCGGGGCTTCTCACCTTCGCGGCGGCGGCGGGGGCCCTGCTCATCAAGATCATCGGCCCGCGTATCCTGCGCGCCTACGGCTTTCGCCGGGTGATGCTGTTCAACGCCATCGTCGCGTCGGGCTTCCTTGCGGTGAACGGCCTGTTCACGGCGCAGACCCCGCACTGGCTCATCGTCGCCATCCTGCTCGTCGGCGGCTGCGTCCGCTCGCTCCAGTTCACCTGCGTCAACGCCATCGCCTATGCCGAGCTGGAGACGCGGGACATGAGCTCGGCGACGAGCCTCGCCAGCGTCGCTCAGCAATTGTCGCTCAGCCTCGGCGTCTCGATCGGTGCCCTGGCCCTCGAGACGGCCGCCGCGGAGCACGGACGCACCATGATCGAGGCGAGCGATTTCTGGCCGGCCTTCGTCACCGTAGCGGTGATTTCCTTCGCCTCGCTCTTTGCCTTCCTCCGCCTGGCGCCCGATGCCGGTGCGGAGGTGTCGGGTCAGCGGTTGGCGTCGAAGGGCGTTTAGGCCTCGCCCCTCACGCCGCTGCGCGGCTCGACGGCCGGGCGGGGCTGCGCTTGGGACCCTTCGTCGATTTGGCATTTCCGTTGGCCGATTGCGGCTTGGACGATCGCGACTTGGCCGGCGCGCGCACGGCCGCCTCGCGGGACGATTGCCGCCAACCCTGCCAGCTCCAGGCGCCGGGGCCGGTGATCGCGTAGATCAGGAAGCCGCCGGCAAGACCGAGATCGGCCAGGAACAGCGTGCGTTCCGTCAAGGCCGCAGCTCCGGCATAGGTCCAGAACCCGTGAAGCAGCATCGCCATCGTCACCGCGAACCCCGCCAAAGCGATGCCGGTGAGGCGGGGCATCACGCCGAGGATCAGCGCCAGGGGACCGAAGACCTGGACGACCACGGCGGCCGTGGCGACGGCATTGGGAGAAGGCATCCCGGCCCCAGCCAGGGACAAAGCGAAACCCGAGACGTTGAGCGCCCGGGCGATGCCGGTGGGCAGCAGCGCCGCCGCCAACAGCAGTCGCGATGCGAGAAGCACTCCATCCTGGCTACGACCGATCACGCGCGAACTCCGTCCCTACCGCATCGAAGTGGAGAGGATTGTCGGGAGCGACTGAAGACGGCGTTAAGGGGTGGCGCCCGTGCTCATTCTCCGGTGGAGCGACGCTCCGCCTTAGAGTCTGTCCGGCATCATGATGTTTTCTGACAGAGCTTTCGGGTCATTAGGCGGATGGAGGCCAAGAGGACGAACGCTCGCCCTTTCCGGCT
>NZ_JBHTND010000048.1:0-22539 GCF_042679825.1 Methylobacterium marchantiae | reverse complement strand
GTCGCCGCCGTCGCCCCCGAGGCGACCTCCGCGCTGCCGGCCCCCACGCCCGCCGTCACCGCCACGGCCTCCGCGGCGCCCGTGAGCGGCTACTCCGTCCAGCTCGGCGTGCGCACCAGCGAGGCCGAGGCGCAAGCCGCCTTCAAGCAGATGCAGGGCAAGTTCAGCCAGCTCTCCGGCAAGCCCGCCCTGATCCGTCAGGCGGAGGTCAGCGGCAAGACGATCTACCGCGTCCGCGTCGGGCCGCTCGCCAAGGCCGAGGCGACCAGCCTCTGCACCGAGCTGCAGGGCGCCGGCGGCCAGTGCTTCGTCGCCAAGAACTGAACGACGAAGAACTGACGGCCGGGATCATGTGCTCCCCTGTCCCGGACGCCCGCAGCGACAGCGGAGGGTGATCCGGGATCCAGCTTGCGATGCGCCGCGCCAGCGGCTCACGATCGAGGGCGACCGGGTCCGGGACGCTCTTGTCCGGGACCGTCTCGGCGCCCCCGGCCGATCCGACACCCAGGTTTTCAAGCCGAGCAGCACGCCCCATGACAACCCGCGCCCTGATCCTCGGCTGTGCCGGTCGGACCCTCTCGGACGAGGAAGCCGCGTTCTTCCGCGACGCGCAGCCCTGGGGCTTCATCCTGTTCAAGCGCAACATCGGCTCGCCCGACGAGGTGAGGGCGCTCACCGATGCGCTACGCGCCACGGTGGGCCGGGCCGACGCGCCGATCCTGATCGACCAGGAGGGCGGACGGGTCCAGCGCATGGGGCCGCCGCACTGGCCCTCCTACCCGGCCGGCGCCCGTTTCGGCCGCCTCAACGGGTCGGGAACCGCCATGGCGCGCCTCGGCGCCCGGCTGATGGCGCACGACCTCGCCTCCGTCGGCATCAACGTCGATTGCGCCCCCGTCCTCGACGTCCCGGTGGCCGGGGCCCACGACATCATCGGCGACCGCGCCTACGGCACCGACCCGCACACCGTCATCGCCCTGGGACGCGCGGTGGCCGAGGGGCTGATGGAGGGCGGCGTCCTCCCGGTGATCAAGCACATTCCCGGTCACGGCCGCGCCGCCTGCGACAGCCACATGGACCTGCCCGTGGTCGAGGCCGAGGGCCTGAGCCTCGCGGCCCACGATTTCGTGCCCTTCCGGGCGCTCGCCGACCTGCCGATGGCGATGAGCGCGCATGTGGTCTACGCTGCCCTCGATCCGCATCACCCCGCCACGCAGTCGCGCGTGGTGATCGAACAGGTGATCCGTGGCCTGATCGGGTTCGACGGCCTGCTCATGACCGACGACCTCTCGATGAAGGCGCTGGACGGCACGTTCCGCGAGAAGGCGGAGAAGGCCTTCGCCGCCGGCATCGACGTCGCGCTCCATTGCAACGGAGACCGGCAGGAGATGCGGGCCGTCGTCGAGGGCACGCCGATCCTGTCCGGCGAGGCCCTGCGCCGGGCGGGGGCCGCCCTTGCCCAGCTCACGCCGCGTTCGGATTCCGACGTGGGTTTCGACGTGGCCGAGGCGCGGGCGCGTTTCGAGGCAGGGCTCTCCGCCCAGGCCTGAAAGCCCCGTGCCCCTCCGCACGGTCGGCGGGCGCCGATGATGCGCCGCAGCATCGGGCCGACCAAATGCCACGCCGCGACGTCCTGCGCTTCTTGTGTTCGCTCTCCACCATCCTTAGGTTCCCGGCAATCCGTCGGTGGAAGGCGTCGCTGGGCTGAGCGACCGCGTGGGCGCAGGAGTTCGTCATGGGCAGCATGAGTATCTGGCACTGGATCATCGTCGCGGGCATCGTGATGCTGCTGTTCGGGCGCGGCAAGATCTCGGACCTGATGGGCGACGTCGCCAAGGGCATCAAGGCCTTCAAGAAGGGCATGGCCGAGGACGAGACCCCGACCGCCGGGCAGGCTCCCGCCGTGCCGCCGCCGAGCAACGGCGAGCCGGTGCGCACGCTGCCCCACCAGGGCGAGCCCGCCACGGCGAGCCATGTGGCGGCCGACCGCAAGGTCGTCTGAGGGAAATCGTCCGGACAGGCATCGGCCTTGCGCAAACTATGCTAGGCCGCCGGCCGTGACGAGGCACAGGCCATCGGCCGCGGGACGAGCGACGCCATGTTCGACATGAGTTGGGGTGAGGTGATGCTGATCGGCGGCGTCGCCCTCATCGTCATCGGGCCCAAGGATCTGCCCAAGGCCCTGCGCACCGTCGGCCAGGTGACGGGCAAGATGCGCCGCATGGCCGGCGAGTTCCACGCCCAGTTCAACGAGGCGATCCGCGAGGCGGAGTTCGACGAGGTCCGCCGCGAGGTCGACGGCATCAAGCGCTCGGCGAGCACGATGGGGCCGAGCTTCAACCCGGTCCAGACCATCCGTGACGAGATCAGGGGCGCGGTGGACGGCCGCTCCCAGTCGAGCACGCAGCCCCTGGCCAACGTCGCCGCCAAACTCGCCGAGAACGACCTTCCCGAGAACGACCTCGCCGAGAACGACCCGCCGGCCGAGCCTTCGATCCACGATCCCGCACGGACCGTTCCCCCGATGAGCGATCCCGCGCCCGTGGAGCCGCCGCCCCCGCCGGACTACGCGCTGCCCGACCTGCCGCCGCGCGCCCCCGTGCCGTCGTCCGAGACGGCGACGACGCCCTCCACCAAACCGACCGAGCCCGGCGCCACCTCATGATCGATCCGGTCGACGAATCCGAGGTCGAGGCGTCGCGTGCGCCCCTCCTCGACCACCTGATCGAGTTGCGCTCGCGGCTGATCAAGTCGCTGGCCGCGTTCATCGTGATGTTCTTCGCGTGCTTCTTCGTCTCGCGGCACATCTACAACATCCTGCTCTACCCCTACGTCTCCGTGGTCGGCCCGGAGAAGGCGCAGCTCATCGCGACGCATTTCCTCGAGCAGGTCTTCACCAACATCAAGCTCAGCGTGTTCGGCGCGGCCTTCCTCGCCTTCCCGGTCATCGCCACGCAGATCTACGCCTTCGTGGCGCCGGGCCTCTACCGCAACGAGCGCCAGGCCTTCCTGCCCTATCTCGTCGCCACGCCGATCTTCTTCGTGCTCGGCGCGCTGGTGGTGTTCTTCCTGGCGATGCCGCTGCTGATCCAGTTCTCGGTGAGCCTGCAGCAGGTCGGCCAGCCGGGCGAGGCGACGATCTCGCTGCTCCCGAAGGTGGACGAGTATCTTTCGCTGATCATGACGCTGATCTTCGCCTTCGGGCTGGCGTTCCAGCTGCCGGTGATCCTCACCCTGCTCGGCCAGATCGGCGTCATCGACACGGCGTTCCTGCGCGAGAAGCGCCGCTACGCCATCGTCCTCGTCTTCGTGGCGGCCGCGATCCTGACCCCGCCCGACGTGATCTCGCAGCTCTCCCTCGCTTTGCCGATGCTCCTCCTCTACGAGGCCTCGATCTTCTCGGTGGCCCGCGTCGAGCGCCGCCGCAAGGCGAAGCGGGTCGCGGAAGGGCTGGAGTCGTAGGAGGGCTTTTCCTCCTCATCCGTTGCCGGTATCGTCCTTCGCGAGTGACGCTCTCGATGCGGCCCGTCCGTTGCGATGAACAAGACGCTGGTCTTCACGTCCGGGGCCGGGCGCGCCTTCTGGAAGCTTCCGTCGGAAGTGCAGGAGACGTTGAACCAGAAGCTCTTTCTCTATGGACTGACCGGCGAAGGCGATGTGAAGCGCATGGTCGGAGTCGATGCATTGCGCCTCCGCGACGGCGAGTATCGGGTGGTGTTCGAGGAATCGGCGACGGCTCTGACGATCGTCGCCGTCGGCCATCGGCGTTCGATCTATCGTTGAGGGGAGGCGGTGCGTGAAACCTCAAATCCTGACGACTGCGGCGGGCGAGGAACTCGTCGTGCTGGCGCGGCACGATTACGATGTGCTGCTCGCCCGGCTCGGTGACGAGGAGGCGGAGGATCGCCTGTCGGCCGAGATCGCCATGACGGTGAAGGCGGCGATCGCCGAGGGGACCGAGATTCTGCTGCCCACCTGGCTCACGGATCGGATGGCAGCCGATGGTAGTCCCGTCAGAATCGTGCGCGAACGTTTCGGGCTCTCACCGAGCCGGATGGCATCCGAGGCAGGCATGACCGCGGACGATCTTGCGGATATCGAAGACGGCGGCCGGACGCCGTCTCCTGCCGTGCTCGATGCGATCTCGCTGGCCGTCGCTCTCGACCCGCGCGTATTGCGGGGCCTGTATCACCCCCCGGGTGAAGCAGCCTGAGGCGAAGCGTCCGACCGGCGGAAGGGCTGGAGCCGTAGCGCCGGGGCCCATCGCCCTGTCCGCTGATTGTGGACATGCGGGCGCGATGCTGACAGAACGCAGGCCGATCCGTCACCCCGTCATTCCGGGGCTCGCCTTCAGGCGAGAGCCCGGAATCCAGAGCCGCTGACGGCGTCACGCGACGAGCCGATGCGGATCTGGATTCCGGGCTCCGCTCCGCGGCCCCGGAACGACAGCCGTTGGGCCGTTCCATGCACGACATCCGCGCCATCCGCGAGAACCCGCACGCCTTCGACGAGGCCCTGCGCCGTCGTGGCCTCGGCGCGCTCTCGGCCGAGCTGATCGCCCTCGACGATGCGCGCAAAGCTGCGACCTCGGCGGCGCAGGCCAACCAGGAGCGGCGCAACGCGCTCGCCAAGGAGATCGGCGGCGCCAAGAAGGCCAAGGACGAGGCGCGGGCCGCCGAGCTCATGGCCGAGGTGGCACGTCTGAAGGAGGAGGGGCCCGCCCTGGAAGCGGCCCAGACGGAAGCCGGCAAGGTCCTCGACGACCGCCTCGCTTCCATCCCGAACCGCCCGAATCCGGACGTGCCGGAGGGCGCCGACGAGCACGGCAACGTCGAGCACCGCGCCTTTTCGGGCAACCGGACGAAGCTCGCCACCGGCCGCCAGCATTTCGAGCTCGGCGAGGCCTTCGGCCTGATGGATTTCGAGGCGGCCTCGCGCATGTCCGGCGCCCGCTTCGTGGTGCTCAAGGGCCAGCTCGCCCGGCTGGAGCGGGCTTTGGGCCAGTTCATGCTCGATCTCCACACCGGCGAGCACGGCTACACCGAGGTGGCGCCCCCAATCCTGGTGCGCGACGAGGCGATGTTCGGCACTGCGCAGCTGCCGAAGTTCCGGGACGACCAGTTCCGGGCCGGAGAAGAGCATTGGCTCATCCCCACCGCCGAAGTCCCGCTGACGAATCTCGTGCGCGAGAGCATCCTCTCCGAGGACGAGCTTCCCTTACGCTTCACAGCGCTCACCCCGTGCTTCCGCGCCGAGGCCGGGTCGGCCGGGCGGGACACGCGGGGCATGCTGCGCCAGCACCAGTTCAACAAGGTCGAGCTCGTCTCGATCACCACGCCGGATCAGTCCGCCTCCGAGCACGAGCGCATGCTCGGCTCGGCCGAGGCCGTGCTGAAGAAGCTCGACCTCACCTACCGGGTGATGACGCTCTGCACCGGCGACATGGGCTTCGCCAGCCAGAAGACCTACGACATCGAGGTCTGGATGCCGGGGCAGGAGACCTATCGCGAGATCTCGTCCTGCTCGGTCTGCGGCGATTTCCAGGCGCGGCGGATGAACGCGCGCTACCGCCCGAAGGAGGGCAAGGGCGCACAATTCGTGCATACCCTCAACGGATCCGGCGTCGCCGTGGGCCGCGCGCTCATCGCCGTGATGGAAAATTACCAGAACCCGGACGGCAGCGTCACCATCCCGTCGGTTCTCAAGCCCTACATGGGCGGCATCGAGAAGATCGAAGGGCTCAAGAGCTGATGCGCATTCTGGTCACCAACGACGACGGCATCCACGCGCCGGGCCTCGAGACCCTGGAGGGCATCGCCCGGACCCTGTCCGACGACGTCTGGGTCGTGGCGCCCGAGAGCGACCAGTCCGGCGTCTCGCACTCGCTGTCGCTCAACGACCCCCTGCGCCTGCGCCAGATCTCTGAGAAGCGCTTCGCGGTGAAGGGCACGCCCTCCGATTGCGTGATCATGGGCGTGCGCCACATCCTCAAGGATCACGGGCCGGACCTCGTCCTGTCCGGGGTCAATCGCGGCCAGAACGTCGCCGAGGACGTGACCTATTCGGGCACCATCGCGGCGGCCATGGAGGGCACCATCCTCAACGTGCGCTCCATCGCCATGAGCCAGGCCTACGGGGCCGGCGGGCGCGGGGCGATCAAGTGGGCTTGCGCCGCCCATCACGGGCCGGGCGTGGTGAAGAAGATCCTGGAGATCGGGATCGAGCCCGGCATCGTCGTCAACGTCAACTTCCCCGATTGCGAGCCCGAGGAGGTCACCGGCACCTCGGTGGCCGCGCAGGGCATGCGCAACCAGGCCCTGCTGGCCATCGACGCCCGCCAGGACGGGCGCGGCAACCCGTATTTCTGGCTCGCCTTCGCCAAGGCGCGGTTCGAGCCGGGCCACGGCACCGACCTCAAGGCCATCGCCGAGAACCGCATCTCGGTGACGCCGCTGCGCCTCGACCTCACCGACGAGCCGACGCTGACCCGCTTCGCCCAGGCCTTCGCCGAGTGAGGAGCGCCGGTCTCCGCGCAGCGCGACCGCGATCCGGTACTCGGAACCTCGGCATGGTGAGATCGCCGACCGGCAGGTCGGAGCATCGCGCAGCGCAAGCGCGACCGCGCGCCGGCGCCCATGCGCCGGATCGCGGCCGTTCCGGGCATCGGAACGGCCGCACACACAGATGAGACGCGCGCCATGACGCTGGAGGGCTCGGTCGAGGATGCCGCCTTCGTCATGGCTCTGCGCGGCCTCGGCGTGCGCGACACCGACACGCTGCGGGCCATGGAGCGGGTGCCCCGCGCCCGCTTCGCGCCCCGCGAGCACCGGGACCTCGCGCGGCGCGACATCGCCCTGCCGCTGCCCTGCGGCCAGACCATGTCGGCCCCCACCGTCGTCGCCGCGATGCTCACCGCCCTGAAGGTCAGGCCCGGTGCCCGCATCCTCGAGATCGGCACCGGTTCGGGCTACGTCACCACCCTGCTGATCCGCCTCGGCGCCGCCTCGATCCTGAGCGTCGAGCGCTACGCGACGCTCGCGGAGGACGCCGTCTCCGCCCTCGACCCGGAGGACAGGGTGGTCGCCCGCGTGGAGGTCGGCGACGGGCTCGACCCCGCCTCGTCGGGGGAGGGGGGCTTCGACCGGATCCTCGTCAACGGCACGCTGCCGGCCCTGCCCGTCCATCTCGCCGCCGCCCTGGCGCCCGGCGGCCGCCTCGTCGGTGGTCTCGGTCAGGGCGCCGGCAGCCGCCTCGTCGTCGTCGAGCGGGATCGGGACGGCGGGACCACGGAGGCCCTCGGCGATCCCTTAAGGCTGGCGCCGCTCACCCACGGGCGGGCGTTCATTCTCTGACGATACCGGCCGGGCCGCCGGTCGGGGTAAGCAACCCTTTGATCGGGAAGGATTTCGCGGCGATGCCGCGCCTGCCGCACCGTCGCGGGCGGCGAGATTCCCGCGTCCGGAAAGTTCCCTCCGCGCCGAAAACGTAGTGAACGGGAACGGTTGTTTAACCTGAATCCCGTTTGAATGACGTCATCAAGTTGCGTCAGGCTAACAGGTGCGTCGATGCGGGTTCGCGGGACTGGTCTAGGGTTGAGGACGCTGTCGCGTTTCGCGCTCATCGGTGTGATCGGCGGCAGTGCGGCCGGATGCTCATCCGATGCATCGCGTCTGGGGAGCCCCTTCGGGAACCCCTTCGCCTCCAATATGTCGAGTGAGCCGAACGCCACGGGCAGCCTGCCCGAGGATGGCGAGATGGCTCCCGCGCCGACGGTCCGGACCTCCCGGATCCAGTCGCAATCCCTCGGCGCGCCGATGTCGCCGCGTCCGCTGGCCGCCGCTCCGCCGATGGCCACGGGCCGCGTGGCCTCCACCGAGCCGAGCCCCGGCATGGTCCTGGGCATGAACCCGGATGCCGGCCGCGGCATGTCCGCTCCGGCCTCGACGCCCCGCGCCGTGCCCGTGGCACCTCCCCAGCCGCGCCTCCAGTTCAATCCCGGCGCCAAGGCCGCGGAAGCCAAGGCGGCCGAAGCGAGGGCCGCAGAAGCAAGGGCGATGGAAGCCAAGGCACGCGCCGAGGCGGCCCGTGCCGAGGCCGCCCGCCAGGACGGCGTCCGTCAGGAGGCTGCCCGCAAGGAGACCGAGGCCAAGAAGGTCGCCGATGCGAAGAAGCTGGCCGACGCCAGGAAACTGGTCGAGGCGAGCAAGGTCGCGGATTCCAAGAAACCGATGGACGCCAAGAAGGCGGCGGAGGCCAAGAAGGTCGCCGAGGTGAAGAAGCCCGTCGAGGCCGCGAAGGTCGATCCCGCCAAGATCGATCCCGCCAAGGCGAAGGCCGAGGCCGCTCGCAAGACCGCCGAAGCCGAGGCCAAGCTCGCCAAGGCCGAAGCCGCCAAGGACGCGGCCAAGAAGGTCGCCGAGGCCAAGGCTGCGGATGCCGCCGCCAAGGTCGCCGCCGCCAAGGCCGCGCCGGTGAAAGTCGCCGCCCTGTCGCCGCCCGCCGACAAGGTCGAGCCCGCCAGCACCGGTTCCGTCGCGGCCCCCGCCGCCGAGCCCGACCAGTCCTTCCGCTGGCCCGCCAAGGGCCGGGTGATCTCCGGCTACGGCACCAGCGGCAACGAGGGCATCAACATCGCGGTGCCCGAGGGCACGGCGGTGAAGGCCGCCGAGGACGGCACGGTCGCCTATGCCGGGTCGGACGTGAAGGGCTACGGCAAGCTCGTCCTGGTGCGCCACACCAATGGCTACGTCTCGGCCTACGCCCATAACGGCGAGCTCGACGTCCGCCCCGGCGAGAAGGTCAAGCGTGGCCAGACCATCGCCAAGTCCGGCGCCTCGGGCAACGTGACCTCGCCCCAGCTCCACTTCGAGATCCGCAAGGGCGCGACCCCGGTCGACCCGATGCCGCACCTCGCCAGCAACTGATTTTTCTCGATCCTCGACACGACCGACGGCGGCTCCCAGGAGCCGCCGTTTTCGTTTGGGGACGACGCCGTTCGATCCCTCCACCTCATCCCGAGGTGCCCGCATCCCGAGGTGCCCGCATCCCGAGGTGCCCGCGCCTGCGGTCCTCGAAGGAGGGCGCCGCCACCCACTGCGCGAACGGGAGGGCTCCTTCGAGGCCTCCGCTCCGCTTCGGCACCTCAGGATGAGGATGCGGGCGGGATAGAGGTTCGAGCCGCCGTTGTCGTTTCGGGCACCGACGCAATCCCTCCCTCCACCTCATCCTGCCCTCCCTCCACCTCATCCTGAGGTGCCCGCACCAGCGGGCCTCGAAGGAGGGCTCCAGCCACCTCCGCGCGAATGGGAAGCCGCCGCATCGCCTGAGAGCGCCGGAAACCTCAGTCGAGCCGTTGCCCCAGCCGTCCGGCGAGATCCTGGATGAACTGGAACGCCGTGCGGCCCGAGCGCGAGCCGCGGGTGGTGGCCCATTCCAGGGCCTCGGCCCGTACCGTATCCGGGTCGGCCTTCAGCCCGTGGCGCTCCACATAGGCGCGGACCATGGCGAGGTATTCGTCCTGGCTGCATTTGTGGAAGCCGAGCCAGAGGCCGAAACGGTCGGAGAGGGAGACCTTCTCCTCCACCGCCTCGCCGGGATTGATCGCGGTGGAGCGCTCGTTCTCCACCATCTCGCGGGCGAGCAGGTGGCGCCGGTTGGAGGTGGCATAGAACAGCACGTTCTCCGGCCGTCCCTCGATGCCGCCGTCCAGCGCCGTCTTGAGCGACTTGTACGAGGTGTCGTCGCCGTCGAAGGACAGGTCGTCGCAGAACACGATCCAGCGGTGCGGGTCGCCGCGCAGGGTCGCCATCAGGTCGGGCAGGGCCTCGATGTCCTCGCGGTGGATCTCCACCAGCTTCATCGGCAGGGCGCCCTCGGGACGGTCCGCGTTGATCCGGGCATGGGCCGCCTTCACCAGGGAGGACTTGCCCATGCCGCGCGCGCCCCAGAGCAGGGCGTTGTTGGCGGGCAGGCCCTCGGCGAAGCGCGTGGTGTTGTCGACGAGGATGTCGCGGGCCCGGTCGATGCCGGTGAGGAGGTCGATCTCCACCCGGTTCACCTTCGGCACCGGGATCAGGCGGCGGTCGGCCCCCCACAGGAAGGCATCGGCGGAGGACAGGTCGAGGGCGGGCCGCGCGGCCGGGGCGGAGCGCTCCAGGGCGGCGGCGATCCGCTCCAGGACAGGCAGGATCGCCTCATACATCTCCCGATCGGCAGGGGGTGTCGCGGTCATGGCGTCTCAAAGCTCCTCGATACGCGGGTGAGCGCGTCCATAAGGGCATCGCGGCGCAAAAGCACGGGTGCGGCATCGGGCGCCCGCGATCCGCCCCGCCCGTCATGCAGACGCGCCGTTGCTTTCACCTAGTGCATGGCTATAGTCCGCGCGCTTTTAGACCCGTCCGCGCGCGCTCCTCACTCCGTGGAGCGTGACGCCGGAGCCGGCATTCTCAAGGAGTCCCTCGCTTGATCACCCCCGCCTTCGCGCAAGGGGCCGCCTCGGCCGCTGGCGGAGCGGACATCGCCTTGCAGGTGGTGCCGTTCGTCCTCATCTTCGTCATCATGTACTTCCTGATCCTCCGCCCGCAGCAGCGCCGCGTGAAGGAGCATCAGGCCCTCGTGAAGAACGTGCGGCGGGACGACACCATCGTCACCACCGGCGGTCTCGTCGGACGCGTCACCAAGGTGAGCGACGAGGCTTCCGAGATCGAGGTCGAGATCGCCCCCAACGTGCGGGTGAAGATCGTCCGGACCATGATCTCCGAGGTCCGTGTCAAGGGCGGGCCGGTCAAGGCCGCCTGAGACGAGGCTGCCTGAGACAAGGCCGCCTGAGACATCGGGCACCGCTTGAGGATGCCGGTGCAACAGCCGGCATCATAAGAAGAAACGGGACGGGCGGATGCTGCGCTTTTCGAGAACCAAGATCGTCGCGACTCTGGCCGTCATCCTGATCGGCCTGAGCCTCGCCGTGCCGAGCTTCTTCTCGGCCGAGCAGCGCAAGGGCTTCATGGCCTCCCTGCCGGGCTGGTTCCCGAGCTGGATCGTGCCCCAGCGCGCCATCGTGCTCGGCCTCGACCTGCAGGGCGGCTCGCAGATCCTGCTGGAGATCGACCAGGCCGACCTGATCCGCTCGCAGACCACGGCCCTGCGCGACGACGTCCGCCGCACCCTGCGCGAGGCGGGAGTCACCCCCGAAGGCGGCATCCAGGTGATCCCGCGCGGCGTCCAGATCCGCATCTCCGATCCGGCCAACCGGGCCAAGGCCCTGGCGAAGCTGCGCGAACTGTCCCAGCCGATCTCCAACGCCATGGTGGCCCAGGCCGGCGGCCAGACCCTCGACATCGCCGAGCGGCCCGACGGCTCGATCGGCCTCACCCTCACCGATGCCGGCCTCACCGACCGCACCCGCCGGGCCGTGACCCAGGCCATCGAGGTCATCCGCCGCCGCATCGATTTCGGCGGCACCAAGGAGCCCTCGATCCAGCAGCAGGGCGCCGACCGCGTCCTGGTGCAGGTGCCGGGCCTTCAGGACCCGCAGCTCCTTGAGGAGCAGCTCGGCAAGACCGCCAAGCTCGAATTCCGCATGCTGGCCGATTCGCCCTCCGGCGACGTCGACATGCTGCCTTCCAAGGACGAGGGCGGCGCCAAGGTCCCCGTCGAGCGCCGGGTCATGGCGGATGGCGGCGACCTCACCGACGCCCAGCCGGCCTTCGACCAGCAGAGCCACGAGCCGATGGTGAGCTTCAAGTTCAACCTGAAGGGCGCCCAGCGCTTCGGTCAGGCGACCTCGGAGAATGTCGGCCGCCGCATGGCGATCGTGCTCGACAACGAGGTGGTCTCGGCGCCGCGCATCAACACGCCGATCACCGGCGGCTCGGGCCAGATCACCGGCAACTTCACCGTCAAGCAGGCCAACGACCTGTCGATCCTGCTGCGCGCCGGCGCCCTGCCGGCCAAGCTCACCGTGGTCGAGCGCCGCGTCGTCGGCCCCGGCCTCGGCAACGATTCGATCGAGGCCGGCAAGAAGGCGACCCTCGTCGCCGGCCTCCTCGTCATCGTCTTCATGTTCGCCACCTACGGCGTGTTCGGCTTCTTCGCCAACATCGCGCTCCTCGTCCATGTGGGCCTGATCCTCGGCCTGATGTCGGTGCTGGAGGCGACCATGACCCTGCCGGGCATCGCCGGCATCGTGCTCACCATCGGCACGGCGGTGGATTCCAACGTGCTGATCTACGAGCGCGTGCGCGAGGAGGTGAGGGCGGGCCGCTCCATCGTCTCGGCGCTGCAGGCCGGCTTCGACAAGGCCTTCGCCACCATCATCGATTCGAACTCGACCATGGCCATCGCCGCCGTGATCCTGTTCTTCCTCGGCTCCGGTCCGGTGAAGGGCTTCGCCGTGGTGTTCATCCTCGGCATCCTCACCACCGTCATCACGGCGGTGACGCTCACCCGCATGATGATCGCGCTGTGGTACAACTACGCCCGACCCAAGGCTCTGCCCTTCTGAAACAAGGCTCTGCCGTTCTGATCCGAACCCCGTTTCCCTGACTCCAAGAAGAGGACGCTTCGCTTCTCACACGATCGGTTGGTCCACCACCCCGTCATCCCGGGGCCGCGCAGCGGAGCCCGGGATCCAGACGCACAGGTGGCGATCCAGCGTCACGCCGGCGGCGGTTCCGGATTCCGGGCTCGCCTGCGGCGCCCCGGAATGACGGGATGGCGGCGGCAACCCAGGCGATCGTTCGAGACCGGGTATCGTCCACGAAAGACCGAGACCGATCATGCGCCTGCTCCGCCTCTGGCCCGATGAGTCGCACGTCGACTTCATGCGCTTCCGGCGCCTCACCTTCCCGCTCTCGGCCCTGCTGTCGGTGGGGACGGTGATCCTGTTCCTGACGGTCGGCCTGAATTTCGGCATCGACTTCAAGGGCGGCACCCTGGTGGAACTCCAGGCCAAGTCCGGCACCGCCGATGTGGGCGCCGTGCGCCACACCGCCAACGGCTTCGGCTTCGGCGAGACCGAGGTGCAGGAACTCGGCGGCCAGGGCCAGATCCTGGTGCGCTTCCCGCTCCAGCCCGGCGAGCAGGGCCAGACCGCCGTGATGCAGAAGGCCCACGGCGCCTTCGACGCGGAGTACGAGTTCCGCCGCACCGAGACGGTGGGCCCGCGCGTCTCGGGCGAGCTCGTCCAGTCCGGCACGATCGGCGTGGTGCTCTCGGTCCTCGCGGTGCTGTTCTACCTCTGGTTCCGGTTCGAGCGGGAGCTGGCCCTCGGGGCCATCGTCGGCACCCTGCACGACATCGTGCTCACCATCGGCATCTTCGTGATCAGCCGGATCGAGTTCAACATGACCTCGATCGCCGCCATCCTCACCATCGTCGGCTATTCGCTGAACGAGACCGTGGTGGTGTTCGACCGGACCCGCGAATTGATGCGGCGCTACAAGACGATCCCCACGGTGGAGCTCCTCAACCTGTCGATCAACTCCACCATGTCGCGCACGGTGATGACGGCGACCTCCGCCTTCCTGTCGCTGCTCGCCCTGGTGCTGTTCGGCGGCGAGGCGATCCAGGGCTTCGCCGTGGTGATGCTCGCGGGCGTGGTGATCTGCACCTATTCGGCGATCTTCGTCTCGACCCCGGTGCTGATCTATCTCGGCCTGATGCTGTCGGGCGTGAAGGCGCAGGCCCGCCCCACCGGCGGGCGCGTGCCCCAGGCGGCGGAGTAACGATGGCGGACGGCAGCCTGCACGACGGCTACGTTCCGGGGCGCCACCTCATCGACGCCTACGGCAATGGCGGCTTCCGCTTCGCCGAGATGTCGCATCGCGGCTCGATCCTGGTGACGCCGAGCGGCATCAGGGCCTGGGACGTCACGCAGGCCAAGGACATCGACCGCAATGCCCTGCGCCCCGTCGTGGCCGAGGCGGGTGCGGTCGAACTCCTGCTCATCGGCACCGGCCTCGACATCGCGCCGTTTCCCGATACCCTGCGGCGCTGGCTCAAGGACAACGGCATCGGCCTCGACGTGATGCAGACGGGGGCCGCCGCGCGGACCTACAACATCCTGATGGCGGAGAACCGCAAGGTCGCCGCCGCACTGATCGCGGTCGCGTGACGAAGACCGAGACCAGCCCCGGGACGGCCGAACCCCTCGCCTTCGCCTTCGAGCATTGCGAGGCACTGGTCCGGGAGGGCGATCCGGACCGCTACTTCGCCACCCTGTTCGCGCCGGCGGCCTTCCGGCCCCACCTCTTCGCGCTCAGCGCCTTCAGCCTCACCATCGCCCGCGTGCGCGATGCCGCCACCAATCCGATGGCGGGCGAGATCCGGCTGCAATGGTGGCGCGACGCGCTCCAGGGCGAGGCGAGGGGGGACGTCAAGGCCAATCCCGTCGCCGCCGCCCTCGACGACGCCATCGTCACGCGCCGCCTCGGGCGCCAGCCCTTCGTCGACCTCATCGATGCCCGCGTGTTCGACCTCTACGACGATCCGATGCCGCGGGTGAACGATCTCGAAGGCTATTGCGGCGAGACCGCCTCGTCGCTCATCCGCCTCGGGGCTCTGACCCTCTGCGACGGTGCCGAGCCGGGGGGCGCCGCGGCCGCCGGCCATGCCGGTGTCGCCTACGGCGTCATCGGGCTCCTGCGCGCGCTGCCCTGGCATGCCCGCAACGGACAGGTCTACCTGCCGGCCGACATCCTCAAGCAGCACGGCGTCACCCGCGAGGACATCGTCACGGGGCGGGGCGGACCGGGTCTTCTCGGGGCCGCGGCCGACCTGCGGGCCCTGGCCCGGCGCCATCTCGACGCCTTCGAGAAGGCGCGGGCGACGATCGCGCCGGCCGCTCTGCCCGCCTTCCTGCCGACGGCCCTGGTGGAGCCCAGCCTCGCGATGATGGAGCGGCCGGGCTACGACCCGCTCAACACGGTCATCGCCCTGCCGCGCTGGCGGCGGCTGTGGCGGCTGTGGCGCGGATCGCGGAAAGCCTGACCTTCTGCCCACCCATTCACCTCATCCTGAGGTGTGGGTGGGAGGGCGTCCACCCCGGACTGCATTCCTGCCTGTCGGGAGGCCCCGGCCTCAGCGCGCCTTCTTGGTCAGCTTCTCGGCGATATCACCGGCGGAAAGGACGCTATGGGGAGCGGGTGCTACCTCCGCATGTTCCGAGCCTGCGACAGGCCATTCGGGTGTCCGGCCGCCGTTTCGGGCGCGTCTGCCGGTGAATCGGTCGAGGCGGCTTCCACCGGCGCCGAGCCCACCGAAGCAGGAACGCAACATCAACTGAATACAACATTCTCTGCGTTGAGCCGGCTCCACTGCTCTGCTAGCAACGATGTCAAGGGCCCGGCGGGAGATCGGGTCCACCGAGGAGCACGACGCCCGTGAATACGTGGAACCAGGTCTACGATCCGTTCGGGAGCCCCTGGCTCTCGACGCTGGCCGCATCGCTACCGGTCATCGCACTGCTCGGCATGATCGCCAGCGGCAAGGTCAAGGCGCATATCGCGGCCGTCCTGTCCCTGGTCCTCGCCTTCTGCGTCGCCGTCTTCCTGTTCGGGATGCCGGCGGACCTGGCCACCCGGGCGTCCCTCTACGGCGTGGCGCTCGGCCTGTTCCCCATCGGCTGGATCATCCTCAACGTCATCTTCCTCTACCGGCTGACGGTGGAGAAGGGATGGTTCGCCACGCTGCAGCAATCGGTGGCCGGCATCACCACCGACCGGCGGCTCCAGCTCCTCCTCGTCGCCTTCGCCTTCGGCGCGTTCTTCGAGGGCGCCGGCGGCTTCGGCACTCCGGTGGCGGTCACCGGCGCCATCCTGATCGGCCTCGGCTTCTCGCCGCTCGCCGCCTCGGGCCTGTCGCTCATCGCCAATACCGCGCCCGTGGCCTACGGCGCGCTCGGCGCCCCGATCCAGGGCCTCGCCTCGGTGACCGGCTACGACCCCTACATCCTCGGCGCCATGATCGGCCGCCAGCTGCCGTTCTTCTCGGTGCTGGTGCCGTTCTGGCTGATCTGGGTCTTCGCGGGCTTCCGCGGGATGCTGCAGATCTGGCCGGCGATCCTCGTCTGCGGCGGTTCCTTCGCGCTGGCCCAGTTCGGCATCTCGAACTACGTTAACCCGTGGATTGTCGATATCGGCGCCGCCCTCATCTCCATGGGCGCGCTGGTCATGTTCCTGCGGGTCTGGCGCCCGGCCGTGATCTGGACCTCGCCGGCCCTGCGCGGCAACGATCCGTCCCTCGGCTACGTCACCACCGTCGACGGCCCGAAGCCCGGCGCGGGCGCCGGTGCCGGTACGCGCACCGCCACCTCTTCAGAGATCATGCTGGCCTGGGTGCCGTGGATCATCCTCTCGGTGATCGTGGCGATCTGGGGCACAGGCTGGTTCAAGGCCATCGTCAACCCGATCTTCACCTGGAAGTACGAGGTGCCGGGCCTCCACAACGTCATCATGAAGGTGCCGCCGGTGGTGGCCAAGGCCCATCCGGAAGCCGCCGTCTTCGCCTTCACCTACATGTCCTATACCGGCACCGGCGTGCTGTTCGCCGCGATCATCTCCGGCCTGATCATGCGCTTCTCGCCGTGGCGGCTGGTGACGGCCTATCTCGAGACGATCTGGGTGCTGCGCTACTCGCTCATCACCATCTCGGCGATGCTGGCACTCGGTGTGCTCACCCGCTACGCGGGCGTGGACGCCACCCTGGGTCTGGCCTTCGCGGGCACCGGCATCCTCTACCCGTTCTTCGGCACCCTGCTCGGCTGGCTCGGCGTCGCCCTGACCGGTTCCGACACGGCCTCGAACGTGCTCTTCGGCGGGCTGCAGAAGATCACCTCGGAACAGCTCGGCCTGTCTGGCATCCTCATGGCCTCGGCGAACTCGTCGGGCGGCGTCATGGGCAAGATGATCGACGCCCAGTCGATCGTCGTCGCCTCCACCGCCACCGGCTATTTCGGCCAGGAGGGCAAGATCCTGCGCTTCGTGTTCTGGCACTCGATCGTGCTGGCCTGCCTCGTGGGCGGCCTCGTGATGCTGCAGGCCTATGTCTACCCGTTCACCGAGATGGTCATCCATCCGTAGGAACGGCCGACGGAACTGCCCGTTGGAACCCGTCCCGGCCGAGCCGGGGCGGGTTTCATTTTTGTCGCGTCCCCCGGCGAACGCCCGCTCCGTCGAAGACACGTCTTGCTCTCGACGCCGCGCGGCCCCACCTCGAAATCATGTTCTTTCGCACGCTCGCCTCGCGCTACTCCCTGTCGAACCTGCCCGCGCATGCGACGACCCGCCTGCGGCTCGCGCCGCTGGTCCAGGCGGATGCGGAGGCGCTCCAGGCGCTGACCGACGATCCGGCCATCACCGGCGTGGTGGATTTCCTGCCCGCCCCCTTCACCCTCGACCATGCCCGCCGCATGATCGGCCGAGATCCGGTCGGCAGGGGCAAGCCGGTGAAGGATTGCTTCCTCGGCGCCAAGGCCGAGGGGGTTCTCGTGGCGGTGGTCGGCCTCCACCTGCGCGGCGAGCACGGGGTCGAGCTCGGCTACTGGGTCGGCGGCGCCGCCCGCGGCCAGGGCTACGGCAGCGAGGCGGTGTCCGGCGCCGTCGCGATCCTGCGCAAGCGCTTCCCCCATCGCTTCATCGTCGCCGAGTGCCGGCCCGAGAACGCGGCCTCGCGGGGATTGCTGATCAAGCTCGGTTTTCGCGACACCGGCGACGAGGGCCACCGCCCGGGCCGGCGGATCTTTTCGCTGGACCCGGTCTGACCATCACATTTCAGGATCGGTGCTCAGGCGGGTCGGCTGAGCATGCATCTGATGGCCGCTTCCTGCCATTGATGGCTTCAATCGGGAGAAGCCGCTGATACAGGTATCCGATGACCGGGAGAAAGTTGCCGCTTTGTCGCGAGCATTGTCCTCGAACGGGATCGTAGCGGCTGGGGCTGGGACACTCCGTTAAAGGACGACAGTCAGGATTGCATGTGTTCGCCTGCTCGGCGAATGATAAGGCCTATGGCTGGCGATATGAAATTTCTCGGAAGTCGACTCCGTCGAACTTTCCGATAACAGGTGAGTTTACGAAATGGTGAAACCTTACGTCACAGCGGAGGGTGCGGTCATGCAAACCAGTCTATCTCAGTTGGTTGAAATGGCTAAGAGTGTTCAGATGAACACTGCTCAGCGAATTGAACAAAGAAAGAGTTTTGTATACGGAAATGTTAAAATAGAAAATGATAAAATCACGAAGGAAATGGTCGATCAGGCATCAAATAATTTCGATGGGCGGCGGTGAATGGAATTTATTGTTATATTATGGATTTAATGGATTTAAAGGCTGATCATAATCTGAGGGAAATCGAAAATGGCTTTAGGCAGTTTGATCTCTGCCTAGAGATGGTCGAATATTATCTCGACAAAGAGCGGCCATTCGCACTAAGGCCGGGAATCATACTTGAGTTTCAAAAAGAGGCAGTGGAGGGCATAGAAGCTGATGCAGGCAAGATTCGCTCTGGAAACGTCGGGATCAGTCACAGCAGCCATGCTCCTCCCGGACCTCATCTAGTTCAATCGGCCCTGACTGAATTGTGCGACTATATTAATGATAATTGGCACGAGAAGACCGCTTTTCATCTTTCTGCCTATGCGATGTGGCGTTTGAATTGGATACATCCGTTCTCCGATGGAAACGGGCGAACTGCAAGAACTCTGTCCTACGCTGTTCTCTGTATTAAGCTGGGCTACGTTTTGCCGGGATATCCAACGATTCCAGCTCAAATCGAGGAAGATAAATCCCACTATATCGAGGCCCTCGAAGCCGCCGATCAAGCGGATCGCCTAGGCCTGCTCGACGTGAGCCAAATGGAGCAAATGATTCGCAGCATGCTCGCTCGGCAATTGATAGGCGTTATCGAGGCTGCAGGGGGCGGCGCAGCCTCAATCTGAATTGGCTTGAAGACGTAGCTGTTCCTACTCCGCCGCGATCCGCGCCGGGGCGTTCCCCATCCAGGCCGCGAGGTCGGCCCGCCCCCGGTCGGTGAGCGCCTTCTTCTTCGCCACTGCCTTCTCCGGCCCCTTCAGGCGCTTGCCGCCTTCGCCCTTGGGGGAATGGTCGAGGGGCGGGAACAGGCCGAAATTGACGTTCATCGGCTGGAACGAGCGCGGGGTGCCGGCATCCTCGGCGGCGATGTGCCCCCCGGTGATGTGGCCGATGAGCGCCCCGAGCGCCGTGGTGGCGGGGAGCGGCTCCAGGCTCTCGCCGCGCGCCTCGGCCACCGCGAAGCGTCCAGCCATCAGGCCGATGGCGGCGCTCTCCACATAGCCCTCGCAGCCGGTGATCTGGCCTGCGAAGCGTAAGGAGGGCCTCGCCTTCAGCCGCAGGGTCGCGTCGAGGAGGCGGGGGCTGTCGAGATAGGTGTTGCGGTGCAGGCCGCCGAGGCGCGCGAACTCGGCGTTCTCCAGGCCGGGAATCGTGCGGAACACCCGGACCTGCTCGGAATAGGTCAGCTTCGTCTGGAAGCCGACCATGTTGTAGAGGGTGCCGAGCGCATTGTCCTGGCGCAGCTGGACGATGGCGCAGGCCTTCACCGTGGGGTCGTGCGGGTTGGTGAGGCCGACCGGCTTCATCGGGCCGTGGCGCAGGGTCTCGGGGCCGCGCTCGGCCATGATCTCGATGGGCAGGCAGCCGTCGAAATAGGGGGTCGTCGCCTCCCATTCCTTGAAGCCGATCTTGTCGCCCGCGATCAGCGCCTGGATGAAGCCGTCGTATTGCTCGCGGTCCATCGGGCAGTTGATGTAGTCGGCGCCCGTGCCCCCCGGCCCGACCTTGTCGTAGCGCGACTGGAACCAGGCCTTGTCCATGTCGATGGAATCGCGATGGACGATGGGCGCGATGGCGTCGAAGAAGGCCAGCGCCTCGGCCCCGGTGAGCTCGCGGATCGCCTGCGCCAGGGCGGGCGAGGTGAGGGGGCCGGTGGCGATGATGGCCCGGCCCCACTCCTCCGGCGGCAGGCCCTCGACCTCCTCGCGGGCGATGGTGACGAGGGGATGCGCCTCCAGGGCGGCGGTGACGGCGGCGGCGAAGCCGTCGCGGTCCACGGCCAGCGCCCCCCCGGCCGGCACCTGATGCGCGTCCGCCGCGCGCAGGATCAGCGACCCGAGCGTGCGCATCTCCTGGTGCAGCAGGCCGACGGCGTTGCCGTTGGCATCGTCCGAGCGGAACGAGTTCGAGCAGACGAGCTCGGCGAGATCCCGGCTCTTGTGCGCCTCGGTGCCGCGCACGGGGCGCATCTCGTGGATGACCACGGGATGCCCGCGCTCGGCGATCTGCCAGGCGGCCTCCGATCCGGCGAGGCCGCCGCCGACGATGTGGATGGGGGGATGTTCTGCGCGGTCCGTCATGGCCACGGGATAGACCCGCGACCCGCCCCGATCAATGCAGCTGCGGCGAGACCAGGAAGCGCTCGCGGTCGCTCGACGTCACGACGAGCTTGATCGGGCGCCCCTCGCGCTCGATGGTGAGCGGCACCCGCACCCCCGCCTCGCCCAGCGCCCAGACCTGGCGGAAGAACCCGGCGAGATCCTCCACCGGCTCGCCCGCCACCGCCGCGAGCACGTCGCCGACGCGCAGGTCCGCGCTCTCGGCGGGGCCATCATCGGCGAGGCCCATCACCACCACGACGCCGTCGCTGTCGCTGGCATAGAGGCCGAGCCAGGGCCGGGTCGGGCGGTCGGCCCGCCCGCGGGTGGTGAGGTCGTCGAGGATCGGCGGCAGGAGGTCGATCGGCACCACGAGGTTGATCGCCTTGGGGCCTTCCGCGCCGCCCTGCTGCAGCTGCAGCGAGCCGATGCCGAGGAGGTCGCCCGCCGGGCCGATCAGGGCCGTGCCGCCCCAATGCGGGTGAGAGGGCGCGGTGAACAGGGCCTCGTCGAGGACGTATTCCCAGTAGCCCGCGAATTCCTGGCGCGCGATCAGCTCGGCGGCGACGCAGCGGGTGCGGCCTCCGGCTCCGGCCATCACCGCCTTGTCGCCGATCTTCAGGCTGTCCGACCGGCCGATCGGCAGCGCGGGCAGCCGCAGGTCGCCCAGGGCCTGGACCAGGCCGAACCCGGTGACCGCGTCGAAACCGACCACGTGGCCGGGCACCGAGCGTCCGTCATGCGTCGTCATCCACACGCTGTCCGCCTCGGTGACCAGGTAGCCGATGGTGAGGACGAGGCCGTCGTCGCGGATCACCACGCCGTTGCCGGCCCGCTCCGTGCCCAGGGTCTCGGCGGTGAACGCCTCCGGCGGGATGCGGGTGGAGAGCGAGACCATCGCCGACAGGGCCCTGTCGAGGTCGTACGCGTAATCGCCGGCCTTGGGCTGCACGGCGGCGGGAATCTTCCAGTCTCCGTGCGACGTCATCGATCCCGTGTCCTTGTCCTGCGCCTCTGAGCCCCGTCCTCGAAGGTTCGGCGGCCTCTTCCTTCGGGAGATAGGTCGCCGGCTCGCCGTCGAACACCCACGCCGGCCTCCGCGCGGACCAGCCCCGAGATGCACGCCGATCCATCGCGCGCCGATCCACATCGATTGCGCGCGACGCAGTAGCCTGCGCGCAATCGCTCCACTAAGACTCGTTCGCAACGTTCCCGCCAGATCGAACGGTCGTATCATGTCGCGCAGAGAGGATGCCCCGAGCTGTGCGTGACCGAGCCTCGCGCGACGATGCGGCCCTGGCGCGCCTGATTTCGGCCGTGGCATCCGGCAACGAGCAGGCTCTCCGGGCGCTCTACGATCTCACCGCCCCGAAACTTTTCGGCATCGTGCTCCGTATCCAGCGGGATCGCGGCATGGCCGAGGACGTGCTTCAGGACGTCTACCTGCGAATCTGGCAGAGCGCCGGCTCGTTCTCCGCGGAGGCGGGCCGCCCGCTGCCATGGCTCTGTACCATCGCCCGCAACCGGGCGATCGACGGGGTCCGGCGCAAGGGAGAGGTTCAGGGGCCGGTGACCGAGGACGGGGAGGATTGGGTGGAGCGGCTGGCCGATCCCCATGACAGCGAGGGTGCGATCCTCGGGCGCGACGCCCTGCGCACCTGCCTGTCCCGCCTCGACACGACCCAGCGCGACTGCATCGTGCTCGCCTATTGCGAGGGCTTCTCGCGGGAGGAACTGGCCGAGCGGTTCGAGCGGCCGGTCAACACCATCAAGACCTGGCTGCATCGCGGCCTCGCGGCGTTGCGCGGCTGCCTGGAGGGCCCGGCATGACCGAGGACCCCGCCGAGCGCGACCTGCGCGCCGCAGAATACGTCATCGGCACGCTCGGCGCCGACGAGCGCGCGGCCATGGACCTGGAACTCGCCGTCGATCCCGCCTCCCGCGCCGCCGTGCGGGAGTGGGAGCGGCGCCTCGCGCCCCTGGCGGAGACCGTGCCCGAGGTCGAGCCCGATGCGGGGATCTGGCCGAGGATCCTGCGCGCGCTCCCCGCCGGCTCCTCCGCGGCTCCGGCCGCCAACGACAACCGCGTGGCAACGCTCTCGCGAAAGCTCGGCCTGTGGCGGGCCGCCGCC
>NZ_JBHTND010000047.1:0-23559 GCF_042679825.1 Methylobacterium marchantiae | reverse complement strand
CGCCCGGTCCGCCGCTCCTCGACCTCGCCGCCCTCGCGGCGTCGGATACCGGCGCGGCCACGGCCTCCCCGATGTTCGACCCGGAGCGCAGGCCCTGGACGGCGCGCGGCAGCCGCGAGGACCTGACCGCCGAGACGAGGCCCCGGACGATGCTGTCGGTGCGCGGAATCCTGATCGAGGACGGGGCGCGGCGCGCTCTCGTGTCGGATGGAAGCGGAGCGCCGGCGTGGCTGTCCCCCGGCGACGGGCAGGGCGCGTGGCGGCTCGTCTCGGTCGAGCCCGAGGCCGTGGTGGTGGCCGATGCCGGCCGCCAGTACACCCTCACCTATCTCGGCGCGCCGGTGGCCCTGCGCCGGCCGCCGCGCCATCCCATGCCGGAGGCACCGGGCTTGCGGCCGTCCCTCGGCCTCGGCGACGCTCCTGTTTCGCCCGATGCGGCGGCACCCGCTCCGGTTCCACAGCGGGGACCGGGCCGTGCGTCGGTGCGGCGCATCGCGATCGACCCGCCCGGGCGCTGAGCGGGCGGCCTTCGCCGGGCGAAGGCCTGTCCCGGGTCAGTCCATCGCGCGGCGCAGGATGCCCGGCGGTCCGTAGGGCGTGGCGGCCAGCGGCCGCGGGGGCGAGACGGGACGCACCGGCATCATCGCCCGGACCTGTTCGCGAAAATCCTGGCTGATGCGGTCGGCATCGGCAGTGCCGCGGATGACGCGCGGGCGGATGAAGATGATGAGCTCGGTCCGCACCCGGGTATCGACCCGGTTGCGGAAGGCCGGCCCGATCAGCGGCAGGTCGCCGAGCACCGGCAGGCTCTCGTTGGTGATCAGCGCCTTCTCCTGCACGAGGCCGCCGATGGCGAGGCTATGCCCGTCCTGCACCGCGATGCTGGTTGCGACCCGGCGCTGGCGGATCGTCGGCGAGTTGATGGATGAGGTCGTGGTCTGCACCACGTCGCTGACCTCCTGGTTGATGTCGAGCGTCACGAGGCCGTTCTTGTTCACCCGCGGCGTCACCGAGAGGATCACGCCGGTGTCCTTCATCTCGATCTGATTGAGGATCGGCGCCCCCGCCGCCAGGGCGCTCTGCCCGGTCTGCTTCACGATCGGTACCTGGTCGCCGACCTGGAGCTTGGCCGTGCGGTTGTCCATCACGGTGAGGTTGGGCGAGGAGATCACGTTCACCCGCGTGACGCCCTGGAGGGCGTTGACCACGACGTTGAAGTCGGTGGCGTTCAGGAGGTAGTTGAAGCCCGGTACGCCGCGCGACGCCGCCGCCACGAGACCGGCGGTGCCCCCCGTGGCCATCGCCGCGACGGTGCCCGCCTCGGCGAGGTTGAACTGGCCGTGACGGCCGTTCTTCAGGAACCACTGCACGCCGAAGCGCAGGTCGTCGTTGAGCGTCACCTCGGCGATGATCGTCTCCATCATCACCTGCGTCGGCATCGCGTCGAGGCGGCCGAGGATCCTGAGGATCTTGTCGTACTGGTTGCGGGTGGCCGAGATCACCAGGCTGTTGTTGGTCTCGTCCGGCATGATGCCGATCTGGTCGCGGCGCTGGCCGGCATTCGAGGCGGCCATCCCCGAAGGCGTCGGCCCGGCCCCGTAGGCGCCGGGCTGCATCCCGCCCTGCCCGCCGAGGTCGAAGCCGCCCGCCCCGGAGCCGAAACCGGCCTCGTTCCCGATCCCGCCCGCGTTCATGCCTCCGGAGTTCATGCCTCCGGAGTTCATGCCTCCGGAGTTCATGCCTCCGGAGTTCATGCCTCCGGAGTTCATGGCTCCGGAGTTCATGCCACCCGAGCCCATGCTCCCCGAATTCATGCCACTGGAACCCATGCCACTGGAGTTCATGCCACCGGAGTTCATGCCGTAGCCGGCCCCGTTCAGGCCGCCGGAATTCATACCGCTCGAATTCATGCCGCCCGCGTTCGGGCCCGCGCCGTTCATGCCGAACCCGCCTCCGGCCCCCATGCTGGCCCCCATGCCGGTCCCGTCGCCGAAGCCTCCGCCGCCGGAACCCGACGCATTCCCGCTGCCGCCATAGGTGCCGAAGGTGCTGCTGACCGCGGCGCTCACCCCGGTCTCGGCCGCCACCACGCCCTGCAGGACGATGGCGAGCTCGCGGGCCGAGCGGTTCTGGATGCGGTAGACGAAGAGCTGGCGCTCGCGCTCGGCCGCCATGGTCTCGAGACGGCCGATCCAGTCGCGGGCCCGATCGAGATAGGCCGCGCGCGCGCTCACCACGAGGATGGCGCCGAGCGCCTCGTTGGGCACGAAGCGGATGATGTCGCCGGTGCCGGCGGTCTCGCTGCCGAAGATCTGGACGAGGTCGCGGGCGAGGGACGCGGGATTGGCGCTGCGCACCGGGATCATGGCGGTCGACATGCCGCTCATCCAGTCGACGTCGAACACCGCGATGGTCTCGCGCAGGGCCTGGATCTGGGCCCGGTCGCCGGACAGGATCAACATGTTGCGGGTCTTGTCCGCCCGCAGGATCACGTCGCGGGGCGCGACGGAGGCGAGGATCGCCTGCATCTCCGCGGCGGAGATCCAGCGCAGGGGGATCGCCTGGGCTCGGGCGCCGGGCTCCCCGGCGAGGTCCGGCACGCTCCGGACCGGCAGGATGCCGGGCGGTCCGCCGATGGGCACGATCTCCACGGTGGCGCCGCGCCGGCGCAGGGCGGCGCCGCGGGCCGCGAGGGCGGATTCGAACATCGCCAGCAGGGTCTCGCGCCGCACGGCGCCGGCCGTCTGCAGGGTCACGGTGCCGGTGACGCGCTCGTCGATCGTGTAGTTCCAGCGCAGGGTCTGGGAGAGTACGGCCTGGGCCGCCACGGGGATCGGCACCTCGACGAGGTTGAGGCTGACCGGGCCGCCGGGGAGCGGGCCGGAGACCACCGCCTCGCCGCCGAGGAAGCGGTCGCTGCCGCGCTGGACCACCGGGGCGCTCCTCGCCGGCGGGGCGGCCGAGACGACATCGCGCGAAAGGCCACCGGACTTGAGGCGGCCAGCCTCCGAGAATACGAGGCCGGCATCGGCCGCCCGGGCGGCGGGCCCGGCCACGAGCCCGGCGAGCAGGCCGATCAGAAGGGTATGGCGTCCCAGGATGTTTACGGGTGTCGCCATGTCCCCCGGTGCCTGATTGTCTTGAAATTCCGTATCGCAGACTGGATTAATCAATTCGTGGTTAAATATTCGTTAAATCTGTTTTATCTGACTATCATTAGATTTCATATAGAAAAATGTAGCTTCATCGAGATTTGTTTTATGACGAAGATGTAATCGATCGTTCTCGCAGAATGCATGGCAAGGACGAGCTCGTGCGTCGATGTCAAATTCCGGTGATGCTCTGATTCATTTGTGGTCGGCCCGCGCCAGAACGACTGGATCTATGTGGCCACCCGACTGCGGAATATATTCGAGCCGACAGAGCCATCGCAGGCAGCGTCGTACGCGCGCCGGTTCCGAGGCATCGGGCCGCCGAGTTATGGTCGTTTCGATGCCCATCGAGGGCTGGTCACAGGGATAGGCTTCCAGTGGCTTTGCAACCGCGCGCGGCCAGCGGCGCCGGCCATGCGTCGCCTGAACAGCTTTCCCGGCCCGAGTTCCATTTTCCGAACACGTCCGATCGCGGTCCATAAACGCAAATTACGCGCGTGAGTTAGGAGAGCCTAACTGACGACCCAATCATCACGTTGACACCACAAGCCCCCACGGATTGTAAGTAGGAATATCGAACGCTTTCACCGCCCCGACTTTTCAGAGCCGTGACGCTGCCCGCTAGATGCTTGAGCAGATCCGCTGGGCGGAAGGGCAAAATTGCTACCATTGCGGTTATTTCAAATCTTACGCCACCAAGAGCGCTGGCGTTTACCGCTGCGCTGAGCCTGAGTCCCGCAAAGACTTCACCGTCACCATGCGCACCGTCATGGAGCGGACCAAGGCGCCGCTCAACAAGTGGCTGATGGGCTTCTTCATGATGTGCTCGTCCAAAAAGGGCGTCAGCGCGCATCAGCTTCATCGCTCGCTCGGGCTTCCTTATCAGACCGCTTGGTTCATGGCTCACCACATCCGCCACGCGATGTCGGTCGGCGGTCTCACCATGCCGACTGCGCCCGAGCCCATGGGTGGCGCTGGCAAGTTTGTAGAGGCCGATGAGCCTTACTTCGGCAAAGTCGAACAGGTGAAGCCGTCTGCGCAGCGCAATCTGTCGTTCCAAGTGCGGTCTCACTAAAGCCCGGAAAACCAGTTGTAACCCTGATCTTCCCAGTAGCCGCCCGGATAATCGTTCGTCACCGTAATGGCCATGATGTGCTTCGGATTCTTGAACCCGAGCTTCGTCGGAATGCGCAGCTTGACCGGGAAGCCGTATTTCGGCGGCAGGGGTGCGCCAGCGTAGTCCAGGGCCAGGATCGTCTGGGGGTGAAGCGCGCTCGGCATGTCGATGCTCGTCCAGTAGTCGTCGCCGCAGGCGAAGCGGACGTACCGTGCGGTCGTGTCGGCCCCGATCCGTTCGAGGAAGGTCCGGAACGGGACCCCCGACCATTGCCCGATGGCGCTCCAGCCCTCCACGCAGACGTGGCGGGTGATCTGCGATTCCTGCGGCAGGGTCCTCAGGCGGTCGAGCCTCCACGGCGTCTTGTCGGAGACGAGACCGGCGAGTTCGAGCTTCCAGGTCGAGCCGTCGATCACCCGGATCTTGCTCGCCGGATAATAGGCGTTGAAGGGAAAGTCCGGGGTGATGTCCGAGACAGCGAAGGTCGGGGCCAGACGCGTGCCCCCGAAGAGGGCGCCCTGGACGCGATCGTTCAGACGCGAGATCCCACCGAGGACGCGCTCCACCTGCGGGTTGTCGGAGATGTCGCAACCGCCGAGCGCGAGGCTCCCCGCCGCGACGAGGCCGCCGCGGAGGAAGAGGCGTCGGTCGGCCCGAACGAGGTGAGTCTCGGGAATCGCGAGACCCGGACGCGGACTGCGGAGGAGGCGATCGAGGGGCTTCATGGCTTCACCACGCGGTTGCGGCCGAGATGGATCTCCCGGCCGATGATCATCGTCGGAAGGGTCTTGGGAACCAGGAGCACCAGGGCGAGGTGCACCGCCACGAAGCCAGCGATGCCGGCCATGGCGAGGAAATGGACGATCCGCGCCATATCGTAGCCGCCCATCAGGGCGGTCAGAGGCGCGAACTGGACCGGCTTCCAGATCGCGAGACCGGAGAGCACGATGACGATTCCGATGAGCAGAACCGCCACGTAGAGGAGGCGCTGAACGGCGTTGTAGACGCCCGGGTTGTGGGGGAGCCGGAACTTCAGGGCCGCGACCAAGTCATGCGCGATTTCGCGCGGCCGCAGGGGCGTGAGGCGCCGGCGCAGGTGGCCTGAGGCGAGACCATAGGTCAGGTAGACGAGGCCGTTGGCGACGAGGAGCCACATTCCCGCGAAGTGCCATTGCAGGGCCCCGCCGAGCCAGCCGCCCAGGGTGATGGCCTTCGGGAACGCCCAGTCGCCGAAGATCGGAGAGGCATTGTAGATGCGCCATCCGCTGCTGATCATGATCAGCATGGCCAGAGCGTTCACCCAATGGGTGATCCGGACGACGAGGGGGTGGATCGGGCGCTCGGTCAGCGGCGAAGGGGGATGCATCGGGACCGTCCTGAAGGGTTGCTGGCTTGCGGAGCGTCGGGCCCGAAAAGCGGGATCGTTTCAGGCGGGCTCGAAGCGCAGCGCGACGCCGTTCATGCAGTAGCGAAGTCCCGTGGGGGCCGGTCCGTCGGCGAAGACGTGGCCGAGATGCCCGCCGCAGCGGCGGCAATGCACCTCCGTTCGGCTCATCCCCAGACTGGAATCCGTCGTGGTCCCCACTGCCCCTGGGAGGGGAGTGATGAAGCTCGGCCAGCCGGTCCCGCTCTCGAACTTCGCACTGGAGGCGAATAGCGGCTGGTCGCAACCGGCGCAGACGAAACGACCGGCGCGTTTCTCGGCGTTGAGCGGGCTCGAGCCGGCGCGTTCGGTGCCGTGCTGGCGCAGAACCGCGTAGCCGGCGGACCCGAGCCGGGACCGCCAGGCGGCCTCGCTCTTCACGACGGCGAAGGTTCCGGCCAGGGCTCCTTCAGTGGCGCGAAGGAATGTCAGGATGCCGAGCGCCGAGACGCCGGCCGTGAGGATCTGTCTGCGGTCCATGATGCCGATTTCCTTGCCGAGGCCCTGGACTGTCATTCGCCTTACGGATCGAGCCGGTTACAGGTCGGCCTCGCGGTGCCGGCCTCGCGACCCGGCGGTTCTGTCGAGAAGGCGGCCGCCGAAGAGACCGTTCAGGCCGACGACGACGAGGACGGCGACGAGGTGAACCAGCAGGTCCGTCGCGGTGGCGTCGTGCGGATGAAACGGCACCAGCAAGGCCGCGGCCGCCGCGGCTGCGGCGAGCCCCCCGAGGGCCGCCGTGAGATTGGGGCGTAGCGGACAGGCCCGGCGCAGCATGAGCACCAGCAGTACGGATAGCGGCAGCGAGACCCCCATCAGGAACACGAAGCAGCCCCGCATCTCCTCCGGATCGGCGAGGTTGGCGGCCGGCGCGAGCCAGCCGCGAAGGCAGCCGAGCCCACTGGCGCCGAGCCAGAGGATGAGAGGCGGGAGCGGGAGCCATGACCAAGCCGCACTTCGGCCAGGCACACTGCTCTGGAAGGCGGCAAGGGCTGCCGCGATGGCCGTGAGGATCGCGCCGACGGCCGCCCAGTGGAGGTCCGGCACGGCGAGGCGCGCCCGCAATCCCGAAAGGTCGGACATCGGCACGAGGAGGAGACCCACCGTGAGCACCGCACCGGACCAGAGGAGGGTCCGGCGCCCCGGGCTCGGGAGCCGTCGGACCGGCGTGAGCGATTGGGCCAGATCCTCGACGAGGTCATGGGTGGACGGGACGCGGGTGAACGCGACTTGGGTGGATCGGTCGTGAGTGGCCGGATCAGGCATCCGTGCCCTCCTTACGGGATGAGAGAGAAACGCGGAGGGCCTTGAGACCGCGATGGAAGTTGACCTTGAGCGCACCCTTGGTCCGCCCGGTGAGTGTCGATGTCTCATCGAGGGACAATTCGCGCAGGGCGATGTGCTCGATCGCCTCCCGCTGTCCTTCGGGGAGATGCGCGACGGCCTCAGCGAGGATCGTTGCGCGCTCGCGACGCTCCAACTCGTCACCCGGCATGGGACCGTCGTCGGCACGCGCCTCAAAGGCGAGCGGCTCGTGCACTTCCTGCGGACGACGCCCCTTGCGGCGCAACGCGTCGACCGCCCGCCGCTGTGTGATGGCGCGCAACCACGGCAGGAACGGGCGGCCCGGATCGTAGGTCGCCCGTGCCCGATGGAGGGTGAGCAGGGTGTCCTGCACGACGTCGTCGAGGGCTGCTCCCTGAACACCCTTGGCCCGTGCCATCGCGGAGATCACCGGCACGCAATCGCGCAGGAGTGCCCGGTAAGCCGCGGCATCGCCGACTTGGGCCGCCTGCATCGCGGCGGACAGGGACGCCTCGCCGGACAATACCGTTGGTCGAACAGCCATGGGAGCCGATGTTCCGGACGCTGCGGGGGAGAGCCGGGAAAGGGACCCGGCATGAGGAGCGGGCGGCCCGGAAGGCCGACCCGCACCGTCCGCATGAAACCGGGCTTACTTCTTCATCGAGTCCTTGGCCATGCCATCCTTCGCCATGCCATCCTTGGCCATCGAATCCTTGGCCATGCTGTCTTTGGCCATGGAGTCCTTGCTCATCCCGTCCTTTTTCATGCCGTCCTTGGCCATGGAGTCCTTCGCCATGCTGTCCTTGGCCATGGAATCGACGGCATAAGCCGGGGCTCCGGAGAACGCGGTGGCAAGGACGACAGCAGCGGCGACGCGGAAGAGAGTGCTCATGTGAGGTGATCCTTCTGGTGTGTACCGAACGTCTTGGCGGTACTGAAAAGTCTTTCGGAGGGGGGCCGACGACGGTTACAGGTCAGGGCGAAAATTCCGTCGTGATCTTGTCCGGGCTCTCGCGCTCTGCCCGGGCGATGGCGGCACGCAGCGTTGCCGGCGTCAGCAGTTCCGGCAGGGCCTCTCCACGCGGCAGGCCGGGCCCGTAGACGGCCACGAGCGGGATCCCGAAGCGTCCGAAGCGGCGCAGGTAGGCGAGGATGGCCTGATCAGGCTGGGTCCAGTCCGCCCGCATCGCGACCGCGTCGGGCGCCGACAGCCGCGCACGGTTCTCCGCGCGATCGAGGGTGGTGACATCGTTGATCCGGCAGGTCAGACACCAGGACGCCGTCACGTCGACGACGACGACCTTGCCCTCCGCCACCAGGGCCGGGATCGCTTCGGGGGCGAAGGCGCGCCAGGGTCCGTCCTCCACCTGAGCCACCGGGGATGTTCCGAAGCTGGACGGCCACACCGTGACAGGCACGAGCGCGAGGACGAGGGACGCCGCGACGAGGCTTCGGCGACGATCGGGAATGCGCTTCCGCCGGCTAAGGGCGAGCCAGCCGAGGAGAAGGGCCAGGATACCCGCCAATCCCATCGCCCGACGGATGCCGGCCACTTCGGTGAAAACCGTCATGAGCCAAAGAGTCGTGCCGAGGAGGAGAAAGCCGAAGCCCCTCCGAAGCCAGATCATCCAGGGGGCCGGTCGCGGGAGCAGGCGCGTCCATCCGGGTTTCAGCGCAAGAAGCACGAAGGGGAGCGCCATTCCGAAGCCGAGCGCCGCGAAGACCATCAGGATTTCGAAACGTCCCCGGGTCAGCGCGAAGCCTACCGCGCTTCCGACGAACGGTGCCGAGCAGGGCGTGGCCAGCAGGGTGGTGAAGGCGCCGGTGAGGAATGCTTCCGACAGGTGTCCGGAACCGCGTAGGGATGCGAGCGCGGCGATCGGGCGAGGCAGCCCGATGGTGACCCACTCGAACAGGCTCGCGGCGAACAGCGCCGTGAGCAGGGCCATGCCGGCGAGAAACCACGGTGCCTGGAACTGGATGCCCCAGCCGACGCTGGCGCCCGAGGCTTTCAGGGCGATCAGCAGCACGGCGATGAAGAGGAAGGACGCCAGGATGCCCGCCGCCGTAGACAGAAGTTCGGCCCGGACGCGCCCCCGGCCCGCTCCGGCTACCCGCGTCAACGCGAAGGCCTTCAAGGACAGGACCGGCAGGACGCAGGGCATCGCATTCAGGACGAGACCTCCGAGCAGCGCCGTCGCCAGGATGGAGAGCCACTCACCCCAGCCGATGCCGGCCATGGGCTGCAGTGTGAATTCGGTGCTGCGCAGGCCATCGACCAGGGTAACGCGGAGATCGGTATCCGCGACGTCCGGCGGCAGCCTCAGGGCGAGCCGGGCCGCATGGCCACCATCGGATAGGGCAACCGCCGGAGGGGCCGTCACGGCCCCCTTCGGACCCTCGACGAACACGTCCGGTGCGACGAAGGCTCCGCGTTCGCTGGTCACCCGTAGGACCAGGCGCCGATCCTGCGGCGGTCCCTCGCGGACCTGCCCGACAATGGCGAAACCCGCAGCCTCCGGCGGCCCGGGAACGCGCTCGCGCGCGGCCCTGATCAGTTCCGATTCAGCTGAGGGGCGATCCGTTCCCGCTGGCAGCGCGAGGTCCATGATCGCCCGGTAGGGCACGCAGACCTCGCCGCAGGCCGCGTGCACGAGGCGCAGGTGAAGGTGCGCGGCCCCGTCGCCGCGCCGTGCAAATCGGAGGGGCAGGACGACGCCGGATTCGTACACGAACGTCTGAAGATCGCCGACGGAGAGGCGTCGCGGTGCGGGCCAGGCGATGGAGGCGGGCACGAGCCCGTCCGATCCGCTCCAGTCGAAGGTCGGGGCCAAGCCGGCATCGCCCGGACTGCGCCACGCCCCGTGCCAGCCATTACCGAACCGAAACTCGAGAGCGGCCTCGACCGGCGATCCCGGGCTCACGGCGTCCGTGGCCGTCACGAGCCGCACTGCCGCCCTGTCGTCGCCGATCCACGCGGTGGACGCCGCCTGCCCGGGGGAAGCTCCTAGAAGGAGAAACGCGAGGCACGCCAGCAGGCTTCGCCGGAGGAGATCGAGCAGGACCATCCTCAGGCGCTCGCGCGGAGCAGGCGCCGGCCGAACCCGGCCCCGGCCCCCGAGAGAAGCGCGACTGCGAGCGCGTGCAGGGCGAGGTCGTTCAGCGCCATCGCGAAGGGGTGGAAAAGGCCCAGGATCGAAGCCGCGGCGGAGGCCGCCGCGAGACCCGCGAGGCCGCCGCTCAGGGATGGATGGAGGGCGTAGCCGTTCCTCAGGATCGCGGCGAGGAGCAGCGTGAAGGGAACGCCGAGCCCCAGGATGAATCCGACGCAGGCGCAGGCTTCCGACAGGGAGATCGGTGCTCCGTGCTCCGCGCCCGCTCCGGAGACACTCGCCCCGATCCAGAGCGCGAGGCTCGGCGCGGGCAGAAGGGCCCAGCGCGGATGACGGTCGGGCAGCGTCGCCAGGATCGCGGCCGCCGCCGCCGTGACGGCGGTGGCGATCGATCCGACGGCCGCCAGGACGAGGTCCGGCTCGCCAGCGTGGCGGGAAAGCGCTCCCTTCAGGTCGGCGACCGCCGCGAGGCCGGCGCCGGGGAGGGCGACGACCAGCAGCCAGCCGAGTATCCGCCGGAGCGGTGAGCCGAGGCGCCGGACCGGAACGAGGCTGCGGGCCAGCGCGTCGATCAGGCGGGCATGAGGCAAGGCGGCAGGGCTCGTCTCGTCGGTCCGAAGGGGCATCTCAGGCTCCCGGCGCAAGGCGTGCGGCTCCGAGGATGCGGCCGTCCGATTGCTGTACGATCACGGCGGCATCCTGGCCGGCCGGCAACGCCTCGCTGAACTGCAGGGGCTCGCCCGACCAGGTGCCGAGGGTGCGCAGCGAGCGCACGACATTAGCCTGGACGAGGGTGCGTCCGCTGTTCTCGCCCCGTGCCACGGGGGTGCGCAGTGACCGTTCGAAGCCGACGAGAATCACCCGGGCGCTGCCCTTGCCGGACCCGACCGTCACGGAAATGCGGCCATTCCGGCGCGCGACGGCGATCTCGGTTCCGGCGCCCATCTCGGCCCGGGCCGCCGCGATGGCCGAGGCGGCCTCCGCACGGCGCGAACCCACCACACTCCTGCGGCCGTCGATCACGAGCTGCGGCGTGAAATTCCCCTCGCCGAGACGCCCCGCATAGGTCGCCTGCCGCTCGGTCGCGCCCGCGAAGGACGCGGTGTCCTTCCAGCCGAGATCGTCCCAGTAAGTGACGTGGAATCCCAGCGCCAGGAGGTCGTCGCGACCGGCTAGCTCACCGAGCAGCGCTTCCGCCGGCGGGCAGGACGAGCACCCTTGCGACGTGAAGAGTTCCACCACCACGGGCCGGGCCAGCGCAGGGCCGGACACGAGCATGACCGGTCCCAGGGCGAGGAGAAGAGGAATGAGGCGGGACGACATGGCGTGCTCCGGGACGATGCGGGATACAGGTCATTCGTCCGAGGCGAGGCCTGGTTACAGGCCTTCTGTGACGAGGGAAATCTTAGACCCATCGTCCGTCCACTTCCCCAAGTCACGTTTCGTGTCACATCATCCCTCGACAGCGATGAGCCCGGTTCACGGCAGGAAATCACTTCGGAGAACAAGAAACTTTCCCTCCTCACGGGGCCGGGATGAAATCATTCTCCCCATCAATGACTGCCTGAAACTTCTCCGTACCGCCGGCCGTAACGATCTACGACCCCGCATGACGGGGCCGACAATCGGAGTTACGCATGACACGCATGTTCAAGGTCGCCAGCCTCACCGTCGCCATGGCGCTCACCGGCGTTGGCGCGTTCGGCGCAGCGGCCCAGGCGGCGGAGGAGAAGACGGTGATGGTCGGCGGCGCGCCGATGTACCCGTCTAAGACCATCGTCGAGAACGCGGTCAACTCGAAGGACCACACCACCCTCGTCGCCGCGGTCAAGGCCGCCGGACTCGTCGACACGCTCTCGGGCAAGGGACCGTTCACGGTATTCGCGCCCACGAACGCCGCCTTCGCCAAGCTGCCGGCCGGCACGGTCGATACGCTGGTGAAGCCCGAGAACAAGGCGACGCTCACCAAGATCCTGACCTACCACGTGGTGGCCGGCACCATGACGGCGGCCGATCTCCAGAAGGCGATCAAGGCCGGTAGTGGCAAGGCCATGCTGAAGACGGTCGAGGGCGGCAGCCTGACCGCCGAGGAGAAGGGCGGCAAGATCGAACTCGTCGATGCCAAGGGTGGCATGTCGACCGTCACGATCGCCGACGTCATGCAGTCGAACGGCGTCATCCACGTGGTCGATACCGTCCTGATGCCGAAGTAAATTTCGCGCTTCGCCAACATATCGAGGCTGTCCGGATCTTGTCCGGGCAGCTTTTTTGTATCGATCGCCTGGATCTCTATGATGCGGAATGAGGTGTTCCACCCGGAAGATTAATGATGGCTTCTGTAATTGGGCTTCCGCCGTCAAGGGTGCCGTGCCAGTGCGTCTGCTGGAAGGTTTTCTTCGGGTGTGAAGCGGCCGTTTATTTCCTTCCGTTACATTACTGAGGAGACGCATCGAGTGGGTGGGTATGATCAGCATCTATCATTTTTTAGTCGAGTTTTTCTTGGACGTTCCTACATTTGGAACGGCGCTCTCGCGCAGCTTGAAAGTATTTCTTGTAGGCATATTTCTGCTTGGAATTTGCCTAGTTCTGCAAATTTCAGCCGAATACGCTTTTGTCATATACATCTCAACCATGTTATTACCCTTATTTATCGCCGGTCAATATGTGCGGCAGCGTTCTAAATCAAAGCGCAGCTAGACCAAGCTGCTATCTCACCGGCCGCTATAGGTCGAAAGTTTGCGTTCCCCGGTCGCGCTGTAGGGCGCGCTCGGCGGTCAGGTCATCGCACACTTTGATCTCGTGCCCACGGGGCTCTTGGCTTCTGTCCGTGGTCGGCACGCGGCCGCCACATGATCGCGTTCCGATGAGAGGCGAGCCTATATGCGACAGCGGACGTGACCCGAGGGTCAGCACAGCCGTCATTCCGGCTTCACCTCCCGCCCGTCCCCGTGAGGACGACCCTTCGAGTCCAGGCGCGCCCGGCCTCGATCCCTACAAACCGTGAGATGTCTACGCGGCGGCGGCCGCAGCTTCGACCGCGCCGAAGCGGAAGGACGTGCCGTCCACCCACATGCGGTGCATCACCACCGCCATCTTGCGGGCCAGCGCCACCGTCGCGCGCTTGTTGCCCTGGCGCTGCGCCACCTTCGTCGCCCACGCCTTCAGCCCGGACCACTTCTTGACCCGATGCAGCATGACGTGTGCCGCCTCGAACAGCGCGGCGCGCGCATCGGTGTCGCCCGTCTTGGTGATCCGCCCGTTCCGGTCGATCTCGCCGGATTGGTGCTTGCGCGGCACCAATCCGAGGATCGCCCCCACCGAGCGCGACTTAGCGAACCGGGCTGGGTCCTCGATGGCGGCGATGAAGGACAGGCCAACCACCGCGCCGACGCCTGGCACCGTCATCAGCCTGCGGCAGACCGCGTGCTCACGGGCGATCTCAAGCACCATGCGGTTGAGCCGGTCGAGCGAGAGCAGCATCGCCGCATGCGCCTGAAGCAGCACGTCGAGGATGGCGGCCACGCGCGGCAGGTCGGCCGTCAGCTTGCGGACCCGCTCCGAGAAGGTCCGGCGCTTGGCCGTGCCGAGCTTGATTCCGAACAGACAGAGCGAACCGCGGATCTGGTTCTCCACGTCACCGATCTTCAGCACTAACGTCTTGCGGCTGGTCAGCAGCGTTCGCAGCTCCATCGTCCGGCGTGCCTTCACGTGGACCTGCCGGAACCAGCCGGTGCGCAGCATCTGGGCAAGCCCACGCGCATCGTTGCGGTCGGTCTTGTGGGTCATCGCGACCATCGCGGCACGGGCGTGCCGGGCGTCCATGCATACGACATTGGGCACGCCAAGTTCGGTCATCTCCTCGCAGAGCCAACCAGCCAACGCCCCGGTCTCCAGGCCGACGCGGGTCAGCGGTAGGCCGAGCGCGCCGAGCCACGTCGCCAGCGCCTCCGGCTCGCTCGCGACCTTGGCCTCGCGGAGGATCTTGCCCTCCTCATCGACGACGCACACCGACGTCTCCGCCAACGAGACATCCAGACCGGCGTAGTAGTGCATGACCCTGCTCCCGGATGATCGGTCGCGGGCGTCACGCCGGCAGACCGGATTGAACCACCGAGCAACTTGCCATGATCCGCGACGCGGGGAAGTCTGGCGTAGGCCCGATTACCCGATCTGCGTAACCGAGTCGCGTAACGTGGCGAAACCTAACAACGGGTGCTCGCCAAAAATCTTGCCCCGCGGAAGATCTCGAAGGCGAAAGGGATGCTCGGCGATGCCTGTGCACTACGCCCTCACTGACGCGGAACCCGGGCCAGCCTCGCCCACATGCCAGCAGATGGCTCAGGCCGAGGCTGGGGTCTCAGCTCCTTTCCGCTACGCCGACGTGCCACGTCTCACGCGGTTTTCCGATGTGCTCGACGAAACCCGCTACGTCCCGGTGCCGAACACGTGGTGGATCGCCCTGTGCGACGTGGTCATGTCGACCCGGGCAATCGAGGATGGACGCTATCGGTCGGTGAACATCGCCGGCGCCGCCCTGATCACGGCCGTGAGCAACTCCCTTCCTGGTGCCGACCTGCCGTTCGTCTTCGGCGGTGACGGTGCGACCCTTCTCGTGCCACCCGAACATCGCGACACGGTCGAGGCGGTGCTGGCCGAGACGGTGACGTGGGTGCGCGAGGCACTCGGGCTCGATCTACGGGCTGCGCTGATCCCGGTTTCGGCGGTGCGTAAGGCCGGCCAGGACCTGCGCATCGCGCGCTACGCAGCCTCCGCCCATGTCGATTACGCGATGTTCGCGGGCGGCGGCCTTTCCTGCGCGGATGCCGCGATGAAGCGTGGGCTCCACGCGATCCCGGCGGGTCCGGCCGGTGCGAAGCCCGATCTCACCGGCCTGTCCTGCCGGTTCGAGGCCGTTCCCGCCCAGGATGGCCTGATCCTGTCCCTGATCGCCCTGCCGAGAGAGGGCGCGGACCGAGAAGCCGTCCTTGCCATCCTCGGCGCCATCCTGGCCGAGGTCGATGCGAGTCCCGGCATGGGGCGCCCTCTGCCGGAATCGGGGCCTTCGATGCGGACGCCCTGGTCGGGCCTCTTGGCGGATGCGCGGGCGGAAGGGACGCTGGCGGGATCGAGGTTCCTGCGCGGGGCGGCGATGTTCGTGACGCGCGGCGCCGCCTTCGCACTGTTCAGTCTCGGTCTGCCGTTCGGACGCTTCTCGCCGCGCCGCTATCGACGGCGGCTCGCCGCCAACGCCGATTTTCGGAAATACGATGACGGGCTCCGCCTCACCGTGGCCTGTCCGCTCGCCACGGCGGATCGGATCGAGAGCCGCCTCGCCGTGGCGCAAGAGGCGGGGCTCGTGCGGTACGGCCTGCACCGCCAGGATGCCGCTGTCGTGACCTGCGTCAGCCCGTCGGTCCTGCGCGACGACCACGTCCATTTCGTCGATGGCGCCGACGGCGGCTACGCGCGGGCCGCCGCCATGCTCAAGCGACGGCCGTGACGGGACCAGAGATCCCGTTCCTCGACGGGTTGGACGCGGAAGCCGTCGCCGCGGTGCGCGCGCGCATGGTCCCGGTGGCCGTGGCGGGCGGGAGCAAGCTGTTCGTGCAGGGCGAAGCCGGGGATGCGCTCTACACCCTGGTCTCCGGTGCCATCGGGATCTCGGCCGATGCCACCAGGGGCTCGCCGCGCCGGATCGCCCGCCTGCGCCCGCCCGAAAGTTTCGGCGAGATGGCGCTGCTGTCGCCGGCACCTCGGTCCGCCACGGCCACGGCCCTGCGCGATTCCCGTCTGCTGCGGCTGACCCGCGCGGATTTCGAGGAGGTGATCGAGCATCATCCACGGATGCTGCTCTATTTCGCCCGGCTGCTCACCGAGCGCATGCGCGCCACCCAGACGGAGGAGACGGTCCGCCACACGCCGTGCAGCGTCGCCGTGCTCGCCGTCACCGAGGGGCTCGACGCGGCCGCCTTCGGGCATGCCCTGGCCCGCGCCTTCGACGATACGATGACAGGCAAGACGGGATGCCTCACGCGCTGGCCGGACGGGGCCGACGAGGCGTGGTTTCACGCCTACGAGACCGCCCACACCCGCACGATCTTCGTTGCCCACGAAGTCGGTTGCCCGTGGTGCCGGCTGTGCCTGCGCCACGCGGACCATGTCCTATTGCTGGCCGAGCCCGGCCGGCCACCGCGACCCGGGGCCGCCGCCTGGCTCGGGACCCTGCGGTCGGACTGGATCCGCATGGATTTCGCCGTCCCTCAGGACGCGGATGCGGTTCTGCCCCGCCCGCTTCACCCAGATGTCGCTGCCTTACCCGCCGCCCTGCGCATTCCGGTCCGTGCCGGAAATGCGAAAGATCTCGGTCGTCTGGCGCGCCTGGCGAGCGGCTCGGCCCTGGGCCTCGTCCTCGGCGGCGGCGGCGCGCGCGGCCTTGCCCATCTCGGCGTACTGCAGGCCCTGGAGGAGGCCGGCTACGCCCCGGACTTCGTCGGCGGCACCAGCATGGGTGCGGTGGTCGCGGCGAGCCTCGCCATGGATCTCGGCATCGACCGCATCCGCACACGGACCGTCGATTTCTTCGTCGGCCACAATCCCCTCAATGACTACACGCTGCCCTATCACGCACTGACCCGCGGGGCGAAGGTCGATGCGGGCCTCGCCGCGTGGTTCGGCGGCGCCCGGATCGAGGACCTCTGGCTCCCCTTCCTCTGCGTCTCCTCGAACCTGACGACGGGCTCGGCGATGGTCCATCGCTCCGGCGACTTGCCGGGAGCGTTGCGCGCCAGCATCGCGATTCCGGGCCTGCTCCCGCCGGTCTGCACCGAGGAGGGCGTCCTGGTGGACGGCGGGATGATGAACAACCTGCCCGCCGACGTGATGGCCGGCCTGGAGCGGGGGCCGGTGCTCGCCATCGATGTCGGCAGCGACCGCGCCTTCGGCGACATGCCGGCGCGCTCCTGGCGCGGCCGCATGATCCGGCGGATGCTCGGTGTCCCCTATGCCATGCCGGGCATCGCGCCCCTGCTGCTACGGGCGGCGACGGTGTCGAGCGACGCGCAATCGATGATGGCGGTGGGCCACGCCGCCGCCCTGCTCAAGCCGCCGCTGGCCGGCATCGACCTGCGGGCCTGGGCGAGCTTCGAGGCCATCGCCGGGATCGGCTACCGCCACACCCGGGAGGCCATCGCCGATGGCCGGTTGCGGGCATGGACCGAGGGCGACGGCTCGCATCGGCCATGAGACGGCCCGGGAAGCCCGGTGCGCAGGCGCACCCGATCGGAGATCCCCCATGTAACTCTCGGGTGCGCCGCAGCGATTGCCTTGCATCGCAACCGACGCATCGAGGACGTACCGCCATGAAGGTACTGATCGCCGCCACGGCCCTCACAGGCCACGTCAATCCGCTCCTCGCCGTCGGCCGGCTTCTCACCGCACGCGGGGACAGCGTCGTCATGACCACCGCAGAGGGGTTCCGCGACAAGATCGAGGCCGCGGGCCTGCGCTTCGCGCCCATCGACGATGGCCATGCCGCGGAATACCGCGAGACCAGCCTGCCCGTGGGGCCCGAGCGCTACCGGCGTGAGTTCGCGCGGCGCTTCATCGACCCGATCCCGGTTCAGGCCGAAGCCCTGAGCCGGCTCGTCGAGGAGGAACGGCCCGACGTGATCGTCGCCGGAAGCCTGTTCCTCGGCGTGCTGCCCCTGCTGCTCGGTTCCCGGCCGCGTCCGCCCATCGTCGTCCTGAACGTCAGCTTCCTGTTCCTCGACAGGCCCGACGATGCGCCGGTCGGCCTCGGCCTGCCGCCGGCCCGGAACGCGGACGAGCGGGCTCATTACGCGTTGCTGAAGGCCGGCATGGACGCCGCCTTCGTCGACCCCGTGCGTGCCCATGCGGATGCGCAACTGGCGCGCCTCGGCCTGCCGCCCCTGCCGGCGTCGCTCCCGCATTCCATCGCCATTCTCCCTGACCTGTTCCTGCAGCCGACCGTGCCCGCATTCGAGTACAATTACGGAACGCTGCCGCCCAATCTCCGCTTCATCGGCCTGCTGCCGACGCCGAAGGCCGAGGTGCCGCCGCCCGATTGGTGGCGCACGCGCGACGTGACCAAGCCCGTCGTACTGGTCACCCAGGGCACGCTGGCCAACGCCGATTTCGGCGAACTGATCGAGCCGGCGCTGGCAGCGCTGGCGGATCGCGACGACCTTTTGGTGGTTGCGACTACGGGGGGACGCCCGGTCGACGCCTTGAGCGAGCCTCTGCCCGGCAATGCCCGGGTCGCGCCGTTCCTTCCGTTCGATGCGATGCTGCCGGACGTGGCACTCCTCGTCACGAACGGGGGATACGGCAGCGTCTCGCAGGCGCTTGCAGCCGGGGTGCCCATCGTCTCGGCGGGGCTGACCGAGGACAAGGCGGAGATCGGCGCGCGCATCGGCTGGTCGGGGGCGGGCCTGAACCTCGCGACCAATAATCCGACGGCCCGCGCACTCCGCGAGGCGATCGATACGGTGCTCGGGCAACCCCACTTCCGAGCGCGGGCCGCGTCCCTCGCGCGGGCCTTCGCGGGACTGGATTCGGGTCGGGGCGTTCTCGCCGGAATCGACGACGTATTTCGGAGCGGGCCGATCGTCCGGGGGATCGCCGCATGACCGCGATATCGATCTCCGGCCGGCCCCGGATCGCATCGGTCCGAGATCGCCCGCACGACGCCAGGGCACGAACGGCCGGGATGATCGCGCTCGCCGCCACGCTCGTGCTCGCCGCGACGACCGGCCTGCCCATGAGATCCGTCGCCAACCTGATGCCGCAGGCGGACGACCGCGACGATCCGTTCCTCGGCATCTGATGATCAACGAGGCATTGTCGTGACTCACTCCACCGAGACCGTTTCGAGCAGGACCACTCCCCTGCGTGTCGTGGTCGATCTCAACCGATGCCAGGGCTACGCGCAGTGCTGCTACGCGGCGCCTGGCGCCTTCGAGGTCCGGGGACACGAGATCCTGTTCTACGACCCCGCGCCGCCCCGCGCCCGACGGGGCGAGATCGAGCGGGCCGTCCAGGCCTGCCCCGTCTGCGCCATCAGCCTGCAGGCCGATTCGGGAGAGACGCCGTGAGCGCCGCCGCGGATGTCGGCATCGTCGTCGTCGGCGCGTCGCTGGCCGGCCTTCGCGGGGCGGAGGCCCTCCGCCGAAACGGCTATGCGGGCCGGCTCACCCTCATCGGCGACGAGCCGCACCGCCCCTATGATCGCCCCCCGCTGTCGAAGCACGTCCTGTCCGGCGAATTGGCGCCAGACTCGACGGAGCTGCCGCTGCTCGTGACCCTGGACGCGGATTGGCGGTTGGGCCACGCGGCGGTAGGTCTCGACCGCGTCGCGCGCAACATCCGCCTCGCCGACGGGGCGGTGCTCGCCTACGAAAAGCTGCTCATCGCCACGGGGGCTCAGGCGCGCCCCTGGCCGGCCGCGTCGGGCGGCGCGCTCGCCAACATCTTTACCCTGCGTGGCCGGGACGATGCCGCGCGGCTGCGCGCAGCGCTGGCTCGAGGCCCGCGCCGCGTCCTCATCGTCGGCGCCGGCCTGATCGGCTGCGAGGCGGCCTCCTGCTGCCGCGCTCTCGGCCTGCCGGTCACCCTGGTCGATCCCAATCCGACGCCGCTCGCCCGCTCTCTCGGCACCTGGATCGGCGGCGTGATCGCCGAATGCCTGAAGGATTCCGGCGTTGCGTTTCATCCGGGCGCACAGGTGCTCCGCTTCGAGGGCGATGCGTCGGGCCGCGTGGTTCGCGCCGATCTCGCAGACGGGCGTACCATCGAGGCCGACCTCGTCATCGTGGCGCTCGGCGCGACCCGGGCCACGGACTGGCTGCGTGATGCGGGCCTGATGGCGGATGCCGGCGGGGTGACCTGCGACGGGGCCTGCCGCGCCGTCGCCAGCGACGGGACGGCGACCGGCGACATCTACGCGGCGGGCGACGTGGCACGCTGGCCTATCGCCCTCTACGGCGGGCGGCTGTTCTCGGTGGAGCATTGGGGCAATGCGGTCGCGCAGGGCGCGCATGCGGCGCGCAACATGCTGGCGCCGGCCGACGACCAGCACAGCTACGACCATCTCCCGGCGTTCTGGTCGAGCCAGTTCGGGATCAACATCAAGGCCGTGGGCCTGAGCGAGGGCGCGGATTCGGTCGCCATCGTACAGGGCTCGCGCGCGTCTCGACGCTTCCTAGCCGTCTACGGCCGTGCCGGCCGCAGCATCGCCGCCGTATCGTTCGACCAGGCCCGCTGGCTGCCGGCCTATGCCGAGGCGATCATGGCCGGCAGCCCCTACCCACCGATCCGCGAGGCGAGCGACCAGGGTCTATTCGTGACCACGGCGCCAGGCTTCCCGCCGCCGCGTCCCGCTCACCGATCCGACGAGGCCCGCCATGGCTGACGACACGCTGTTTTCCGAGGTGCTGGACCCGGCCAACCGGGCCGATCCCTATCCGATCTACGCGCGGCTGCGCGAGAATCCGGTCTCGCCTCAGCGCGACGGCAGCATCGTGGTGAGCACCCATGCGGCGATCCGCAGCCTGATCTTCGATCCGCGCCTCAGCTCCGAGGATCTGCCGCCGTCCCATCGCCCCCGCACCGGCAACCTCCTGAAGGACTGGCTCCTCAATCCGATCAAGGACCGCATCGCCACGGCGCACCGCCCGCTGATCTTCCGCGACCCGCCCGATCACGACATCCTGCGCAGCGTCGTCATGCGGGAATTCACAGTGGCGCGGGTGCAGGCGCTGAAGCAGCGCGTCGTCCGCGACGTGGACACTCTCATCGATGCCTGCCGGGGACGCGACGAAGTCTGCCTCGTGGAGGATCTGTCCTACCCGCTGCCCGTCGCGGTGATCTGCGACATGCTCGGAGTCCCCGAGGCGGACGAGCCGCAGTTCCAGATCTGGGCGACGCAACTCGCTACCGCCCTCGAGCCCGATGCTCGTCACGACCAGGCGAGCCGGCACAGGACGGTCGCCGCCTTCGATGCGATCTCCGGCTACATGCGCGCCTTGATCCGCGAGAAGCGCCGACATCCGGCCTCCGACATGCTCAGCGCACTCGCAGCGCCGGGCCCGCGTGGCCAAGCGGTGATGGGGGATTTCGACCTCATCTCGACGGCGATCCTGCTGCTGGTGGCGGGCCACGAGACGACCGTGAACCTCATCACCAACGGCATGCTGACCCTGCTGCGCCACCCCCTGGAACTGGACCGGCTGCGCGCCGATCCAGAGCGGGCGCCACGCGTCATTGAGGAACTGCTCCGCTACGAGCCGCCCGTGCACTTCCGGACCCGCAAGGCGCTGGGTGCCATCGAGATCGCGGGGCACACCATCCGCAAGGGCGCGCCGGTCATCCTGCTCTTCGCCGCGGCGAACCGCGACCCCGTCCGGTTCGTCGATCCGGACCGCTTCGACCCGGATCGGGAGGACATCCAGCATTTCGGCTTCGGCGGCGGGCTGCACTACTGCATGGGCGCTCCGCTCGCGCGGATCGAGGCCGAGATCGCCTTGGTGGCCCTCTGCCGCCGCCTCGTCGCGCCTCGGCTCATGGTCGACCCTCCACCCTACAGGCCCGGCGCGTCCCTGCGTGGTCCCGAGAGGCTCGGCATCGGGATCAACGGAATTGCCGCTCATCCAACATAGAAAATTTGGACGAAACCAGATTTTCCATCGTCTGCTTCTTCAACTACTCTGCCGAAAGCAGACTATGACCCTGACCCACCAAACTGGTCCGCGCTGAGCGTAAGTTTTTCGGGCATCCTGAACCCTGAAGGAGGGTGAATGCCATGCCCCGCAAACGCTTCACGAACGAGCAGATCGCTTTTGCCCTGCGGCAGGCTGAGAATAGCGCCACGGTGGACGAGGTCTGCCGGAAGATGGGCGTCTCTGAGCTGACCTTTTATCGCTCGAAAAAGCAGTTCGTCGGAATGGGGGTGGCGGAGATCCGACGGCTTAAGCAGCTGGAAGACGAGAACAGCAAGCTGAAACGGCTGGTCGCCGACCTGACGCTGGACCGCTCCATGCTCCAGGACGTACTCAAAGGAAAGTGGTGAGGCCCGCCGCTCGTCGTGAGGTCGCCGGTCACCTGCAGGTGGCCTACGGCATCAGCGAGCGTCGGGCCTGTCTGGCTACCGGCTTCGGCCGTTCGTCCCAGCGCTACAGGAAGCGCTCGGACCCTCAGGTCGCGCTGCGGATGCGTTTGAAGAAGTTGGCTGCCGCACGGGTTCGCTACGGCTACCGGCGGCTGCACATCCTGTTGCGACGGGAGGGCTGGGAGGTGAACCATAAGCGCGCCTACCGGATCTACTGGGATGAGGGGCTGTCGATTCGGTCCAAGCTGCCCAAGCGCAAACGTGCCTGGCGCTACCGCCAGGGGCGAACGGCGATCGGTGGACCCAATGAGGTCTGGGCCATGGACTTCATGTCCGACTGCGCGTTTGACGAACTTCCGTTCCGGATCCTGACGATCGTCGATTGCCACACGCGAGAGGCGCTCTCGCTCACACCGAGAGCCAACTTTCGCGCCTTCCAGGTGACCGAGGCTCTGGACGCCTTGGTCCGGCTGCGAGATCGGTCCAAGAGCCTGCGGGTCGATAACGGACCGGAGTTCGCCGGGCGCATGCGCGACCAGTGGGCCTACCTGAACGGGGTCGAGATTGACTTTTCCCGACCGGTCAAGCCGACCGACAACGCCTATGTCGAGTCGCTCAACGGCCGCCTACGGACGGAGCGCCTGAACGTCTCGCGGTTCCTGTCACTGGCGCATCAAGGAACGGAAACGCAACGACAACGAAGATCGACCTCACATGGCCTTGGGCGGCTTGACGCCCCGAGTCTTCGCCGACCAAGCTGTCATAGCCCGAGAACTTGCATAGGCCGTGGACCACAAAAGGGGTCAACTCCAACCAACGATGCACTAACTTCGAACTTGGGTCGCCGATTGGGGGTAAGCCACCTGTCGCTTTCGGCGAGGCGGAGACGTTTCGTGTTCGATTTGTGTTGCACGGAGCATCCGACGGCAGGTCGTGCGCCATTGTAAAACATGGAGGCCTGTTGCGCGCTACCGCAACACGCTACGGCTCCCCCATAGGCATGAAAAAGCCCGCTAAGTCATTGACTGGTCGATCTAAAACAATGGTGAGCGCGCTGGGACTCGAACCCAGGACCTACAGATTAAAAGTCCGTTGCTCTACCAGCTGAGCTACGCGCTCGCTCTCACGGAATGGCGGTCCCGACATGGGGGCGGGACGCCTGTCGCATCAAGCGTGGCTCGCAATAGGGGGTTGGACCGGAGGGGTCAACCGGCCACGGCTGCGGCGGCAGGGCTATCGCATTTGAGCGATGATGGTCCTGGCGAAGGCGTCGGACCATCCGGCCCTGTTTCTTTTGCGCCGAATGGACAGGCCGGGGCGGGCCT
>NZ_JBHTND010000046.1:0-24023 GCF_042679825.1 Methylobacterium marchantiae | reverse complement strand
TGGGCGGGGCGCGGAGCCGCGGGGGCGGGAGGCGCCACACGCGATGCCGGTGCGACCGGCTGCGTCTCGCGCACGGGTGCGGCCGGTGCCGCCCCGATGACGCGCCGCTTCACAGTCTCGACCACGACCTGCTTGGAGCGGCCATGGGAGAAGCTCTGACGCACCGTTCCCTGCTCGATCGGGCGCTTCAAGGACAGCGGCTTCGAGGGGGGTCGTGCCTGCGTCTTGTCGCCCGGATTGTTCGTATCGCTCATTCAGTCCAAACCCTGAGGGTTTCCATCGTCCCGTGAACCGGCAAACTGCTGTGCGCCGGGTAAATCCGTCTCGTCGTCGTCCTGCAGAGTCGAAGCGATTCGCCCTGTGCGGGCAGAACCGGCCTCCCCGGCCGTCGTAGCCTTGCCCTCGAAAGAGCGTAGCCGACGCCAGCGCGCAAGGCAGCCGGTACTCCCGACTCCTGCGACGAGCGCCGCATGTATCACATGATCCCGACCCAAGGCCATGTCCAATTCTTCATTGGACAAATCATCGATGATCGGGACACGGGATATGGCATCGCCATGCCTCCGGTGCAATGCCGCGGCGATCTTCCGCCTGCCATCCGCGCTGCCGTCGGAGGCCTGGATCACGGCGGCGACGCCGGTCTTCTCACCGATCGCCGATTCCACCTTGGCGAAGCCCGCCACCAGGCATCCCGCCTTGTTGGCGAGCGACAGGGACTGGCGGAGATCGTCGCGCAAGGTCGCTGCGACGCGGTCGGCGAGGTCGGTCGGTGCCGCTGCGTCCTTGGTCTTGAAGGCCCGCTGGAACAGCCGCTTCTTCAAGGCCGTCTCGATCGTGACCCGATCGGCGGTGAGCCAGGCACCGCGTCCCGGCAGTTTCGCCTTCAGGTCCGTCACCACCTCGCCGTCCGGCGACAGGACGAAGCGAATCATCCCGTCGGGATTCTGCGGAATTCGGCTGACGAGGCATGTGCGCATCGCATTGCGGCGACCGCGCCCGAGGCCGGGATCGAGCAGCGTGCTCGGCTCCGGCTCGGGGTCGTCACCCGTTGCGTTTGCGTATTCGCCCGTCATGCGGCGGTCGGATCCCTGTTGATCGTCGAATGGACCGCGACAATTCGCGATCCGATCACTTTGCCTCGCATGGGCAACCTCCTCCCGAGGGGCCGGGACGGAGCGAAGGCCTCGAAAGAGCCCTTCAGTCGGCCCTGAGGTCCCCCGGAGCCTTCCCTGGGAGACTCACCGAGGCGAGCCCGCCTCGGGATGGGACCGGAGCGTAGAGAGAGACCGGGCTGCTCAGACCGCTTCGGTCTCGCCGTCGGCCGGCTCCGCCGGGTCGGCCTCGGCCGGTGCCTCGATCCAGCCGGCCTTGACGCGCGCCGCCATGATCATGGCCTCTGCCTCGGCGCGGGAGATCTCGAACCCGTCGAGGTAGCCGGCATGCTTCGTCGCCTCGGGGCCGCGACCCTCGGTATAGCCGACGAGATCGTCGGTGGCGCAGCCGGCGAGGTCCTCGATCGACTTCACGTCGTTCTCGCCGAAGGCCACCAGCATCGGCGTGGTCACGCCGTCGATCTCGCGCAGGTCGTCGCCGACGCCGAGCTCCTGGCGCTTGGCATCGAATTCCGATTCGACGCGGGCGAGGTGGTCCTGGGCGCGTGCCTGGATCTCGGTGCCGCTCTCCTCGTCGAGGCCCTGGATGTTGGCGAGTTCGCCGGGCTCGACATAGGCGATCTCCTCGACGTTGCGGAAACCTTCCGCCGCGAGGAGCTGGCCCACGGTCTCGTCGACGTCGAGGGCTTCCATGAAGACCGCGGTGCGCTCGGCGAATTCCTTCTGGCGCCGCTCGGATTCCTCGGCCTCGGTGAGGATGTCGATGTCCCAGCCGGTGAGCTGCGAGGCGAGGCGCACGTTCTGTCCGCGGCGGCCGATGGCCAGCGAGAGCTGATCGTCGGGGACGACGACCTCGATGCGGTCGGCCTCCTCGTCGAGCACCACCTTCACCACCTCGGCGGGCTGGAGCGCGTTGACGATGAAGGTCGCCTGGTCTTCCGACCACGGGATGATGTCGACCTTCTCGCCCTGCAGCTCGCCGACCACCGCCTGGACGCGGGAGCCGCGCATGCCGACGCAGGCGCCGACGGGATCGATCGAGCCGTCACGCGAGATCACGGCGATCTTGGCGCGCGAGCCCGGATCGCGGGCCACGGCCTTCACCTCGACGATGCCGTCGTAGATCTCCGGCACTTCCTGGCCGAAGAGCTTGGCCATGAATTGCGGATGCGAGCGCGAGAGGAAGATCTGCGGGCCGCGCACTTCCCGGCGCACGTCGAACAGGTAGGAGCGGATGCGGTCGCCGGGGCGGAAGGTCTCGCGCGGGATCATCTCGTCGCGGCGCACGATGCCCTCGCCACGGCCGAGATCGACGATGACGTTGCCGTATTCCACGCGCTTGACGAGGCCGTTGACGATCTCGCCGATGCGGTCCTTGTACTCGTCGAACTGACGGTCGCGCTCGGCGTCGCGCACCTTCTGGACGATGACCTGCTTGGCCGACTGGGCGGCGACGCGGCCGAAATCGAAGGGCGGCAGGGTGTCGGAGATCACGTCGCCGACGAGCGCGCCCGGATTGTAGCGGCGCGCCTGATCGAGGGTGACCTCGCGGGCGTCGTTCTCGACCTCGTCCACCACCACGAGGTGGCGGGACAGGCGGAGCGCGCCGGTCTTGGGGTCGATCTCGGCATGGACGTCCGTCTCGGCGCCGTAGCGGGAGCGGGCGGCCTTGGCGATGGCCTCTTCCATGGCGTCGATGACGATGGAACGGTCGATCACCTTCTCACGGGCGACCGCATCGGCGATCTGGAGGAGTTCGAGCCTGTTGGCGCTGACGACGGCCATCGGATTTCGTCCTTCTTGTTCGTCTGGCGAGGGTGCTGGCTCCGGTCGCGATCGCGTGCGGCCGGAACGCGAAATTCAGTGGAGGCTGCCGGATTCCTTGACCCGGACCGCCTTGGTCCGGACGGGCTTGGCCTTGTTCGCCTTGCTCTCGGCGGTTTCCGGCTTCTCGACCTTCGGCTTGGCGCCCTTGATCTGGGAGGCCTTGAGCTTCCCCGACCGGGGCTTCGGGCCCTGGATTTTCGGCGGCTTGGCAGAAGTCGCCTTCTTGGCGGAGGCCGTTTTCTCGGCGGGTGCGTTCTCGACCGTCACGGCCTCCGCCTCGTCGTCCGAATCCTCGTCGCCCTCGAACTCGTCACCATCGTCGTCCTGGGGCGGACCACCGCGGCGCAGGGATTCGCGCACGAGCTCGTCGGTGAGGACGAGATAGGCGTCGCCGAGGTCGCGCAGGGGCAGGTCGATCCGGCTCGGCAGGCCTTCCTTCACGTCGGGCAGGTCGATCGGCACCGTGAGCCCGTCCGGGTTCGGTGCGCCGATGGTGCCGCGGAACTTCTTGCGGCCGTCGAGGGGGATCGCCAGCTCGATCTTGGCCTCGTAGCCGGCCCAGCGCTCGAAATCGATGGCCCGCACCAGCGGCCGGTCGATGCCGGGCGACGAGATTTCGAGGTAATAGGCCTTGCCCACCGGGTCGTCGAGATCGAGCAGGGGCGAGATCGCCCGGCTCACCGTCTCGCAATCGTCCACCGTCATGGTGCCGTCCGGCCGTTCGGCCATGATCTGCACCGTGCAGCCATTGGCATTCGACACCCGCACGCGGACCACGCGGTAGCCGAGCCCTTCGATCGAAGCCTCGATGACCTGGACCACGCGTGCGGCGACGCCGGTCTCGGTGATCAGACGTTTCTCGGGTTTATCCACCATGCTGCGCTTGACGTTCCGGCCGTGCGGGAGGCGTCCTGGCGCAGAGGCGTCGCGGCAATAAAAAAGAGCGGACCCGGTGGGGCCCACTCCCGAACCGCAGCCTCATGACTGCAACCAGAACTGATGAGGTATCGTTAGCTTCGTCGCGCGGATATTTCAAGCGGTTTTGCAGCCCGAAGCTCGGCGACCCGGAAGTATTCAGCGCGACGCGAGTCGCGGGAAGGCGGGCCGAGACAAGGGCTCGGCCAGATCCGCCGCGAGGCCGATCGCCAGGACCGTCAGACATCCCGCCAGGGTCGCGAGGAACACGGTCTCGCCGAGTGCCAGGAGCCTGCGCGAACGGGTCTGCGCGAGGTTCGAGGCCTGCATTGCGTCGATCATGGCAGCGATCCTTGGGCCGAGAACGGGCCCACGGTTCGCATCCGATTGTTGCGCCATGATGTGGGGTTTGTTTCTCCCCGGAAACCGTGGCCGCTTCACGGGCTGACACTGAGTAACGGTTCAGAACTTGAAGCGGCGCCTGATCCTGTTCACCAGCAGGGCCGCGAGGTATTTCGGCGACCGCTTGCGGCGGGCGACCGCGCGCCGCCGCTCGGCCAGTTGCGCGGCCTGGAGCTCCGGGCTCATCTTCGCCACGGCGGCGTGACCGTCGCGGCCGATCGACCGGTCGAGCAACCGCGCCCTGCGGTAGGACGCGTCGAGCCGTGCCTTCGACAGGCCCGGCACGCAGTAATAATGCTCGAAGACCTTCATGTTGAAGTCGAGCACATGGCTGTAGACATGCCGACGATCGGCGGTCCACTGGTTGTCGAATCCGTACATCACCATGTCGTAGCTCGGGAAGTAGAACAGATTGCTGCCCTTGCCCTCCGTCTCCTCGTAGAACTCGTCCACGGCACCGCGCAGGATTGCCTTCGAGACGGCATTGGCCGAGATGCAGCCGACGTCCCGGAAGGTCGCGGCGAGCGGGATCGGCGAGATCGTCAGGACGACCTTGGCGTCCGGCCGAAACGCCCGGACGAGCGCCCAGATCTCGGCGAGGTTGCGCTTGGTCTCGTCCGAGCGCGAGAGCCGGAACTTGTGGCGTGACGCGTCGAACACCTCGCGCGGCGGCGCGCGCCAGAAGACCTCTCCCGTCACCTCGTCGTACCAGACCTCGCTGAGGCCGAGGGTGATGATGAACAGGTCCGCCCGGTCGAACAGGGCCTTCGTCGCGAGGCGCGCCTCCTCGTCGTAGCCGAAGCGCTCCGCCTTGTAGCCGTGCCAGAGGGCGACCTTGGGCTGTTCGTTCTTCCAGGCCCAGCGGAACTGCTGGAGGATGGCATGGGTATGGACCATGCCGTCGCCCATCTTCGTGACGTAGGCAGTGCCATCGCCCGAGGAATCGCCGTGCGAGATGACGGAATAGCCGCGCTTGGCGAGGTAGTTGCTGACATTCGAGGCGAAGCAGGAGCCGAAGGCGACGATCGGCGTCTCCTTGGTGACGAACGCCGCCTTCGGCATCCAGCCCCTCGCGAGATAGTCCCCGACGACGTCGGGCGTCTGCAGCGATTCGTCGGTCGGGTACCATTGCGGCGCCGGACCGCGAAAGAACGACCCGCAGGTGGTGATGACCGCCCCGTCCCGCACACCCTCGATGGTCGTCGTCATCCGTCGGTCGTCCTGGATCGGGGCTGGCAGTGTGGCTGCTGCACATCTCTGTCCGGATTCGCGAACGGCACCGGCATCGGGTCTTCGCTCACTATAGGCACATCGAAGTTACGATAAGTTTCGACCATATTCATTGGTGTAGCATCGCTTCGCGGTGTCACCAGAATTACTCGGCTAGGCTTGTCGGACCAGGGCATCGGGGAGGATCGGCACGCCTCGGTGTCATCCTGCAATCGCGCGGAAGGGGCTTTCGGCGTAATCGACATCCGCTACGGGGCGCGCCCTGCATCCTCCTCCAGAGGAAACAGTTCCGATCTCCAATAAGGTTCGAGAGGACTTCCGACGATGTTCTCCGCTTCCCAGCGATGCAGCAGCCCGGCGAGGGCGGCCCGATCATCGGCCATGAGCGGATCGCCGACGAGGCAGTATCGATCGTACATGATCTGCCAGGACGGATCCTCCGTCATCGTGCCTTTGCGGTAATAGCGGCCTATGCCGGCCCAGATCTCCCGAGCTTCATCGAGTTCGCCGAGCACGATGCAGGTGATGAGGTGCCATTGCGGACCGAGATGTCCAATCGTGGCGGGGCGGGTGCGGGCGAATTCGAGACACTTTCGCGTCGTGTCCAGCGGACGAAGGATCGCCAGGGCATCCGCTTCGATGCGGGTGACGAAATCGTCGTAAATCGTCGGATCGGACCAGAACCAGCCCTGGCCTCCCTCGAAACCCTTGGAACGTGCGATACGTTGGTTGCAGCGCCCGAGTGAGGACCATGAATCGACTTCGGGCCTGAAGGACTCGACCAAGTGCCAACCTGCGACGCAATAGGCGGGATTGCTCGTCCGATCGACGTGGATCAGTCGTCCGATGGGCCCGATAGGCAGAATCCAGAATGAATTCCTGCCGGCGGCGGCGAGATCGGGATTTCTTTCGAGAAGAGGCTGCGCAAGACCTTTTACCTGCTTCATGGTCGTCATTTTATCGGTCTCACTTGGATTATTACCATGCCTCTTGCCTGAGGATAGTGCATTTTTGCAATTCTAGCTAGTAATAGAGCCCTGGCGGGCTCCAGCCCTTCATTGCCGGTCTTATAATCGTAGACGCAGACCGTCTGGTTCGGCGAAAGTTCATAGAGATCGAGACGTACCGAATCTTTTTTTCCGTATTTGACGGCTTCTCCTGCACTGCTTATCGAAAGTTCTACGCGCACATCGGGATAGTTTTTAAATGTAAACGTTTTTGCGACGTCGACATGGATCATGGTGCCGAGTTGTTGCCTCGTCAGAAGAGGGTTCAGTGCCGTCAGCCGCTTCGTCGCCTCGTCTGTCACTGCCTGAACCTCGGCATTGCGCGGACAGGCTTGGTCGAGTCTCGCCTGATCGATCTGACCAACCCAGATGAGGGGAAGTTTTTTCTCTGGATCTGGATCTGGATCGAAATCGTAGCGCAGCGCCGTCCTGCCCGGCGCCTTGCCGAATCCTGGCTTGCGAGCCTCGAGATAGGTGAAGAGAAGTGCCGCCGCCTCCAGCGTTGCCGCTACGGCCGGTGCCACGACGAACGGAGCCGCCGGCAGGAAGACCTGCTGTACGGTGGCTTCGGCTTGTGGTTCGGGCGACGCGAACGTACCGCTGGAGAGGACCTCTCCCGAAGCCCCGTCGCGGATCGTCTGAGTTTCGCCCGAGTTCTCGAAAATCCGGCTCTCGCCGTCCGGTGTGACGACGGCGTGCTGGTCGTCCCATTCGCCGCGTCCCGAGTGGATGCGCAGGGATAGGATGCGCGCGCCGTCTTCCGTCGTGGTCTCTTCCGGCGTCGATGAACCTTGAGCGGTCCCTCCTTGAAGCGATGCCCAACGTGCCTGCCCGCGCGGCAGGCGATCGATCAGACCATCTCCACCGCCGCCTCCAGGACCCACCCACCGCCCGCCGTCGCTCTGGCCGGCCGGCGCACGGGGCTGGGCCGGGTCGTATTTCCGGGCCAAGCTCTGCCGGAGGCGGATCAGTTTCGTCTCCGTCGCCAGGAGGGCGAGCTGACGGCGGAGGATTTCGGCTTCATGTCCGCGTTCGGAAGCGTCCCGCATCGCGATCACCAATGTTCATGTTTCGTTCTTATTCCGACTATCACACGATAGGACAATTTTCAATGCCGATGCATATCGTCCTGTATCGCCATCGAGATGGCTCATGAAAAAACGCCGCCCCGTGAACGGGACGGCGTCGATGGTGATGGCCGGTCGAGAGAGGCTTCGGTCCGAGGACCGAAGACGGGGCTCAGGCCGCCGCGGGCCGCTCCTTCAGGAGCTTGCGGTTGATCAGCATCTCGGCGATCTGGACCGTGTTCAGCGCCGCGCCCTTGCGCAGGTTGTCGGCGACGCACCAGAACGAGAGGCCGTTATCGACCGTCGAATCGGCGCGGATGCGCGAGACGTAGGTCGCGTCCTCGCCGGCCGCCTCGTGCGGGGTCATGTAGCCGCCGGGCTCGCGCTTATCGACCACGAGGATGCCCGGCGCCGAGCGCAGGAGGGCCGTGGCCTCCTCGGGCGAGATCGGGTGCTCGAACTCGACATTCACCGCCTCGGCATGGCCGATGAACACCGGCACGCGAACGCAGGTCGCCGTCAGCTTGATCTTGGGATCGAGCATCTTCTTGGTTTCGGCGACCATCTTCCACTCTTCCTTGGTGGAGCCGTCGTCGAGGAACACGTCGATCTGCGGGATGACGTTGAAGGCGATGCGCTTGGGGAACTTCTCCATGGTCATCTGACCGGCGGTGAAGACCGAGCGGGTCTGCTGGAACAGCTCGTCCATGGCCTCCTTGCCGGCGCCCGAGACCGACTGATAGGTCGCCACCACCACGCGGGTGATCTTGGCGACGTCGTGCAGGGGCTTCAGCGCGACCACGAGCTGCGCCGTGGAGCAGTTCGGGTTGGCGATGATGTTCATCTTCGAGAAGCCGGTGATCGCCTCCGGATTCACTTCCGGCACGATCAGCGGCACGTCCGGATGGTAGCGGAAGGCCGAGGAATTATCGATGACGACGCAGCCGGTCTGGCCGATGCGCGGCGACCATTCCTTCGAGGTCTCGCCGCCGGCGGACATCAGGCAGATGTCGGTGTCGGAGAAGTCGTAGGTGTCGAGCGCCTTCACCTTCAGGATCTTGTCGCCGAAGGAGACTTCCTGTCCGGCGCTGCGGCGCGAGGCGATCGCCACGACCTCGTCGGCGGGGAAGGCCCGCTCCGACAGAATGTCCAGCATCTCGCGTCCGACATTGCCCGTCGCACCGACGACGGCGACCTTGTAACCCATCTCTCCAACTCCGCTTCGTGGGATCACTCGGAGAGGAAGCCCCGCGTATCCGTTGCAGCGTGCTTCGTCGAGCGTCCAGTTTTAGGATCCGTCCAGCTCAAGCTCCGCTCCCGATTGCAAAGAGGCGGCTGTCAGGGGGCAGCAGGTCTCACAACTGCAACCCGCATCACACTCCAGCTATCCAAGAGGATGACGATCGCAAGGATGAACTCAAGGGCGGGAGCAAGACCCCTAGCTCTGGCCGCTGTCAAGTCTCAGGTGCTCTGCTTTGACCGAATGGAGCGACGACCTACGACCCGCGGCGTGACTTTAGGGGGTGGCTTCGAATTTTTATAAGATTGATGTGCCGCCGCACTTAGCGGAGCCTGACAAACGACCATGCCGACGTTGGCAAAATTTTCGCAACAATTTTTAGAGAATCGATTGACTTTAATAATATCAAAAATATTCTATCATAGATTGCATTTATGAGGCAGATCATGGATATTTTTGATTCCGCAGATGTTTCGAACCGACTGAGAATTAGGTTTATAATAATTGCATTATTTATCTACATTATTTTATTTATATATACAATCGGAATTGCAATAATACCTACAATATTTATTTGGATTCTGGCATATTTCATAAGTGAAAAGGAGCTGAATTCTGTAGCTCAAAACTCAACAGATTTTAAGAAAGCTTATCCATTTCGTTATTTTGGGGTTTCTTATGGTAATTTTACTCATGTTTTTCAGTGCAATATAAGTCTAGAGAATGCTATTATGAAGCGCGTTGAGGATGATTTATCTTCGAAGACGCCAATTTCAAGATTTCACAAAATAATAATTACCGATGTAGATAGAGATTTGCGTCAAAATGAAAGTAGAACCTTCAAAATAGCGAGCGCAGGAGGGACCCAGCGAGGAACCAAAGTGACGCTATTGCTCCGATATGCTGAATTCGGGCATATGCAATCTATTCAATGGTGGGCTCTTGCCGGCGGCTTCGTCGATCGTAATAAGCGGTTCAACTTCATTGCATACGCTCCTTTTACGATATGGTTTTGGCTTCTCCAGTTTATCCGCAAAGATTATGATATCGTATCAAAACTAAGGACTATTTATTCATCAACTTACAACGACTTTGATATTGAAACACAAATCAGAAGTATGCATGAAGTCGTGTTCGATTCATTGATTAATGAACTAGACATGAATAGCATCGATACGAGCATGCTGCGTGCGCAGAAGTTGCAGCTTATGAATATTACTATTAGTGGTGGTCACGTTAACATGGGCAACGTAGTTCAGGGTGCAATGACCAATATAACTAACTCTGTTGGCGGAGGAAAGAAATGAACAAAGGAATTCAAATCAATGTGACGGGCGGTAAAAATGTCGGATTTGATACGATCGTTCAAGGAAGCTATACTCATATCGGATCCAAAGATAATCCTGAAAGAAATATAAATGATGAAGCCTTTATTCAGGTATTGAAAGATCTAAATAATCGTATTGTGCAAAGTCCTCAAGAAAAGCAAGAAATTGACTTGCTCAAGTCAGATCTATCTGAACTACAAGCATCTTTCAAAGAAAACAAGCCGTTTAAGTGGGGTTCGCTGGCCGAATCTGCTAAGGTGTTTCACGAAAAATACGGCTGGGCAGGTGAGATAATAAAGAAAATATTCTTGAACGTGAACTTTACATAAAAATAGGATGGTTTGTTTATTTTAGTTGGTTCTCAGCTTTGATGAAGTATCTGGTGGACTCGCTGGATCGCACCGCTTGGACCAAATGTTCGACGACCGGAGCTTCGACAGCCGGCGGAGCAAGGCGCCCCGTCATTGCGGCTGTCGAGGGTTGCGCCGCACGCGAGCCCTTCGCTGCAGCACAAACCGGCCGTGAGGGACAGGCCGGCCGGCAAGGATTGATTCACCGCGTATCCCGAAACCTGCGCCCGCGGCCCGGCGGGAAACCCGATCTGCGCATCCTCGGCACCATGGTCACCCGGAGCGGACCCGTGGGTTCGGGTTTCGGTGTCAGGGTTTCATGCATCGCATCGACGTTCAGGACGAGATCGACGATCGGCCACAGCCGCGGGCGCGCCGCCTTCGCAGGACAGGGGCGATGCGGCTGATCGTGCCGTGCCTCGCGGCGATGCTGTGTCTCGGGGCTGCCGGACGCTTCGCCGGTGGCGAGCCGACGGCGCGCGATCCGATATCCGGAATCGCCGTCGCTACCATGGCCGATGCGAATGCCCGGCCGTTCGTGCCCTCCGCCGCCATCACCGTCCGCGCGGCTCTCCCCGTGGCGGCCTCGGCGCCGCGCTACCGCCTCGACGATCCGGACGCCCTCGACCCCACGAGGATCGAGCCCGCGCGCATCGACCCGGCCACCGGCCGGCGCGAGGATGCACTCTCGCAGGGCCGCTTCGATGCCAGCGAGGCGCCCTATCTGCGGATCACCCTGGCCGATGGCCCGGCTCCTCCCGCGAGCCTCTTCGTCACCATCGCCCGCCGCGCCGCCGACGGACAGGGTCTCGCGGTGGTGAGGACCGGCGAGCGCGGCACGATCGCCACGAAGTTCGGTCCGGTGGAGACCCTGGAGGCCACGCTGAGCGGCCCGGTTACGCGGATCTGCACGGGTTTCTCCAATGCCGCGCAGGCCGGGCTCGCGCCGCTGACGCCGCGTTTCGACGGCTGGCTCTGCGCGCCCCTGAGCCAGCCGCCCGAGCCGCGCGCCATCGCCTGCGCGCTGGACAAGATCGTCCTCAACGGCCAAGCTTCCCCGGACCTCGAAGCTGCGTATCGCGCGTTCGAGGACAGGCGGGTGAAAGGCTGTGCCTCGGCCGTCGCCGATGCACCCAGGCGTGAACCGGCCGCCGAGACCGGTTCGATCTCGAAACGCCCACTCCGACATAATCAGGCGAAAGTGCGGCAGAACACCCAAGCGAAGCAATAAGCTTGGAACAAGCGCGCCGCTGGCACGTCATCTCACCATGAATGGCCGAGTTTCTTAAGGAAACCAAGCCTACCCTCTTACAGGTTCAACGAAGGTCCGTCATGCGCACCGCCACCATTGCCCTGATGGGCGCACTCACCCTCGTCGCCGTCGGCGCCAACACCGCCGCCGAGGCACAGGGCCGTTACGCCCCCGGCATCCGCGTCAGCCAGCCGCTGCCGATCCGCATCCGTCCGCGCAGCTGGCTCGATGCCGGCAACGTCGTCGAGGCGAATAACGGCTCGATCAGCAACCCGGCCACCAACCCGCACTTCATCACCGCGAGCTACCTGAACTCGCCGCCCTACGGCCGCAACGATCGCTTCGGCGGCGGCATCCTGCCCGATCCGATCACCAACGGCCCGTTCGTCGGCGCCCGGTCGAGTGCGATCCATAACGTCGACTTCTCGGCCGTGGACGCCATCGACCCGACCTCCTACGTGTCGCGCTACGGCAACCCCTACTGATCTCCGCTTTCCGGCGGAAAACGAGAAAGGCGCCGACCCGGCCGGGTCGGCGCCTTTTTCATTGCCGTGTTTCGGAGGCTCAGCGGACCCGCGACCGCAGAGCCGCCACCACGGCCTCGCCCATCCCCGCCGTGCCGAGCGGGTTCACGCCCTCTCCGGCGATGTCCTTGGTGCGGGCGCCGGCCGCGAGCGCATCGGTGATGGCGCCGTCGAGGAGATCGGCCGCCTCGCCGAGGCCGAACGAGTAGCGGAGCGCCATGGCCAGCGAGCCGATCATGGCGAGCGGATTGGCGAGGTCCTGGCCGGCGATGTCCGGGGCCGATCCGTGGACGGGCTCGTAAAGCGCCTTGCGGCTGCCCTTGTCGTCCACCGCGCCGAGGGAGGCCGAGGGCAGCATGCCGAGCGACCCGGTGAGCATCGCCGCCACGTCGGAGAGCACGTCGCCGAACAGGTTGTCGGTGACGAGCACGTCGTATTGCTTGGGCCGCCGCACCAGCTGCATGGCGCAATTGTCCGCGAGCACGTGTTCCAGCGCGAGATCGCTGTAATGCTCGGCATGGACCTGGGTGACGACCTCCTTCCACAGCACGCCGGACTTCATCACGTTGTGCTTCTCGGCCGAGGCGACGCGGCCCGAGCGCTTGCGCGCGAGATCGAAGGCGACATGGGCGATCCGCTCGATCTCGCCGGTGGTGTAGACCTGGGTGTCGACGGCGCGCTTGGTGCCGTCGGGCAGGGTGGTGATCTCCTTCGGCTCGCCGAAATAGACGCCGCCGGTGAGCTCGCGCACGATCATGATGTCGAGGCCCTCGACGAGCTCGCGCTTGAGGGCGGAGGCGTCGGCCAGCGCCGGGTAGCAGATCGCCGGGCGGAGATTGGCGAACAGACCGAGATCCTTGCGCAGGCGCAGGAGCCCCGCCTCGGGCCGGATGTCGTAGGCGACACCGGACCATTTCGGGCCGCCCACCGCCCCGAGCAGGACCGCGTCGGCCGCGTCCGCCCGGGCCAGGGCCGCATCGGTAAGAGGCACGCCGTGGGCGTCGATGGACGACCCGCCGACGAGGTCGGTCTCGGTCTCGAACGTGGCGAGGCCGGTCTCGGCCAGCGCGCCGATCACGGTCTTCACCTGGGCCATCACCTCCGGGCCGATGCCGTCGCCGGGGAGGAGGAGGAGCTTGTAGGCGGTCATGGAAGCACTCGCGGCCAGGGGTGATGCGTCGGGCGGCTGTAGCGAGGGGCTCGGGCGCTTGGCAAGCGTTCCCGCGCGAAGCCGGCCATCCCGTCGGTCAGTGACCCGACCCGGCCAGCACCGCGCCCGGCTTCTGATGCGTGCCGACCCGGTCGACCAGGGTCGCGGTCGCCTCGTTCATGCCCGCGATCTCCACGGGGATGCCGTGGTGCCGGAACTTCAGCACCACCCGGTCGAGGGCGTTGATGCTGGTGATGTCCCAGAAATGCGAGGCGGCGAGATCGATGGTCACGCCCGTGAGGTCGTCCTCGCGGAAATCGAAAGCCGAGTGGAAGGCTTCCGCCGTGGCGAAGAAGATCTGCCCGCCCACCCGGTAGGTGCGGATGCCGCTGGCCTCGTCCCGCACCGAGGACACGCGGAAGAACCGCGTCACCTTGTGGGCGAAGAACAGGCCCGAGAGGATCACCCCGAACAGCACGCCCTTGGCGAGGTCGTGGGTGGTGACGACGACCGCCACCGTGCCCAGCATCACCGCGCTGGAGCTCTTCGGGTGCGTGAGCAGGGTGCGGAGGGAGGTCCACTGGAAGGTGTTGATCGAGACCATGATCATCACCGCCACCAGGGCCGCCATGGGGATGCGGGCTACGTAGGGGCCGAGCACCACGATGAGGAACAGCAGGAAGGCGCCGGCCCAGAGGGTCGAGAGCCGGCCGCGCCCGCCGGACGAGACGTTGATCACCGACTGGCCGATCATGGCGCAGCCCGCCATGCCGCCGAACAGACCGGAGGTGACGTTGGCGAGGCCCTGGCCGGCGCATTCGCGGTTCTTGTCGGACGTGGTGTCGGTCATCTCGTCGAGGATGGCCGCCGTCATCATGCTCTCGAGCAGGCCGACCATCGCCAAAGTGAGGGCGTAGGGCAGGATGATCCGCAGGGTCTCCAGGGTGAGCGGCACCTGGGGCAGGGCGAAGACCGGCAACTCGCTCGGCAGGGCGCCCATGTCGCCCACGGTGCGGATGTCGAAGCCGAACCACATGGCGACGCCGGTGAGGACCAGGATGGTGACGAGGGGGGAGGGGACGGCCCTCGTCAGGTAGGGCAGGCCGTAGATCATCGCGAGGCCGATGGCGGTCATCGCGTAGACGACCGGCCCGCGCCCGATCAGCTCCGGCATCTGCGCCAGGAAGATCAGGATCGCCAAGGCGTTGACGAAGCCGGTGACCACCGAGCGCGAGACGAAGCGCATCAGGTTGCCGAGCCGCATCAGGCTGGCGACGATCTGCAGGAGACCGGTGAGGATCGTCGCGGCGAACAGGTAGCCGATCCCGTGCTCCTTCACGAGGGTGACCATGACGAGGGCCATGGCGCCGGTGGCGGCCGAGATCATCGCCGGCCGCCCGCCGGCGAAGGCCGAGATGACCGCGATGCAGAAGGAGGCGTAGAGCCCGACCTTGGGATCGACGCCGGCGATGATCGAGAAGGCGATGGCCTCGGGGATCAGCGCCAGGGCGACCACCGTTCCGGCCAGGAGTTCACGCGTGACGTCGGGAGCCCACTCGCTCCGGAGGTGCTGACGGTTCATGGATGAGACTTTCGACGACCCCGCGCGCGACGCGTCGGCAGGGACAGGCATCTGGAGGCCGGGCGCGCGGGCGCTCGCCGGGCACGGACGGAACACGATTCGGTCGACGGACGCCTACGGCGGTGTCAGGCCGAGAAAATCGATGAACCGCTTGAGATGCATGGACGCCTGATAGCACGGACCCGCCGCGATGCAACATGGCGACGGAATGGGTGGGCGCAGGATTCGCGGCCGCGTTGCCGCCGGTCCGCACGATGCCCTGGGGCGTCATGCGGTCATGACGTGTGGATGTTTCGTCGCCGGCGTAACTCCTCACACGGAAGAGATTTTGCTGACCGAACAGTCTCGTGTTCCAAATCTGCCGGACGGTCCCCATGCTCCGGGTCCGGCTTCGATCCGGCTGGGCCGTTCACCCCACCGATCGGGATCTCCGGAACCGGACTTCCGCCTGTCGACAAGCGCGGGTGCATCCGCCGGCGTCGAGCGATACGCCTTTGAAACCCGCGCCCCATCATGAAGGTGAGGACTTTCGATCCTTTTCGGCGCTGCCGTCATGCACCCAGGTCGACCCCGAGGCCAGGACTCGATGGTGTCGTCTCCGGATTGCTTGCGTTTTGGGGGGGAGCCGTCGAGAACGCGGACGTAGCTGGGCTCGGCGCCGTTCGTGAGCAGCGGCCAGGAGATGACAGTGGCACACTTCAAGACACCCAAGCCGGTCCCGACCGGCGTCGATGGGTTGGACGAGATCCTGCGCGGCGGACTGCCGCCCTCAAACCTCTACATGTTGCAGGGTGCCCCTGGCGCGGGGAAGACGACTGCCGCTCTCCAGTTCCTCCTGGCCGGCGTCGCGGCGGGCGAGCGCTGCATCTACGTCAGTCTTTCGCAGACCGCCGCGGAGCTCAGATCGATCGCCGTGTCGCATGGCTGGGATCTCGACGGCATTCGAGTGGAAGAACTGTCCGTCTCGGACGCGGTCAACGGTGCCGCGGACCAGACGATCTTCCAGACCGCGGAGCTGCGCCTGGACGAAACGCGACAGGCGATCGAACAGGCGATCGAAGAGCACAAACCCAGCCGTCTCGTCTACGACTCGCTGCTGGAGATCAGGCTGCTCACGGGGGACACACCACGGTTCCGGCGCGAGTTGATCGGCTTCAAGGCCTTCCTGGCCAAGCGCAACGTGGTCGCCCTGCTCCTCGACACGCGGAACGGTGAAGGCGTCAACGGGGAGGAGGTCGAGGGTATCGCTCACGGCGTGATCCGGTTCGACAAGTCCCTCGAAGAGTACGGCGCCGTTCGTCGGCGGATCGAAGTCAGCAAGATGCGCGGCGTCCCGATCGCGGACGGGTACCATGACATGGCCATTCGCGAGGGGCATGGGGTCGTCGTATTCCCCCGCATCGTACCGGGAGCCGCTACCGAAGCCTCTGCACCGGAACTCATAAAATCCGGCGTCGACACGCTCGACGAGATGTTCGGCGGAGGCCAGGAATCGGGAACGACGACCCTGGTGATCGGACAGTCCGGTACCGGCAAATCCACGATGGCCTCGTTGTACTCGACGGCCGCGTTGAAGCGGGGCGAGAGCGTGGCGTTGTTCCTGTTCGAGGAGCGATTGGAAACCTTCTTCCGCCGCTCCGAAGGCCTCGGCATGAACCTGCGCGAGTTCTACGAGGCCGGTCAGCTGATCATCCGCGATTTCAACCCGCACGAGATATCGCCGGGCGAATTCGCGCAGATCGTCCAGAACATCGTCACCGAGGACAACAGCCGGGTCGTGGTGATCGACAGCTTCACCGGCTACCTGAACTCCCTTCCTCATCGCGAGAAGGCCGTCCGAGACATCCAGGCGCTGCTCAAGTATCTCGCCCGGGCCGGCGTTCTGACGATGCTGATCGTCGCCCAGCATGGCCTCCTGGGCCAGAACGTCGGCATCGATGTCGACGTGAGCTTCCTCGGCGACACGGTCCTGCTGCTTCGCATCACCGAGCATGACGGGCGGCTCCGGCGCAACATCACCGTCGTGAAGAAGCGGCATGGGCCGCACGACCTCGATGTCCATGAGCTCTTCATCAAGAGCTCCGGAGTCACGGTCGTGCCCTACAATCCGTTGCCGGAAGCGTGACCGCTCCGGATCCGGACGATCTCTCTGCGCTGGATCACGTGCTGGTCCTCGCACCCTATCGCAAGGACGCCACCTTCCTCGGCCGTCTGCTGGAAGAGCACGATATCCGCGTAGAGATCTCCACCGGCATCGACGACCTCGCCGATCGGCTCGCGACGTTGCCAGGAGTCCTGGTCGCCACCCATGAAGCGCTCACGCCACACGTTCTGGAAGCCGTCGCCAGTCATGTCCGGTCGCAGCCGGCCTGGTCGGAAATCCCCATCGTGGTGCTGCTCGATCGGGCCTCCCCCAACATCCGCGTCCGCGCCGAATTGAGCCGGATATGGCCGCGGGCGCGCCACCTCTTCTACCAGCGGCCGGTGACCCCCGTGGAATTGGTCAGCGGAGTACAATCCGCCTTGCTGGCCCGCCTTCGGCAACGCGACGTCCGCGATCACATCGCGCGCGAAGTCGAGTTGCGGCGCGAACTGAATCACCGCGTCAAGAACATCCTCGCCAGCGTCACATCGATCTTTGCGATGACCCATCGCGGGGCAACCTCGCTGGAGGAGTTCGCCGAAGATTTCAGAGGGCGGCTCGGCGCTCTGGCCAACGTGCATTCCGCCGTTTTCCATGCCGTCGGCGAAAACGTGACGGTCCAGGAAGTCGCCGATCTCACCTTCGGTCCCTATCGGCTGACGGGCGAGGATCGGATCTCGTCGTCCGGGCCCGCGGTGATGCTGCACCGCGAGGCCGGAACGACGCTCGCGCTCTGTCTCCACGAATTGACGACCAACGCGATCAAGTACGGCGCGCTGTCGAAGCCGGAAGGGCGCGTGCGTTTCGAATGGCGGGTTTCGGACGAAGAACCGCGCGAGTTCTCGATCAGCTGGTGTGAGCGCGACGGGCCGGCCGTCGAGGATCCGGCGCATGCCGGCTATGGGACGCGCTATTTGCGGGCCGCTTTGACGGGGATGTTCGGGCAGAAGCCCGTCATTGCCTTCCATCCCGAAGGCCTCCGATGCGAGGCGCGCGGCCCCTTATCGCGAGTGAATGGAAACCCATAGAGCCAACTCGCGTTGGCAGCTAGACAATCCAGGTCCATCATTCGGCGAAACAAATGCGCATTTTGTGCCTCGAAGACAATCCGCTAATCGTATTTCACATTGAGCAACTGATCGAGGATTTAGGCCACGTCTTTGCCGGGGCCTTCGAGAGTTTCGCCGATCTAAAAGAGAATTTTACTGGCATGGATTTCGATGCCGCCCTGATCGATATCGATCTTGCCGATGGGCGTACTGGTCCGATTGCGGCCGTATGGCTCTCGGAGCAGGGTGTTCCAATAATTTTCGTCACCGGACAAGAAAAAATTGCAGAAGAATATTGTGGTGTTTCGCTCGGAATCATTAGCAAGCCGATCACCCAGCCTGATTTCGCGAGAAAGATCGCACTGTTCTCGTCCGTTTCGCGTTAGAGACGTGCCGGTTTTTGAATCCGGAACGGCCTTTCCCGACAGGCATCGGGGTCACGTCTTCGGTGGTTCTCCGGACCCTCGAGGTTGTCCATCGTCGATGTGACCGCGCGGCGGAGGTCGTCCGCCGGGCTCGCCGAGACCCGGCATTGGGACGTTCGATCGGCGCAAGCCGTGGACGAAGGTGAGGTTCGACGGTCCGGCCGCTCGCGGGCAGACCGTCGCGAACCCGCCCGACCCGGTCCTTCGGGGCGGGTATCCGACGTCAGGTGTCTACCGCCAGTCCCGCGGATGGGATGGGATCAGACCTTGCGCGCCACCGTGAACCGCGCCGCCTCGCGCAGCGTCCGGGCCTTGTCGCCCCAGGCGGAGACGGCGTCCTCGCAGACGCCCACGAGGTGGTCGCATTCGGCGCGGGCGCCTTCGATGCCGAGACGGTCGACGAGGGTCGCCTTGCCGGCCTCCTTGTCCTTGCCGGTGGCCTTGCCCATGGCTTCCGGCGAGGCCTCGCGGTCGAGGATGTCGTCGGCGATCTGGAAGGCCTGTCCCAGGGCGAGGCCGTAGCGCCACAGGGCGGCGCGCTGGTCCGGGGTCGCGCCGCCCACGAGGGCACCCGCATCCACCGAGAAGGCCAGGATCGCGCCGGTCTTCATGGCCTGGAGCTGGAGCGTGTCCTCGACGTCGAGGGAGACGGTGCCGAAGCGGCCCTCCGCGCCGAGGTCGAGGAGCTGGCCGCCGACCATGCCGCCGAGGCCCGAGGCCTTGGCGAGGCCCAGCACGAGGTCGGCCCGGATCGACGGGTCCGGCTGCCAGGCGGCATCGGCCAGGATCTCGAAGGCCAGGGTCTGCAGCGCGTCGCCCACGAGGATGGCGGTAGCCTCGTCATAGGCCTTGTGGACGGTGGGCTTGCCGCGGCGCATGTCGTCGTCGTCCATGGCCGGCATGTCGTCATGGACCAGGGAATAGCAGTGAACGAGCTCGATCGCCGACCCGGCGGCGAGGGCCCCGGCCTCGGGTCCGCCGAGCATCCGCGCCGTCTCCACCGCCAGGAACGGGCGCAGGCGCTTGCCGCCGCCGAGCACCGCATGGCGCATCGCCTCCATCAGGCGGGAGGGGCGGGTGATCTCGCCCGTCTGGGTCTCGGGGCCGAGGCGCTCGGCCAGGAAGGCCTCGACGGCGTCGGCCACGCTCGAAAGCTTGTGGGAAAACGCCTCAGATGCGTCCGCCTTGACCGAAGCGTGGGATGCTTGCGTTGAGGTCATCGTAAGAAGGGCCTTGGTCGAGGGGTGGGCGCGTCGTGGTGCGGGTGGGGCGAAGTCAGGATCGGGGCGACGAAGCGGAAGACGGAAGTGGACCGCAATCCGGCACCGAACGGCCTCTCAATCCGGGTCGAAGGGGCCGGCAATCCGGCACCGAACGGCCCCTCAATCCGGTTCGAAGGGGCCGGCAATCCGGTATGGCGAGGCGGGTCGTCAACCTCGTCATGCTGCTCCCCGTCATGGTGCTGGCCCCGATCCTCGTTCTCGGGCTCGTCTATAGTGCGCTGACCCCGCCCTCAACCCTGATGCTGGCGCGATGGTTGACGCTGAAACCCGTCGACCGGCAGTCCGTCCCCCTCGAGGCGATCTCGCCGCTCCTGATCCAGGCGGTCATCGCCTCGGAAGACCAGAGGTTCTGCCTGCACAACGGCGTCGATTGGGGAGCGCTTCGCGAGGTCGTCGACGACGACGAAGGGCCCAGCCGCGGGGCGTCGACGATCTCGATGCAGACGGTGAAGAACGTGTTTCTCTGGCCGGGACGCTCGTTTCTTCGCAAAGGACTGGAGATTCCGCTGGCCGTCTTCGCCGATACCCTGTGGGGCAAGCGGCGGATGATGGAGATCTATCTCAACGTCGCTGAATGGGGGGAGGGGGTCTACGGCGCCGAGGCGGCTTCGCAGCGCTGGTTCGGCAAGAGCGCGCGGGCGCTGAACCGCAGCGAGGCGAGTCTGCTCGCCGCTGTCCTGCCGAATCCGATCCAGCGCAATCCCGCTCTGCCGTCCCGCGGCGTCCGGGCCGTCTCCGCCCGGATACAGGCCCGCATGAACGGGGTCGGCGGCCTCATGGGCTGCCTGCGCTGACGTTCCGGCGTGGAGACCCGCTCCGACTCGTGCCATAGAGCCGTTCACATTCCGACCGGATATCGGAACCGGACAGGGCCAGAACGGACACGACATGGGCGGCACGACGACCTTCGACCTCACCCTCGAGCGCATCGCCCTGATCCGCCGGATGGTTGTGGCCTGGAACGCGGCGGGACGCGGCGCGCCCATCGTCCACCCCGATGCGCCCTACGGCAGCACCGACCGGGACGGCGACATCTTCAACGTCACCGGCGATGATGACGGGGCCGACGAGGAGCACCGGGCGCTCGGCGACGCGCTCGCGGTGTTCATTCACAACGCGGTGCTGAAGCCGGGGCGCTACGCCTATCACAACACCCTGGCCAAGCTCTCCTCGGACGATGTCGGCGACGTCTTTCGCGACGAGGCGACGGGGGAGACGCCCGAGCACGTCACGTTCGACGTGACGGCGGAGCACGTGGCGCTGGTGCCGAAGCTCAGCATCGTCTGGGACCAAGCCCGAGACGTGCCGGCCTTCGATACGGACGCGCCCTACGGAGCGGGGACCGATATCCCGGCCGTGCATCACGAGATGCAGCCGGCCCTGCAGATATTCCTGCGCTACGCCGATCTGGGGCCGGGGCCGTTCGCCAAGAGAGGCGACCGTTGGGCCGCCGTCTGAGCGCCATTCGATTCCCTCCCCCGCGACGGGGGAGGTGTGGTCCTCTGAAGCCTATGCGCCGAGCTTCTTCTTGCGCTGGGCGAGCGTTCGCAGGCGCAGGGCGTTGAGCTTGATGAAGCCCGCCGCGTCGCGGTGGTCGTAGGCCACGGCGCCCTCCTCGAAGGTGACGAGGTCCTGGTCGTAGAGCGAGTTCGGGCTGCTGCGGCCGATGACGTGGATGCCGCCCTTGTAGAGCTTCAGCCGCACCTCGCCGGTGACCATCTCCTGGCTCTTGTCGATGAGCGCCTGGAGCATCTCCCGTTCCGGCGAGAACCAGAAGCCGTTATAGATCAGCTCCGCATATTGCGGCATGATCTGGTCCTTAAGATGGGCCGCGCCGCGATCCAGCGTGATCGACTCGATGGCGCGGTGGGCGGGAAGCAGGATGGTGCCTCCCGGCGTCTCATACATGCCGCGGCTCTTCATGCCGACGAAGCGATTTTCTACCAGATCGAGACGGCCGATCCCATTGTCGTGTCCGAGCCGATTGAGCCTCGCCAGCAACGAGGCCGGTGATAGTGCTTCGCCGTCTATGGAGATCGCATCGCCCTTCTCGAAGCCGATGGTGATGATCGTCGGGGTGTCAGGCGCTTCTTCCGGCGAAAGAGTGCGCGAGTAGACGTAATCCGGCACCTCATCGGCGGGATCCTCCAGGACTTTGCCTTCCGAGGAAGCGTGCAGGAGGTTTGCATCGACGGAGAACGGGCTTTCGCCGCGCTTGTCCTTCGAGATCGGGATCTGGTGCTGTTCTGCGAAGGCGATGAGCTGCTCGCGGCTCTTGAGATCCCATTCCCGCCAAGGCGCTATCACGGTCACGTCGGGCTTCAGGGCATAATAGCCGAGCTCGAACCGGACCTGATCGTTGCCTTTCCCGGTGGCGCCGTGACAGACGGCGTCGGCGCCGAGGCGCTCGGCAATCTCAATCTGCTTCTTCGCGATGAGCGGGCGGGCGATCGAGGTGCCGAGCAGATAGACGCCCTCGTAGACCGCATTGGCACGAAACATCGGGAAGACGTAGTCCCGGACGAATTCCTCTCGCAGGTCTTCGATGAAGATATTCTCTGGCTTGATGCCGAGAAGTTCTGCCTTCTTGCGCGCGGGCTCCAACTCCTCACCTTGGCCGAGATCGGCCGTGAAGGTGATGACCTCGCAGCCATAAGTGGTCTGCAACCATTTCAGGATGATCGAGGTGTCCAGGCCACCCGAATAGGCGAGCACGACCTTGTTGACGGGCTTCGGATTCGCGTCTGGCATCGGTCTCGCTTCGGTTCTCATGGAGTGGTGGCGACTTATCAGCGGAGAGCCGCGTCGTGCAACCGCCGTGCCGCAGGAGACGTTGCCACCATGTTCGGCGGCGCTGTCCACGACGGCGTGAGCGCTTCACGTTGTCGCTTGGGCCGGAACGTCAGAAGCTGCGTATTCTAACCCCACACCGGAGATTCGACGAATGCCGCGACGGCCGACCCTCGAATTCTGGTACGAGTTCGCTTCCACCTACTCGTACCTGACGGCCATGCGGATCGACGGGATGGCTGAGGCCGCCGGTGTCGAAGTGCGATGGCGACCGTTCCTGATCGGGCCAATCTTTGCCAGCCAGGGTTGGAATTCCTCCCCATTCAATCTTTTTCCCGCAAAGGGACGCAATATGTGGCGGGACGTGGAGCGAGAAGCGGCGAGGCAAGGCCTGCCCGCGTTGAAGCGACCTGATCCGTTTCCGCAGAACAGCCTCAGCGCGACTCGTGCAGCCACGTACGGGATGGATTACGACTGGCTCGTTCCATTCTCCAAAGCGGTCTACGAGACCGAGTTTTCGAAGGGAGAGTCCATCGCCGAACCTCAGGCCGTGGTTCAGATCCTCAACGCGCTCGGCCTCGACGGAACGGTGATCCTCAAGGCTGCGGCATCCGAGGGCAATAAGGGCCGCCTCCGCGTGAATGGCGAGGAAGCGCGGTCCCGCGGTATCTTCGGCGCTCCGACGTTTCTGACCGGAGACGGCGAATTGTTCTGGGGGAACGATCGACTGGAACAGGCTCTGGCCTGGGCGATCGGCGACCGACCAGGAGCTATGAGATAGGCACCCCGATAGAGCAAGATGCTTGGTGGATTCCCGCCGCCCAGGCTCCTCCGCGCTGAAGACCATGGTCGGTATGACGAGAAGACGGCCGCACCCTGTGAGGGTTGCCGCCGTCTTCTTCAATGGAAATGACCGGCTTCCGGAACTCCGCAATCCTCAGGCTGCGGCCTGCGACGCGATTCTGACCTTCTGGGTTGCGGTGTCGACCTCCTCGGTGGATCGGGCGATCTCATCGAGGCTTCCGGTGATGAGGGAAACGCCGTTGGAGGCGGTCTGCATGCTGGAGGACATCTCGCGGGTGACCGCGCTCTGCTCCTCCACGGCGGCCGAGATGGCGCTGGCGACCTCGTTGAGGGTCATGATCGTGCTCTGGATCGAGGAGATCGCGCCCACCGCCTGCTGGGTCGCCTGCTGGGTCGAGAGGATCTGGGTGCTGATCTGCTCGGTGGCCTTCGAGGTCTGGGCGGCGAGCGCCTTGACCTCGGTGGCGACCACGGCGAAGCCCCGCCCCGCCTCGCCGGCCCGCGCCGCCTCGATGGTGGCGTTCAGCGCCAGCAGGTTGGTCT
>NZ_JBHTND010000045.1:0-24372 GCF_042679825.1 Methylobacterium marchantiae | reverse complement strand
CTCACAGCCCAACCCTGGAGCCAGCCGCTCCACGATCAACCGTCGACTATGGGGCGTCGTGCGCGCATTCTGATGAGCGTCCATCCGAGGCTCCGGGGCCGGGGTTACAGGCTTCGCAACCACAGCCTCGCGCGACACCCTCGGATGGACAACCTCCATAGCAACGACAGCTAGAGGCGTCTCATTGCTACTTCTTCAGCAATCATCAAAGCGAAAGTATCGCGGTCAAAGCCGGGTCCCGGGCCATCGATTGTTAGGGCCACGAAAAACTCGTGCGCGCCTTGATGTTGAAATGAGCATTCTCGGAGTCTGATTTTGCCAAGATTATACAAATCTTCGATGAGAAGGCGAAAACTGGAAGGAACGAAACGCCAGCAATGCACGTCCACGTAGTCGCCAGATTGCCGCGCTAGTTCGGCCTGAGTCACCGCAGCATCAAGATCTCCGGCGAACCTGAGTTTTCCTACCGTTTGCGGCGACCATCCGATCGCGTCTCCGCGAAGGACATCGTAAGCGATGCTGGCCATGATGGCCATCGGCGCAGGCCGAGTCCGCTTCTCGTCATGGGCCTGAAGAACCTCACCAGCATAAGTGAGAGGTTGAAGTAGATCGAAGCAAAACCGCTTGTCGGGGACTGCAAGAACGAGTCGACCCTCTTTCTCTAAGAAATTTGCGCAATCATTGAGAAATGAAATCAAATCCGGTGTGTGTTCGATGACATGGCTGGCCAATATGAAGTCATAACAGCGATCCGCAGGGATCGTTTTGGCTAGTGGTTGTCCATTTGTCACATGGTCGACACACTCAATGCGATCAATGTCAACATTCAGGGTTCCTGCGTATTTTTTGCGAAGGCCGGATTGAGTAATATAATCTACTGTTTCGATGTTGAAACCTGCTGATTTTGGTAAAAGAGGGTTGTAGCTAGGGCCGATTTCTAAACCGAAGCCGTCCGACTTCAGCATCGACAATATACTATCGCGCCTCGTCACTTCTCGCTGGGTAACGAACTCCGTTTGCACAAATTCATTCGATAGATTAGCTAAACTGACTAATTCTCCAAACGCAGCGCGTTCGATCGCAGGCCACTGTTCCGACGATCCGTATCGTTTCCGCACGGACTTGGCTGCTTCCAATGCCACACTCGCGTAGCGTCCATTTTCAATCATGGTGATGGCAAGACGTATCTTGTCTGCCCACTCAAGTTCGTTCGCCAGCAGTCCCGTAAGGCCATCGTCGATTGCATTGCGAAAGGTAAATGTTGGCGAAGCGATCGTAAGAGTCGCAACAGCAGCCGCCTCAAAGAATTTCAGCTCTGACTTACTGTTTGTAAATATGTTGTCTTGAAGTGGAGCTAGGTTTACTTCTGTAGAGCCAATTATTCGTTGCAGATTAAGAAAATCAGTGAAGGGATGTATCTCGACTCTTTCCTTAAGGGAAGACAGGTCTGGATGCAGATCAAGCATTCCAACTATACGCAGAATAACAGAAGGGTTTTCTCGGAGTAGGTTGGCTAAGGTAGGTGCTATGATGGAAAAATCACGAGCATGGGTGGGAGATCCGCTAAAATAGCCGATGTGAATACGATCGCTTCTTGCCCAATTGGTTTTTTGCTTGATCTCGACAATGCTTCGACTTAGTGCGAGTTGTTCTTCGTTCAAGTAATTGGGAACTATCGAGGTGGGTAGGCCCGTGTCCGCGGCAATCTGAGAGGCTAAAAATAGATTCGTGGTAATGACGCCATCACACAGACGGAGTGCCGTACCCATTCGTCCAATATAGGAATACCAATAATCCCATGGTCCGCTCGGACCCGTATCCTGGTTGAGAGAACTCATTAGCAAGGGGACATGTCGCGTGTCGTAAACGAGATCGTCGAGATCGAACAGAACGCGCGCTCCCCGCCGACGCGCCCGACGGATCAATCCCTCCACATCATTGTCGAAGCGAACGCGACCAAGAATGAGAACATCGGCCGCATCGACGACGCCCTCAAGACGCTCACCATCGGCCTGACAGAACCAGCTTGCACTCGTGTCTGTAGAGACGGCATTGACAGTTTGTACGGTATTATAAACACGGTAGCGAAAAGTACTATTATCCGGCGTGGTATAATAATAGGCAATCCGACGTGGACGAGATATTAATGTGCGAAATCTTGTATCGAAATCAAGATCCCATGGATCACTGTAAGTGATCTGCTCGGGAAGACCTATGAACATAGTTCTAGACCTCTTCAAGCCAATCGATAGTTGATGCCATAGTTTGCTCCCAAGAGCGGTTCAAGCCTTGCCGTTCATAATTTGCCGTACGATCAGGGCCGTTTTTCACCAATGACACTCCTGAGCGTAGCCCTTCGAGCAGCGCGTCGACTGTGGGTTCCGCACAAATCAAGTTGTCGGAATAGGTAGAGAGAGACAGTTTCGAACCGTAGCTATTGGTTACGGCCACAGCGCCGCAAGCTGCCAAGTCGAGCGGAGGATAGCTTGGATGGGGTGTCAACATCAACGAAAGTCCGAGGTCCATGCTGCGTAGCATTGCTACGTATTTGTCCCAAGGAAGACTTTCGACAATGGTAATCGGCATGCCGCCAGGAAATGTCATGAGCGGCAGATCTCGGCCAATAAAATGGATGTTCCACTCGTTCGGCTCTAATATTCCTTGCTCAACCGCCGCATTGAGTGTTTCGAGCCCAAGCAGGTATAAATTTCGCGCATTATTCGGTCGTGCATAGAAAAAGAAATTTCTTTTTTGTCTCTGAACGCGGTCAGGGAAATAGGCATTGTCCGGAAAGGCGGGCTCAAACCACGTGGCATGTTCCCGAAGCCCCGTGACTCCTGTATCGTTAAGATGATCATAAAGTAGTTTTGTGTTTATTACTCTACGGAGCTCAGGCGTTTTCATTGTATTATAAGCGCGCAGCTGCTCGTCTCCATGCGGATAAAACATCCGTTCATCCTCTTGAAGGATGTAAACCACGCGCTCGCGCGGGACCGCTGAAAGAACATTCATTGTTGACCACCAGGACGTGGTGAGAAAAATATCTTCTTTACTCAAATCGATGGGACGGCCTGTCTTATCGAGGCTCGTATGACAGAATTCGATGTGTTCTGGCGGCAAGACTCCCAGCGAAACTAAAAGATTGGCGACGTTGTCACGCAGCGGTTCTGCGCGCAATGTCGAAATACGCAATGTTGCTCCACGACGCCTTGCCCAAAGTGCGGCAAGAATTGTAGCCGTGCCAACTCCACCGAAAAAACTATCAGCAGCAATGCTATCGGTTACCATGGTGATGCGCGGACGGACAGAACGAGCGATTGAAAAAACGGGTAGTGGGCGAAGGTCCAAACGGCTCCTATTGACGACATCTGCTGTCGTCAATGACGGCTTCGCAGCGGAGTGTGAGTGGTGAGTTGATCCGCTGAAGTTCGTTGCGTGCGATTTGCCGGATGCCGGCGCAAAAATGGAACTTGTCCGAGTTGCCCTGCGCTCGCGTAGATATCGTATCCGCGCCGGGGTACGATGTGGTGTGATGGCCCACCAGCACAAGCGCGCCGCTCGTCGTCCAAAACGACGGACCGGCGGGGAGACTTGGGAAGCGAGGGAGCGCACGGATGACGTCGCACGCCAAGTCGTGCTGCCTTCTATCGCGGCCAGACGCTCATTGACAATATGCAAGCGCTCAATCGCGTGAGCGTGAGCGTGTTGTGCCGTTGTAAGTTGCGCAGACAGGGCATCGAAGTCGCTCTGAAGTAAGCTTATCTTATTATTGTAATTGGTATATTGCTGCGACGACGATTGTTCTGCAGCCAGAAATTTTCTTTCCGCTGCATCAAGAGTACGTCTAGATTCTGTCAGAAGATGTAGAAGGCGAAGTTTCTCGATATAGACGCTGATGGCCGCGTCGCTCGGTTGCTGTCCCCGTCGTAACAGCATGGTGTGCGGCAATATGAAGGACGCGTCGTATATAAGATCAGGCCAAAGACCGTGTTGCCCGAATTGCTTGATCCAGTCGATTGGGGGGCGAACGTTGACGTGGGTTTTTTCTTGGAAATCGTAAGGCGAAGATGAAAACATAACGGTATCGGTCGCCTGTGAGATATGTTCGACCGCCTTGGTCGCCTCGGCGGATGGCATATGTTCCAAGACTTCAATGCAAGTTATCAGATCGTAGCGCCCAGTGATTGGATCAGCCAAAGACGCTACGGAACAATGCTCTCGCATGTCCGCGCGTACGTTTGCGATGGCGAATTCTGATATATCTGCGCCTTTGGCCTCGATACCACGATCCCAAAACGCTTCCACGACCATCCCGAGCGCGCAGCCAGCATCAAAGACCGTCTTTGGAGCAATCGATCTGATAATATGTTCGACAATGGTCGAATAAAAATTCAGCCAGGGCGCCGAACGCTCGTAGGCATCCGGACCACAGCCCGTAGCGTAATAGTTTTGATCAAATAATTGATCGTCATCATGACTGAGATTTTCATTTTTTTTAGCAGTCAAGACTTGTTCCTTTCCAAAAAGTGTGTGTCCGTCTTTGCATTTTCTATCTCGACTTGGATCTCATGCGACCGATAATTTCAAGAGGAATATTCTATGCTGACGGCGAATGCGAGCGATTGGGATGGATGTCAAGCTTTTATACAACAATTATGTGTAATGTTAATCAGCCTTCACTCGGCGAGCGTGAATCGTACAGTAACTTATGGTCCGGGTTATTTTCGCATACGTTGTCTGAGGGGGGCGCCAATATAATAAATACGACGCATCAGCCCACGCATCGTTTTCTGAAATTGCAAATATATCAGATTGGCGCGGCCTGCAAAGCGACGCCCACTTGCAGCGAGGAAATAGTCGCGTTTAACAAAAAACTGTAGATCCCTGCGGCGGGCTGGTAGATTGTGGAGATATGGAATGGTGTGTTGCCGTCCCTTCGACGTACGGACGAGATGATCTTCGATCATCGGCACGAGCTCTGGCCGTCGCGCTATGACAATGTCTTTCCATTTATGGAGCGATGCGATCCGGCAAGGGTTCACTCGTAGAAGCTCAATTTTGAGGAAAGGTATATTTGCTATTTCTACAAGCTCCCACCATAAAAAATGACTGTAATTCGATGGTATATTTAATTTTTTGCCATTTTCAAAAGTGCCGTCGAACAAAGATCTCATGCTAAATCCGCTGGCAATCAAGCTTTGCGAAAGATCGATTTCGCCTTTTTGAATGATGTCGACCTTTGCCATTTCTTGAAATTCTTGTGCGAACACGGCTCGGAATGCTGAGCTGTTGTATACCGCAGGCTCGAAGATGATGAGCCAGCTTTGAAGATGGGGTGCAATTTCTGGACTTTCGATCATTCCGTAGAAGTCGGCTGAGACGCTTGTCAGGCGCGCAAGTGCGTGATTGAGATCGCCAATCGGACCATAGACACTGTCGTTCGCAATCATCAGCTGCCCGGAGACTTGCCCAGCGTAACGCTCGATGCCGAGCCCCCACGAGGCGAAGTCATGCCCCCGGTTCTCGCGAAGAATGACGTCGTGAGACACGGATCGCAGGCGAGAAATGTCTTTCTCGGAAAGGCGTGATGTCGAGATGACGACAATCTCGAACCCGGTCGCCCGCAGTGCCTCAAGATAATAAATCACATAATCTGCGACCAAGTCATCCTGGTCAAAATGCGCGAACAAACACAAATTATCGAACATAAAAATATCCAGAATGATGGACGGCAAAGAGGGGCGGGTATTTTGAACTAAAGTATGCCGTTACCGAGGATGGTGTGTTATTCTATTCTGTTAAGTGTTGCTCGAGCATTTATCAAGGTGCCTCCTTGACGCCGGGTTACAGTCAATTCTGGCTATGAGCATAAGAGAAATTTTGCGACAGACTACGGGACTTTCACGTCTCCCACGACCCGGATCGGGCCATTCATGCCGCTTCCATACATCCGTGAAGCATCGCGCGGCAATGCGGACGAGCGTATGTCGTCGCTGCTCGTGTCTTCCGATGGGTGACCGGCTCGAAAGGTTCCGTGAGAGGCGATGCCTTCCGGCCTTCGCGGCACGGCGGAGCGAGCTATCGAGATGCCGGTGCGGGGGGCGTCGGTCTCCGCGGCGTCTGCGATCATGCGCACGACTTGGAATGGTCAGTGAAATCCCCTACTGCAGAGTGCATGGACGACCTTCTACAATGCGGCCTCTCGCTCGTCGCAAGGCCAAGCACGTGGCGTTGCCGGCGCGCTTGACGGCCATGGGCCGTCTCGGGTTTCGTTCTCACGCCTACGCCCGCCATGTCTACCAGAAGATCGCGGCGCTCACGATCGGCGCCGCCTTCGTCTCGCCGGTCGGACACCGCATGCGGCGGATGGCGGCGCGGTTCAGCAAGCCCGCGCATCGTCCGAACGTCCGGACTGCGGTCGTCGCGCACTTGTACTATCTCGATCTCTTGCCGGAGATCCTTGCCTGCCGGGCGGCGCTGCCCGATGGCGCCCCGCTTCACCTCACGGTTCCAAGCGATCGAGTCGAGCAGGCCCAGATCCTGCTCCGAGGCATTCCGGCGACGGTCATCCACCCTTGCGAGAATCGGGGCCGCGACATCGCTCCGTTCATCGCATTGCTCAATGCAGGGACGTTCGCGGCCTACGATGCGGTCCTGAAGCTGCATACCAAACGCAGTCCGCATCTGCTGGACGGCGAAATCAGACGTAAACTTCTGTTCAGCATGCTGGCGGGTGGGCAAAACGCGACCCGGCGGCTGCTGGCTGAGTTCGAAGCGCCTGATACCGGTCTCGTCGGCTGGAAGGCCTGTTACCGGGCAGCACCATCCTACTGGATGGCTAACGAAGCACGGGTTCGGGCGATCACGCGGCAGATGGGCATACCAGACGATGCAGTCCGACTGGGCTTCTTCGAGGGATCCATGTTCTGGTTTCGGCCAGTAGCGCTCACGCGCCTGCGGCATCTCCATCTGCGCCCAGAGGATTTCGAGCCTGAGGCTCGACAACTCGACGGGACCCTCCACCATGCCATCGAACGGTGCTTCACCATTTCTGCCCGGGCCGATGGCTTCCGTGTTAGTGGTCTCGACGGGCAGGTCCTGAGGTAATGCACGGGCCGCGTGCCGTCCGATTTCTGGCCATGAGCATGTTTCGACCGCTTCCGACCATGCAGCGCCAAGACGTCCTCCGTCATGGGCGCCTGGACGGGTGCTAATCCGCATGCTGGACTACTCGGACTGCCTGAACGTCTTCGCGTGATTGTCCTGCCGGTGTGCCGACCGCCCGAGCACGATCTCCGGCGGTCCGAGTTTCGCACGGGCGCCGTCCAGCAGGCCATGCCAAAGAGCTGCTCGGACCTCGCGCGAGAGGCGGTTCTGCGCGAGATACACGACGATGCGGAGGGGTAGAACGAGCAGCGTTTTCGATTTGTGGGCGAGGGGCACGTGGCTCATGCGCAGCATGGCCAACTGGTTGCGCAGGAAGGTGTAGAGGCGCCGCGGCGGCTGGTCGGTCGGCGAGAGGCCGAAGGGAAGCCGGATCAGGCCGCGCCCGAGTTCGTGCGGCATCAGGACATCGTTCGCGATCCAGATCGAGTAGCCGCGGTGGTTGGCCCGCATGCACCATTCGACATCGATGGCGTCGATGAAGAAATCCGCCCGGAACGGGCCGACGCCGCGCGCCGCCTCGCAGTTCACGAGGGAGCCCGACGAGATCACGAACTGGACCCGGGACGCATGGGCCTCGTCCGCTGCGCTCCCCTGTCCGGGCGGGGATTTCATCGGCTTGCCGGCCCAATCCGTCGGGCGCGGGCCGACGATGGCGGGCCGCGCTCCGCTCGCACGCAGGTGCGCGTGAAGGGCGGCCAGCCGCGGAACCGTGCCGAGGGGCGGCAGGCTGTCCTGGTCCAGGAGAAACAGGAACGTGTCCCCATGCGCGACGGCATGATCGAGAAGATCGTTGTAGGCGGTCCCGAGGCCGAGATTGCCGTCGGGCCGCATCACCGTCAGGCGCGTGCCGGCCGCAGCGTCCTGCAGGCGCTTCTCCTCCTGAGGAGAGACCGCGGAATTGGCGTAGATCACGACCTCGCGGACGTCGGGGGCGACGACGCCGACGAGCCGAAGGAGATTCGCCTCGTCCGGATGATAGATGACGATCCCTGCAATCGTCTGCGGTTGCGCGGACAAGGCTGCTTCCCGATGCGGCACGTGAAGGCCGGACTGCCATTCCCGGAGCCGCTGCGCAAGCCGGAGACGAACACGGTGCCGGGTCCCGGCTCTCGCAGGCGATCCGAATGGGCCATGGAACCGATGGTCGTCGAGGCCGTTTGGAGATGGCTAAGAGACTCTCCCTTCACCCGCCCGGCCCCGGCCGCGGCGGGTTTTTCGTCGCAGGACGGAAGCGGGTTCGATCTTCTCGCCCGATCTCGCGTTTCCTCGATCCTGACTCACACGGGATAGGAAGCGAGCCATGAGCGACGGTGCCACTGCAAGCGACAGCCCCTTCATCAAGGGGCGGAACGCCCGCCTCTACGGCAAGGCACGCGACGATTGCCCCTATTCCGAGGGCAGCGACGATCACGCGGCCTGGATTCAGGCCTACGACGAGGCCGCCGGCGATGACGGCGCAACCGAAACCGGGAACATCGATCCGCAAAAGGAGAGGTGATCGTAGCTCGCCGGTCGGAACCGGCCGAACGGCGCTGCTCGTCGGTTCCGGTGGAAGGAAGCCTCGAAGACCGGAAGCTGATCATGCGATAAGTGATCCGGCCTGTCCCCTTCGGAAGCCGGAGCCGCGCATGAATGGACGAAGCCCGAGCCGCGGGGACGGTGCACGCGTCCTGTCCCAGCACATCCTGCCCAGCGCCGGCACGATGATCGGCGTCTGCACGACGCTGGTCGGATTGGTGAAGATCGCAGAGGCGCAGATCGGCCCGAGCCATGTGGACGAGGCCGTCTCCCTGACGGCGATCCTGTTCCTCGCAAGCGCGGCCGCCTCGTATCTCTCCATACGGCTCGACGACGACCGCCCCCTTGCCATTCGGCTAGAGCGTGTCGCCGATATCTGCTTCGTCGTCGGCCTCCTCGGCCTGTCCACGATCACGCTCCTCTTCGCCTACGAGACGATCTGACCCGTCGCCACGCTTCATCGTCGCGCTCGAGTTCGCGGATGGCCGGCGTTCGACTTCTACTTGCGATGAGAGACGTCGGCGCGGATGGTCGACGGATGCCTGTGCATCGGTGACGCGCCTGCCGAATACCACCCTTGCGAGATAGTCGTCTCAGCGGCACAACCCGTTGCCGGCTGAAACAGCGGCATTGGGGGGACGTCATGGCGGGGCGGATTCGTGTGGCTGCGGCAATGGTCGCGGTGGGTATCGGTGTGGCCGGCCTCGGAGCGTGCGGTAGCATCACGCGCGGAACGTCGGAGAAGATGGCGTTCCAGACCGAGCCGCCGGGTGCGATGATGACCAGCACCAAGGGCTATGCCTGCCCGGCGACGCCGTGCTCCCTCGATGTCGATCGTTCCGACGAGTTCGACGTCACCTTCGAAAAGCCCGGCTTCCGGCCGGAAACCATTCCGGTCCGAACCAAGGTCGTGGGAACCGGGGCGGCGGGCATGGCCGGCAACGTCATCGCCGGCGGCATCATCGGCATCGGTGTCGACGCCGCCACGGGGGCGGCCTTCGACCATTTTCCCAACCCGGTCGTCGCCACCCTGGTCCCGGACAGCCTCCCCAGCGCCCAGCGTGAACGCAGGCGGCGCGGCAAGACGGGCGTGTGAGAGCAGACGCTCCGCCTTTCTACGAGGCCACCAGGGAGCGGAGGGCGTCGGAGAGGTCGGACAGGCTGAGCTGGCCCTTTTGAAGCACCCTGTCGGCCTGACCGGCGAGACGCCGGCGGTCGTCGGCGGTGACGTCCTTGGCGGTGAGCACCACCACCGGGATGTCCCGCCATTCCGGCTTCGCCCGCAGGGTGCGCAGGAAGCCGAACCCGTCCATCTCCGGCATCATCAGATCAAGGAGAATGAGGCAGGGCTTCTTGACCGCCACGGCCTCCAACCCGGCACGGCCGTGCTCGGCCGAGGTCACGCGCCAGCCCTCGCGGGTCAGCATCGCCGTCATCCGCTCGCGCACGTCGGCATCGTCGTCCACGACGAGCACCGGTCCGTCGGACGCCGTCGCCTTGAACCGCTCCATCGCCTCCTTGAGATGTCCCCATTCGATGGGCTTGTGCAGATAGTCGGTGGCGCCGAGGGAGAAGGCGAGGCTCTGTTCGTCGAGGACCGTCACCATGATCACCGGCGTCGCCCCGAGGTCGGGATCGGCGCGCAGGGCGCGCAGCACCGACCACCCGTCCATGCGCGGCATCGTCACGTCGAGGAGGATCACGCGGGGCCGGATCCTGCGCGCCGCTTCCAGGCCCTCGCGGCCGTCGGCCGCGCTCGCGACCTGGAAACCGTCCTTCTCCAGGAATCGCGTGAGGAGATCGCGGGTGGCCGGGTCGTCGTCGATGACGAGGACCTGATCGCCGGTCCTCGGCGCTGTGGATGGGGGCGAAGGGGAATGCCCGTCATGCGCCGCCTCTTCCGTTGCCGGCCTCGATTCGCGGTATTGCGCGGGGATCCGGATGGTGAAGGTCGTGCCCTCGCCCTCCCGGCTCGCCACGTCGATCTGGCCCCCGAGCATGGTGGCGAAGGCCCGCGTGATCGCGAGGCCGAGGCCGGTCCCGCCGAAGCGCCGGGTGGTCGAGGCATCGGCCTGGGTGAAGCGCTCGAACAGCTTGGCCTGCTGCTCCGGATTCATGCCGATGCCGGTATCCGTCACTTTGAAGACGAGCCAGCCCGAGCCGGTCCCGCCCTCGTGCACGGCCGAGAGGAGGATCCGTCCGTTCTCGGTGAATTTCGCCGCGTTGCTCAGCAGGTTGATCAGGCACTGGCGCAGCTTGGTCTGGTCGGTTTGGGCGATGCCGAGATCGCCCGCGAGGTCGAGGACGAGGGTATTGCCCTTCTTGCCGATGAGCGCGTCCACGGTGGAGGCCACCTCCCGCACCATCTCGGCGACGGGGAAGGCCTCGGCATAGATCTCCATGCGCTCGGCCTCGATCTTCGAGAGATCGAGGACGTCGTTGATCAGCCCGAGGAGGTGGCGCGCATTCGCCTCGATCTTGCGCATGTCGGCGAGCAGGCTCTCCTGGCCGAGATCCTCCATCTCCTCCTGCAGCATCTCGGAATAGCCGATCACCGCGGAGAGCGGGGTGCGCAATTCGTGGCTCATATTGGCGAGGAACTGGCTCTTGGCCCGGTTGGCTTCCTCCGCCGATTCCTTGGCGGCTTCCAGCGCCTGCTCGGCCTCTTTGCGCGCGGTGATGTCGCTATGGGCGCCGACCCATTCGCGGACCTTGCCGGCCTCGTCGAGGATGGGCACGCCGCGCACGGCCATGTGGCGCCAGACGCCGTCGTGGCGGCGCAGGCGGTGCTCGATCTCGTAGAGCGTCACGTTGGAGACGGCATGGTCCCAGGCGTGTTGCGTCTTCTCGCGGTCGTCCGGGTGGATGGCGGCCAGGAAACCGTGGCCTGCGGCTTCCTTCGGGGTCTGGCCGGTGAAGCGGGTCCATTCGGACGGCGCGACGGCGAAGCCGCCATCTGGCGGCGTCGCCCAGACGATGGAGGAGGTCGCCTCGGTGAGGGAGCGGAAACGCTGCTCGCTCTGGCGCGTACGCTCCTCGGTGAGCTTGCGCAACGTCTCGTCGGTGACGACGAAGCCGACGCCGTCCACGGTGCCGCCGGTGATCCCCGACGAGCCGGGCAGTGGATAGACGCTGACCTGGAGGTGGCGCACGCCGCCGGGCGCGCTCGGGGTCGGTACGGCGACGTCGATGTCGGGCGTGATCAGTCCCTTGTCGCGCGCAGCCTCGAATTTCGGCCGGAGCAGGCCTTCGAGCTCCGGGATCACGCTCCAGATCGGGCCGCCGAGCGGTGCCTGGAATCCACGCGCGTTCATGGTCTCCAGGGCGCGGTTCATGTGACGGATCGACAGGCTGTGATCGAGGAAGCCGAGTCCCACGGGGGCGTTGGCGAGGACGCCGTCGAGGAGCGCCGTCATGCGCTGGCTGTCGCGCCGGCGCAGCAGGGCGATGCGGCCCAGCAGTCCCATCGCCGCCAGGGCCGAGCCCGCGCAGACGAGGGACAGGATCAGTCCCCGCCAGAACTCCGTCGTCTCGGAGCGGGCGAGGCTGTCGCGGGCATGGTCCTGGCCGATCCGCGTCGCTTCGCGGATGCCGTCCATCATGCGCTTGCCCTCCCCGGTCCGGACCAGGGTCACGGCCGCGTCGAAGCCGCTGGCATCCCGCGCTTCCACCACCCGGCGGGCGAAATCCCGCTCACCCGTAATCAGGGTCCGCAGCTCCCGGCGCCGGGCGGTTCCGGGGTCGGCGGATTCCGATTCCAGCCGGTCGAGCTCGCCGATCTGGCCGTCGAGGGTGTCGAGCGCCCGCTTGTAGGGGGTGAGGTAGTTCGGCAGACCCGTCAGGGTGTAGCCGCGCATGCCCGTCTCGAGATCCTTCATCGTCGAGAGCAGGCGCTCGTTCAGCGTGATGACGTCGTGCTGGCGGGTGGCTTCCATGCGGCTGCGCTCGGCGAACACGTAGTTGGCGAGGCCGGCGACCACGGCGACCGCGAATAGCCCGAAAGCCACGGGCGAGCCGGGAATGCCCTGCAGGGCGGTGGGAACGGTCTTGGGGCCGCGCCAGCGCCACAGCCGTCGGGAGGAGGTCTGGTTGTCCATCGGGGCGGCTCGCGGTGGTGTCGATTGCGGGTCGGTGGGATCGCGCTTGGCCGAAGGGCTGGCCGGTGGGCCTATCGTCTCAGCCGGTTGCCCAGCACGAAGCCGAACAGGCCCATCAGGATGATGCCGGCGGCCCCTTCGATCCCGACGAGGAGGTTGGTGAAGCGCCCGACCGGCTTGACGCCGATTTCGGGCGGGTTGGCCGTCATCATGTTGAGGGCGCTGTAGCTGAGGAGGTCGAGGGGATTGTAGGTCGCGGCACCGTTGCCGCCCTCCGGGATCAGCCCTCCGGCGATGCCGAACAGGGCACCGAACACGCCGATGAGAATCACGAAGGCGCGGGCGATGCGCGACAGGCTCTCGCCGTAATCGCAGAGCCATTCCACGAACCGGTCGGCGACCCAGCGATAGCCCGATTGCAGGACGGGCTTCCAGGTCCGGGGCGCCCGGGTCCGCCGGGCCCAGGCCGCACGAGCCTCGGCGCCGGCATGGAGGCGACCCATGCGACGGCCGCGCTTGTAGGCCCAGCTCGCCTCGTCGTGGCTGCCGATGCTCTTCATGTTGTGCTCGATGGCGAGGTAGCTCGCCTGTGCGGCCTCGTACTCGCCAGCGATCTCCTCGCCCACCGCGCCGCCCAGCTGATCCGCCCGGAAGCGGACGCCGGTGAGGAGAGCACCGGAGAACCGTGCATGGCGCAGGCGGCAGGACATCAGGTTGAGGCGCACGAGGTTGGTGTCCGACAGGTCGGCCCCGGACAGGTCGGCGCCGTCGAGGGCGACGCCCGAGAGGCTGGCGCCGCGCAGGCGCGAGCCGTTGAGCCGCGCCTTCTTCAGGCTGGCCCCGTCGAAATTGGCGAAGGTCAGGTTCATGTCGGAGAGGTTCGCCTCGTCGAGGCGGCCCCCCTCGAACCGGCTGTAATCGGCGTCCGCACCGGTGAAGTCGGCGCCCCAGAGGTCGGCGCGCGCGAAGCTCGCCCCGTCGAGGAGAGCGCGTTGCATCCGCGCGAAGCGCATCGTCGCCCCGGTGAAGTCGGCATCCTCCAGCATCGCATCCGGGAAATGCGCCTCGCCGCCGACGATGCCGGTGAAGTTCGCGCCGCTGCAATCGGCCTCGCTGAAATTCGCCTCTTCCAGAATGGCACCCTCGAACCGCGCGGACCGGGCCAGCGCGCCGACGAGGGAAGCACCGGACAGGTTGGCGCCGGACAGGTCCGCCTCCACCAGATCGGCCCCGTCGAGCTGCGCGCGCGCCAGGGCGAGCCCGCGATGCTTGCCGTCCCACCAGGGCGGAGGCGCTTCACCGGGAGGGATGCGCGTCAGCAATGCTTCTCGCCCGGCTCGGAGGCCGGACAGGGCGAGACCATCGCCATCCGCTCGAAACGGGACGTCCCCCGCCTCCGCGATACGGGCGAGGAGCCCGTCGGTCGCGGCATGGGAGGGCACAGGATCGGAAGCGCGGTCGGTCATGGGACTAGCCACGTCCCGCTCGGGTCGGTGCCGCGAAGCGCAGGGCCGCATCGAGGGCGTCGTTGAGCGAGGTCACCAGCACATCGGCGGAGGTGGTGCGGCGCAGGCGGTCGAGGGTGGAGGGATCGCGCTCGCGCCAGAACCCGACCAGCACCTTCACGCCGGGCAGTTCCTTGCGCGCCTGACGCACGGTGAGGCGGATCTGCGAGAGGCTGACCGGTTCGAGATAGGAGAAGCAGATCATCGCGATCTCTTCGGCCCGTTCGGGGCGCTTGTCCGCGCGCAGGTCGGCGAGCGACGTCATCTGCGCGGACAATCCGTGCCGCCCCACGATCTGGCTCAGCATCAGCGTCGCTGCCTCGTCGAACGGACCGCGGCTCGAAACGCACAGGATCGGCGTGCGCCCACGCCAGTTCGTGGCGAGGTCTTCGCGGGCCAGTACGATGTCGGCGGTGCTGCGGTCGGGGCCGGCGGCGGCGATGGCGGCGGCCGCCTCCGCACTGCCGGTGGAACCGGATTTCTTGATCGGCGCGAGCTTCAGCCTGTCCACGACGGTGCGGATCGCCGCGCCGACCTCGCCCTGGCGCTCGCGGTCGAGGGCGCCGCGAGCGAGGTCGTCCTGCGCCAGCCGAAGGCCGGCGAGCACCACCTCGTCGTAATAGGTCACCAGTGCCCGCGCCTTCAGCACCTGTCGGCCCTGCTCGATCGCTTCGGCCGGGTCGCCGGCGAGCATGCGCTGATAGAAGATCTCGGGTGGCGCCAGCGCCGGCTGATCGCCGAGGATGACGTCGAGGAACCAGAGCCGATCGACGTGGCGGCCGAGGACGACGAGGCAGACGGTGATCGGCGTCGCCAGCACGAGGCCGATGGGTCCCCACAGGAAGGTCCAGACGGTGGCGGCCAGGATGACCGCCAGCGGCGAGAGGCCGGTGGAATGGCCGTAGAGCAGCGGTTCGACCACGTGGCCTGCGATGGGCTCGACGATGAGGAACAGCAGTGCGGTGGCGATGACCATCGACCAGCCGGGATCCACCGCCGCCGCCAGGACGAGGGGCAGCAGGGCGCTGATGGCGCCGCCGATATAGGGGACGAAGCGCAGGATCGCCGCCAGCACGCCGAACAGGATCGGGCTCGGCACGCCGATGAGCCAGAGGCCGGTTCCGATGACCGCGCCGAAGGCGATGTTGAGGGCGAGTTGGGCGAGGAAGAACCGGCTGAGCCGGCTCGTGGCATCGTCGATGGCGGCCGTGGTGCGGCGCAGGTCGCCCGAGCCGGCGAGCCGGATGGCGCGATTCCGCAGGTCCTCGCGCTGCAACAGGATGAAGATCGTGAACAGGAGGATGAGGCCGGCGGTGGCGAGCGGATGCAGGATCGGCCCGACGAGAGCGCCCAGCGTCGTCGTGAGCGCGGCCTGCGGCGTCGTGACGATGACGTGGAGCGGGTTGGCGTGACTTCCCGAGCGGCCCGGCAGGTCTTCGTCCTTCGGCGGCGCCGGCTGCAATTCCTCGCTGAGGTCCTGCGCCATCTCGACGATGCGCGACAGCGTCCCGCTTCCCGAGGTCGCCTCCTTCACCGAAGCGATCTTTTCGCGGATGGTGATCTGGTAGCGCGGCAGGTCGGAGGCGAGCTGCCCCGCTTCGGTGGTGATCAGCAGCCCGACGCCGATCATCGCCGCGAACGCCGCGACCACCACCAGGGGAGCTGCCGCGGCGCGCGGCACGAAGGCCCGCCGCAGGAGGCGCACGGCGGGCACCAGGACGAAGCTCAGCAGGATCGCCAGGACCACCGGAACGATGATGTCGCGACCGAAATAGAGCATCGACGCGATGGTGACGACCATCAGGCACGAGGCCAGGATCGTGAACACCGGCATCGCCTGCCGCAGCAGCCGCGCGGTGATGGGATCGTCACTCATGCCGATCGTCACTCATTGGTGATGGGAGCCCGGGGATGGGAGCCCGGGGAATGGGGGCTCGTCTCGACGCATGCCACTCGCAGCCCTTTGCCGACGGGGGCGCGAATGCTCAGACCGGGATTAGACGTCAGCCCGGGGATGCCGCGGTTCCGAGCGCCGCGCCGATCTGGGTGAGGAGCTTGGAGAAGTCGATGGGCTTCGGGTGATAGTCGTCGCAGCCGGCCTGGATCGCCTTGTCGCGGTCGCCGAGCATGGCATGGGCGGTGAGCGCGATGATCGGGATGCCCCGCGTGTCGCCGCTGGATTTCAAGGCACGGGCCGCCGACCACCCGTCGAGGACGGGCAGGTTCATGTCGAGGAGAATCACGTCGGGGCGCCCGGCGCGGGCCTGCTGCACGCCTGCCTCGCCGTCATGCGCCAGGATGACGTCGTAGCCGCGTCGTTTGAGACGGCGGGAGAGAAAGTCCCAGATCTCTTCGTGATCTTCCACCAGCAGGATCTTGGCCATCAACGAAACTCCGGCATCATCTCAACCCAACGACTCGGTACATGCTCGTGTGATCGGTCGTCCGGGAGACCAAGAATCCCGTTCGTCCGCTGACCCGTGTTCAGAAAATACGCCCTCGCCCGAGTTCCGGAGCCGTATATTCGGCGAGGTCGATCGAGGTCTGCACGGGGTCTCGGTCCTCTCCTCGTCGGACACCACGCGGAGGGCTCCCGGAGGCGAGGCTTCCTGGTGTCAGGCGTGACGATGAACTGCAACGCACCAATCGCGCTTACGGTCCGTGAGCTCGACAATTCTGTCGATCGCCGCAGGCGGAACGCGTCGAGGGAGGGCGGAACGCAGGGCCGCGATGCTGCCATGCGGGATGATCGACCGGCAACCGGCCAACGCCCACCCATCGGAGCCGCCGCCGCGAACCGCTACAGCGCACTCACGACGAGGGCCGCCGCGACGATGGCGGCGCCATCCTCGACAAGGGCCGCGGGCCGGTCCGAGCCGAAGGACGCGGCCATCCCCGCCCGCGCTCTGGCACCTCCCAGCGTGCCGATGACGGCTCCGACTGCGCCAGCGAGGCTTCCGGCGAGGGGCTGCCCCGACCCGACACCGATGGCGCCGCCGCACAGGGCGCCACTCACGAGCCGCGCGGCGAACTGCATCGGCACGGTGCGGCTCGGGGTGGCGGGAAGCTGGTCCGTCACGAACTCGGCGAGCGCCAGGGCGGTGAGGATGAAGGGCGTGTACCGGTAGCCGAGGAAGGCGAGCCAGCTTCCCTCGAGGGAGAGCCAGCCGAGACTGGCGGCCCAAGCGATGGCGGCCGGCGCGGTCATCGTGCGAAGGCCCGCCACGAGCCCGATCAAAACCGCAAGAACGATCCCGGTCATGGCACGTCTCCGGTCGCGACGCCGGCATCGATGCCGCGACGTCTCATCGCTAACGCGGAGACGACCGATTCGTCGCGGCGCCTGTCGATCCGTACCGATCCTGCGCCGACGCCACCGATCCGCCGGCCATCCCAACCCTGGGAAAGGCCCGGGTCGCCCACGATCCCGCACCGGGCCTTCGACCGATCAGTTGCCGTCGATCTGGCGCCCGAGCTGCGCGATCGCCCGCTGGTACACGGTGGCCGCGTTCCATCCCTGGATCGCCGCGAAATTCGGCTCGCCGGGCTGATAGCCCGCTCCGGCCCTCCAGCCATGACCCTTGAGGAAGTTGGCGGTGGCGTTCAGCGCGTTGGGGATGCTGTCGAGGCTGCCGCCGGTGCTGTAGGTCAACACGTTCTTGGGCAGGAACTGGGTATGGCCGACCTCGCCATGGGCAGCGCCGCGGGTCGACGCGTTGAGGATGCCGCGATCGACGAGGGTGAGGGCCGCGTAGAGCTGGTCCGTGAAGAAGGCCGAGCGGCGGCAATCGTAGGCGAGCGTCGCCACGGCGGACAGCGTGTTGATGTTGCCGCGCACCGCACCGAAGCCCGTCTCCATGCCCCAGATCGCCAGCAGCGGCCCGGCCGGAACGCCGTAGCGCTGTTCGATCGAGTCGAACAACGCCGCGTTGGTCTGCTTCAGCTTGCGCCCGCGGGCGACGATGGTCGGACCGCCGCGCTTGGCCAGGAACTGGTCGAGGGTCAGGCGGAAGCTCTTCTGGCCCCGGTCGGCCGAGATCGTGGCCGCGGAATAGGACGTGTCCATCAGTGCGGCCAGGCTCGCGGCGCTGGCGCGTCCCCTCGCCTCTTCCGAGAACTGGGTCTTCCAGGCCTCGAAACCGCTGGCCGTGTTGCCGCACTGCGCCGCCTGCGCCGCGCTGGTCACGCAGGCCAAGGCGCCGAAGCCGGCGGCGATCGACACCGCCCTGTAGCCGCGTCTGGTCATCCGAAACTCCCTTGTCGCAGCAGGTCTATGGATGCCGCCGACTTTGCCGATCGACCTAAGCCGTTCCGCCTGGGAAGGCTACAACCTTGCTGAGGTGTCGGAGCGTGCCGCTACAGTTCCCGCCGGGATGTGATCTTCCGGTTACCACCCTGACCTTCAGCGAGTGCGCTGCAAGCGCTCGACGGGCCGCGATGGCGACGGGCCGGATGCGCCATCCGGCCCGTCGCCGGCATCAGAAGGACAGCCTCATCCCCGCGACCACGTTGCGGGGCGCCCCGGCGAAGACCGAGCCGGTGGTGGCCGCGAGACTTGCCGCACCGTTCTGCAGCCCGCTCGTGGCGTTCAGGGAGTTCGCGAGGTTCTGGGCCGAGGAGAGGTAGGTCTCGTCGAAGACGTTGCGGACTTCCGCGTAGAGGCTGATGCGTTTGGCGTAGCCGCCTGTGAGGTCGGCCGCGTAATGGACGTTGGCGTTGACGATGGTGTAGCCCGGCGCCTTCAGCTGGTTGGCGTTGTCGATGAAGAACCCGTCCTGGAATACGGCTTCCACATAGGCACCGAGGCCGGCGAGGGGGCCGGTCGGCTGGTCGTAGCCGATGCGGGCGAGAAGCTGATGGGCGGGCACGCCGGGAATGGCGTTGCCGGCGCGGTCGAACCGATTGGTGAAGGTGCCGGCGCTGAGCTGCTCGACGTAGCGCGTGTAGATCTGGTCGTCGAACGTATAGGCGGCCACCGCGCGCCATCCGGGCGAGAAGGCCCAGTCGGCCGCGAACTCTATGCCGCGATGCTCCGAGGCCGGGGCGTTGAACGTGTAGCTCAGGAGCCCGGCGCCGGGGGATTGCGACACGAGCTCGTTGCGGAAGAACTCGTAGAAGCCGGTCAGGCTGAGGCGCAGGTTCTCGGTCGGTGTCCAATCGGTGCCGAGGTCGAAGCCGAGATTCTCCTGGGTCTGGAGCCGGGTGTTGTTGCCCGGAAGGCCGGCGGGGGTGACGAACAGGTTGCTCGCCGCCGGCGTGGTGTAGCCCGTCGCCGCGCGTCCCCGGAATGCCCAGGCGGCGTTCGGCCGATAGACCAGAGCGAGTTCCGGCGCGACGTTGAGGAAGCTCCGGTCGGTGGTCGCCACCGTCGTCGTCCTGCCGGAGGCCGAATAGCCGTAGGCGACGCTTCGCCCGGTGATGGTGGTGTTCTCGGCGCTGATGCCGAGGACGCCGGTCCACTGGTCCGAGAGCGCGACCTCGGTCCGTGCCCGGCCGCCAAGATTCGATTGCACCGCCTCCTGCTCGCCGATCAGGGCGCCGAGCGTCGGCCCGCCATAGGGCGCGCGGTTGAAGGTGGTGATGTGGTTGTCGATGGTGTTGTAGGCGAGCGCCACGTAGCCCACCGCCGGCAGACCGAAGAGGTCGCCGCGCCGGGTCAGGTCGGTGAGGAAGTTCCAGGACGGGTAAGAGCCGCGCGACGAGGTCGTGTAGAAGGGCTGGTTGAAGTTGCGCTCGTCGAAGCCGAGCTGCGTGCGCCACGTGGTCTGCGCGTCGATATCGTGCTCCCAGCGCGCCGCCACGATGGTGCGGCGGTCCTTGCGGCCGAAGCCGCCCTCATCCGCCGTGACGGGGATCCTGGCACCGTAAGCCCCGTTGGCGAAGAGCCCGGTGAGGGTGCAGCCCGGCGCCGCCGTGGCCGCCGTGGCGCAGCCGCGCTGATACGGATTGATCCGGAACTGGTCGAGGGAGGACCGGGCGGGCAGGTCCGCATTCACCTCGTTGTTGATCACCTTGAGGGTGAAGCGGTTGTCCGGGGTCGGGGTGTAGCTCGCCAGCAGGTTGATGGTCTGGGTGTCGTAGGAGGAATGGTTCTGGTAGCCGTTGCCGCGGGCGTCGCTGGCGAACAGGCTGATCTCCACCGGACCGCTGACGCCGCCGACGGTGAAGGAGTTGCTGAGATAGCCGAAGCTGCCCGCATCGATGCCGACCTCGTAGCCGTCGATCTCGCGCCCCGTGCGCGTACGGAAGGCCAGCGCGCCGCCGGTGGCGTAATTGCCGAACAGGGCCGATTGCGGCCCACGGAACACGTCGATCCGGCCGTAAGCGCGCGGATCGACGAGGTCGAAGCGCGAGGCGCCGTCCGGCTGGGTCAGGATGAACCCGTCCTCCAGGACGACCATGTTCTTGGTGACGCCGGTGGAGCGGGCATTGTTGCCGCGGATCGAGATGACGACGTCGCGGGCGCCATTGCCCTGGCGCACGGTGATGCCCGGGCTGTCGAGGAGGACCGAGCCGATATTGGTGGCCGGGCGGTTCGCGATGGTCCCGTCGCGCCCGACCTGGGTCACGACCTGGCCAACCGGCCGCTCGATGACGCTGGCCGCAGAGCCTTGGGGCGATGCGACGCCGAAGCCGCCGCGTCCGGGCTCTCCGACGACGGAGAGTTCCGGCAGCGTGACGCCGTCGTCGGTGGCCTGCGCGCGGGCGTCGGTGCCCGCGATCGGCAGGGCGGCAAGGACCAGGGTGGCAGGGACGAGGATGGCGCGCGCGGTGCCGATGCGGCGTGGGGCAAGAGACAGTCTGGAAAAGGACATGGAAGGGGTTCGTTCCGGATCGCGACAGGGGTCGAGACGCCGTCCTGAGACGGCGCGCGGCGCTGGATCAGGACGCGGACGGCGGTGCCCGCGCTTGGCCGGAACGACGATGCGGGCGGTCGGGCGAGGCGGGCGGCGGGATCGGCCAGACGAGGGCGTGCCATGCCTGACGCCGCGCCACCGACGGTGCTTGCGGGAGGATCGGACTCGACAGGCCGACGGCACAGAGCGGGCAGGCTTTGCAGGAGGTCGAGGCGGGGGCTCTGTCCCCGATGGCGGGGGCGTTCTCCGAATGCCCGCAGATCGCCGAATGGTCGAGGCCGGCAACCGCCGCGGGAATTTGCAGCGCCGCCAGCGGCGCGATCGCCTGTCCCCACAGGGCGAGCAGGATCAGCCCGCTGCCGAGGCAGAGGCGCATGGCGCGAAGCAGGGAGATGAGGTCGGTCACGGGGGGCTGCTCCCGCGTCGAAGGCGTCAGGCCGCCACCGGTCGCCTCGTTCCGCGCCGGATGGCCTGGATGCCGAGATCGATGCCGATCATGGCGAGGATCGCGAGGCCCGTCAGCGGAAACAGCGCGCCGAGGCCGAGGACCAGCAGGGTGACGGCGGCGGCGATCCGGCGATCGCGCGGCCAGGGCGGGACCCCGAGACCGTTCGCCGGTCGCCGCTTCCACCACATCGTCGCGGCGGTGACGCCGAGCAGGATGGTGGCGAGGCAGAAGGCAAGCATCGCAAATTGATTGAGGCGGCCCCAATACTCGCCCTTGTGCAGGCCGATCCCGTACTGGATCGCCTGTCCCACTCCGCCGAGATCGGCGAATCTCACGTCCAGAAGGGGTGCGCCGGTATATTGGTCGAGGGAGATCAGCCGCTGGCGATCCACGTCGCGGGGATAGATCGCGGCGGCATAGATTCCGGTCGGGCCCGTCGGCAGGGCGATCTCGTAGCCGCGCGGCATGCCGAGACCTTCGAGGATGGCGGTCGCCCTATCGAGGCCGATGGCCGGCGTCTCGGCCCGCTGCGAGACCGGCATCGGTGCGTCCTCCATGGTCCAGCCGGTATTGCTCAGCCTGTCCTTCATCGGCACGGCGGAGACCGTCCTGGCCGCCCAGAGGGCGCGGGGCTGGCCGAGCCCGGCTTCGTTGGACAGGGCCCGGAGCTGCTGGCCCCACCAGACCGACCAGGGCAGTCCGGTGAGGGCGAGGAAGAACAGGCCGCCCCCCGCCACGAGACCCGTCACCGCGTGGAGATCCCGCCACCAGACGCGCTGGCCCGGCCTCGCCCGGATGGTGACGACGCCGCCCCGCTGCCCACCCCCCTGCCCGCGCGGCCACCACAGATAGGTGCCCGTGACGACGAGGATGATGGCGAATCCCGCCACCACCTCGACGATCCCATTGGCGACGGTGCCGAAATAGCTGAGGCTGTGAAGGCGCCTCACCACCATCATCGGGTCGCTGTCGGCGGCCACCGTGTCGAGCACGTCGCCGCTATAGGGATCGAGGTAGACGATCGTCTTCGAAATGCCCTCGGTCATGGTGACGAGGGCCGGTGAAGTCGCCGTGCCAGGATCGGTGAAGGTCACCGGCACGCCGCCCGGAACGGCCTCCGAGGCATTGTAGACGAGGCGGCTCGGGCTCAGGGGAGCGCGGCTCTGTGCCGCCACCTCGGTCCGATGGGCGAACAGAGTGCCGTTGATCTCGTCCTTGAACAGGTAGATCGCCCCGGTGGCCGAGAGCAGGATCAGGAACGGCAGGCAGAGCAGGCCGGCATAGAAATGCCAGCGCCAGACGGCGCGATAGATACCGTCGCGCGATGCGCGCATGGCGAGACGTGCGCGGGGCGCCGGGGACGCGCTCTGTAGGAATAAGGTCATCGGGAAAGGTCCGGGTCCGAGCGATCGGGAAAGGCTGATCGGTCAGACGGCGGGAGGACCTCGAGGACTCGACGACCGGTCGGGGGGCGCCCGCGCCTTGGCGATCACCAAAGCCGGTCGAGTGGGGCGGGTGGCGGCGCGGATCGGCCAAGCGATCGTCGCGAACGGCCCTTCCGGTTCCGGAAACACCTGCGCGACATGGGCCAGGATGCAGCAGGAATGCCGGCAGGCCGCAGCCCCGTCGGCGGGAACGTCGTCGACAGGAGGCTGGTCCGAGGAGGCCTGCGCCTCCCCATGCGCGCAGATGGCGCCGCCGGGCAGGGGGAGCAAAGGGGACGCCATCGGCGCGAGCAACGCCTGCAGGCAGACGGCATACAGCGCGATCACGGCGATGATCGCGCGAATCTCGACCGTGCCCAGCAACAACGTCCGCATGGCCGAGCCTTACCGGAAGGTCTCGTCGAGCGTCAACGCATCAGGTCCGATATCCGGAAGGAGCGATCGGTCGAGCCCGTCTCCTCGCGAACGTCGCGTTCCAAACCCGAGGGGGCGAGGCGAGCGTGCCGGCTTTGTTGACAATCGGAGCCTCATGTACGGTCGGGGCCGTCAGCTTCGAATGCTCGTTTAATAAAATAAAGGAGCCGCATTGGAGACGAAACGCCACGGCGGATGCTTCGAACCGATCCGATGCATTCGAAAAAGTAACTAATATGGCCGATCGTATTTCATGCCGGGCGCGGTGACCGGTATCCATCTCGTGCGATTGGTCGAACGATGAACTTTTTCCGTAGCAATGACCTGACGTCCAAGATCGAGGCCCTGGATCGCTCCCAGGCGATCATCGAGTTCGGGACCGACGGCACGATCCTGACCGCCAACAGGAACTTCCTCGACGCGGTCGGCTACGATCTCGCCGAGATCCAGGGCAAGCATCACAGCCTGTTCGTCGATCCGGCGTTCCGGGAGAGCCAGGAGTACCGCGCCTTCTGGACAGCGCTCGCCGCCGGCACTTTCCAGTCCGGCGAGTTCAAGCGCATCGGCAAGGGCGCCCGCGAGATCTGGCTGCAGGCCACCTACAACCCCATCCTCGGCCGCGACGGCCGGCCCACGAAGATCGTCAAGTTCGCTTCCGACATCACCGAGCGGGTGATGCGCTCGATCAACCACGAGGGCCAGATCAAGGCGCTAGACAGGTCGCAGGCGGTGATCGAGTTCGCCCTCGACGGCACCATCCTCACCGCCAACAAGAACTTCCTCGACGTGATGGGCTACAGCTTGGCCGAGATCCAGGGCCGGCACCACGGCATGTTCGTCGATCCCGATCTGCGCGCCGGCGCCGAGTACAAGCGCTTCTGGGAGAATCTCGGACGCGGCGAGTACCAGGCCGACGAGTAC
>NZ_JBHTND010000044.1:0-24980 GCF_042679825.1 Methylobacterium marchantiae | reverse complement strand
TGGCTCTGCGACTACAACAGCCGCAGACCCCACTCAGCCCTCGGCGGACACCCACCCATCAGCAGACTGACCAAGGACAACCTCCTTGGAAACGACATCTAGTGGTCTGAGTGAAAGTTTGGCTGCAGATGACGAGTTTGTACTTATACCCAGTCTCAGCGAGCTCATGTTCATCGCATGGCTGCAGCTGATTTTTCCCGAGAGCGAGTTTCAGACTCTCATACTCGCTCATCCGCCGCGTAAGCCGCCAGAACCTCGTCCGGCGCTCCGTCCATCATCAGCGTGCCGCCCTTCATCCAGAGTGTCCGGTTGCAGAAGCGCTTGATCGAGGCGTTGTCGTGCGAGGCGAGGAACATGATGCTCGCCTTCTGAATCATGCCGTGCAGACGCTGCTCGGCGCGTTCCGCGAAGGCGGCGTCGCCGACACCGATCACTTCGTCGAGAATCAGGATGTCGGGATGGACGGCCGTGCTGACGGCGAAGGCCAGCCTCAGCATCATGCCGCTGGAATAGGTACGGATCGGAAGGGACAGGAACTCGCCGAGCTGGCTGAATTCCTCGACGTCGGGGACGATCGCCTGGGCCTGCTTGTGGTTGAGCCCGAGCATGATACTGCGCATCTCGATATTGTCGTAGCCCGTGGCATCGCCGTCCATGCCCATGGAGAGGTCGATCAGGGACGAGATGCGCCCGTCGATCGAGACCAGGCCCGATGTCGGCGGATAGACGCGGCTGAGCACCCTGAGAAGCGTCGTCTTGCCGGCGCCGTTGCCGCCTACGAGCCCGATCCGGTCGCCGTTATGCGCTACGAAACTGACCTCGTTCAGCGCCTTGACCACTTGGATGCTGCTGTCGCGGTCGTTCTGCAGGCCGCCGCCGACCGTGCGCCGCAGGATCTCGCTCTTCAGGGCACGGCCGCGGGAATTGTAGACAGCGAGTTCGACGCTCGCCTTGTCCAGGACGATATGAGCCATGGTGCCCTCAGAGCCAATACACGACGCGGTGAGAGTATTTTCCTGAAAACGCCAGGGCGACGAGCCACCCGACGACCAGCAGGCCGAGCAGGATGAGATAGGACGTCGCGCTCGGCAGATGACCGAGCAAGGGCTCGCGCATCACGTCCAGCATGCTGGCGAAGGGGTTCAGGATGAGCACGGGATGGTCGACCCGCAATTGCGACGGCTTGAACACGACCGGCGAGACGAAGAACGCGACCTGCACGATGCTCGCGACGATCTGCGGAATGTCGCGGAACCGCGCCGAAAGGATCGCGAGAAGGTAGCCGATCCAGGCAAGATTCAAGAGCACGAGCAGCAGCCCGGGCACGAACAGCAGGATATGCCAGTCTATCGGCGAGCCGGTGACAAGGAACAGGATCGGCAGAATGATCAAGTTATGGGCGAAAACGAAAAGATTTCGAGCGATGGTGCGCAGCAGATAGGTAAAGCGCGGCAGCGCGACTTGGCGAATGATGCTGTCATTCTCCGTGAAACTCGAGCAGCTTTCGATGATCGTCTGGGAAATCAGGCCCCAGAGCACGAGGCCGGTACCGAGATGCGGCAGATAGTTGGCCATGGACGTGCCGAACAGCGACGCATAGATCGCGCCCATGCCGAAGATCATCACCGCCATGCTGAGGGTCAGCCACAACTGGCCGACGCGCGACCGCCGGTACCGACGGATCACGTCGTTCTTGGCCAGCATCCACCACATGCGCCACGCGCCGAAGCCTCCGAGGACGTCGGCTGCCCCTCCTGCTACCAAACCCATGCGGTCTCTTTCCCGGAGCCCCGCCCCTGTGGAGCGGCTCATGATGGCCACCCCAAAGCATGCGCCCGCGCGCATTGGCAAGTTTTTGATCACCGGGGGCAGGATATCCGCTCCCGAAGCGGTGTCGGCCGGGTGAATATCGAGGCGCCTCAGGCCGCCTGCACTTCATCGTCGGCAAGGGCGAGAAGCGTCTGGCGCAGCCAGCGGTGGGCCGGGTCGTCGTCGTAGGAGGCGTGCCACAGCATCGAGATCGCCACCTCGTCGAGGGCGACCGGCGCCGGGCTGACGGCGAGGCCGAGGGTTCCGGCAAACAGGGTGGCGAGACGCTCCTGCATGGTAGTCAGCACGGGTGCGCTGCGCACCAGGAAGGGCACGGCGAGGAAGCGCGGCGTCGTCACCGCCAGGTCGCGTCGCAGACCGAGGAGGGCGAGCGCATCGTCCACCACCCCATGCGCCGTCTCCTTCAGGCTCGTGAGCACGTGGGGAAAGCGCAGGTAATCCTCGAGTGAGATCGGCGGCGTCACGCCGATGAGGTCGGCGTTGAACAGGCAGACGTAGCGGTCGCGGTAGAGCAGACGCTGCTTGTGATGGGTCTGGCCGTGGCTGAACGTGCCGATGCCGAGATCGACCCGGTCGGCGTCGAGCTCCTGCAGGATGCGGATCCGGTCGATGGAGCGCAGGAGCAGGCTGATCCCCGGCGCGTGCCGGCGCAGATAGGCGAGAAGGCGCGGCCCGAGCAGGACCTCGGTGGAATCGGGCAGGCCGATGGTGAAGGTCCGCGTCACGCTGCGCGGATCGAAGGCCTCATCGCGCCGGACCAGGGACTGGATCTGGCGCAAAAGGGTGCGGACGGGTTCGGTCAGCGCCAGGGCACGGGGCGTGGCGCGCATCCCCTCGGGCGCACGGGTGAGGAGTTCGTCGCCGAAGGTGGCGCGCAACCGCGCGAGGCTGCTGCTCATGGCCGATTGGCCGATCCCGATCCGGGCGGCGGCACGGGTGACGCTGCGTTCCGCCAGCAAGGCGTCGAGGGCCACGAGGAGATTCAGATCGATACGCGCAAGATCGACATGATCAATAGTCATTATCGATTACATCTGTTTGATCCATGATGCATCGCACAGCATATTCGCTTCAGAAGCAAGGGCGACACGGTCCTTGCACACCAAGCGAGACCTGACATCATGACCGTCCGTTCCTTCATCACCGCTGCGGCCCTCACCGTCGTCACCCTTACGGGCACGGCCTCGGCCGAGACGATCAAGCCCCTCGACGGCGGCAGCGTCAGCCTCGGCGAACTCTCAGGCGTGGCCTATTACACCGCCGAGCCCAAGGGCTACCGGGTCGTCGTGACCCTGGCCCGCACCGAGAGGGGCCGCGCCGTGCGGTTCGAGACCGTCCTGGCCTCCGGCCAGAGCGTCACGCTCTCGACCCCGCAGGAGTTCGGCGCGACGGCCGATGCCATCGAGATCACCCGCACGGGCGATACCGTCGCCGTCAACCGGCCTCGCCCGGTGACCACTCGCGAAGCGGCGGCCCTCGACTGAAGCGGAGCCCGGCATGGCCGGGCCCGCCGACACCGCGAAAGTCAAAGCCGGCTTCGGCACCCATCCCGTCATTCCGGATCGCCGAAGTCATGTCCGGAATGACGGGGTAACGACCCGCGTTCCCCCGTGTTCGAAGCCCCTCGCAGTCGCCACCTCACCGACAGATGCGGTAAGAACCGTGTGCAATCGCGCATCGCCGGGGATGCCGCTCAAGGTAGACGGGACACATGGCAGGCCTCAAGGACAAGCGCGGTTTCATCGACAAGGACAGGCTCGACCTGTCCGAACGGAAGGCCGTCGAGCATTGGATGAAGCGCTGGGGCGTCACCCGCGATCAATTGATCTCCGCCCACCGCAAGGCGGGCCATATGGTCAAGGACATCGCGGCCGAACTCGGCAAGAAGCGCTGAAGAAGCGCTGAAGCGGCAATAAACCTCGAGGCGACGAGAAACGCCGAGACCACGAGGCGCGTTGTGACGCGGCGGCGAGCGAAAGCGGGAGGCGGGCGGGTGCCATTCGAAAGACACGGGCTGCTCCCCTGGGGCCGCATGCTGAACGACCGCCGCTACGCCGTCTCCGATTCCGCCCGTTGCGCCGATCTTCGCGCCCTGAGCGCCCCCGACCGCAGCCGCTTCCGCAAGATCGTGAGCTGGAACCTGCTCCGACGCACGGGCGCCAAGGTCGACAGCATCGTCGAACTGATCGAGCGCGAGCAGCCCGATCTCCTGCTCATGCAGGAGGCGACGAAAGAGATCGCGTCGATCGAGGACCGTCTCGGCGGTCACTATGCCTGGGCTCCCCTGCCCGGACGCATCCACGGTCTGGCCATGTGGAGCCCGCATCCCTGGGCGGCTCCCCCGAGCGTCATCACGCTCCCCTCGGGTGCTCTGGTCGACCGGGTCTGTCAGATCCTCGACATGGGTGATTTCGGCGTCGCCAACGTCCATCTCTCGCATGGTCAGGTGCTCAACCGGCGCCAGTTGCGGCGGATCGAGCAGAGCCTGCCGGCACGTGCGGCGGTGATCGGCGATTACAACCTCGTCGGCCCGGCCTTGCTGCCGGGCTTTCGCGATGCCGGGCCGCGCATCCCGACCCATGCCATGGTCGATCTGGTGCCCCTGCGGATCGATCGCTGCCTCGTACGCGGCCTCGCCTGCCTCGGCCGCACGGTGCTGCCGCGTGGTGCCTCGGACCATCGTCCGATCGTCGTGCACCTCGCCCCCGCCCCGGTTCGAACGACCGGGCGCGACGTCAGAGGTATGGCAGCATTAGTCGCACGGCTGCGTCGCGCAGCCGGACGGGAAGGGGCCGCCGCGCCAGATCTTCGGACGTGAGGCGCGCCTCCATCTTGGTCCGCATGAAGGCGTCGAGCCTGGCCGCGAAGGCGGAATCGTAGACCTCGACGTTGAGTTCGAAGTTCAGGCGAAAGCTGCGCATGTCCCAGTTGGCGCTGCCGACGAAGCTCCATTCGCCATCGACGACGAGCAGCTTCGAATGATCAAAGGGCGGCTCGTCGAGCCAGATCCGCACGCCGCTCTCGAGCAGGGGTGCCACATGCGCCCGCGTCGCCCAGTCCACGTAGCTGTGGTTGCTCGCCCGCGGGATGATGACGTCCACGCGAACGCCTCGCGTCGCGGCGAGCGCCAGCGTCGTGGACAGGATCTCGCTCGGCAGGAAATAGGGCGTGACGAGGCGGATGCTGTGCTGCGCGCAGGTGATCGCCGACATCACCGCGAACTCGATCTTCTCGATATCCGCATCCGGCCCGGAAGTGACGACGCGGGCCTCGATCTCCCCGGCAGCGTTGAGCTGCGGGAACCAGCGCTCGCCGTCGAGCTCCTCGCCCATCACGAAGGCCCAGTCGCTGGCGAAGGCCTGGGACAGCTGCTCCACCACCGGCCCCTCGATGCGGAAATGGCTGTCGCGCACGGGGTCGGGCGGCGAGGTCGCCACGAGGTTCTCGTCGGCGATGTTGATGCCGCCGGTGAAGGCGATCCGCCCGTCGACGATGAGGATCTTCTTGTGGGTGCGGAGATTCAGAAAGGGCATGCGCCAGGGCAGGGCGGAATGCATGAACAGCCCTACCGGAACCCCGGCCCGGCGCAGGCGCCGCGCCATCGCCGGAAAGAAGTAGCCGCTGCCGATCCCGTCGATGAGCACCCTCACCTCGACGCCTCGGGTCTTGGCGGCGAGAATCGCCTCGAAGAAGCGCGTCCCGGTGGTGTCGTTGCGGAAGATGTAGCTCGACAGGGCGACGCTGCTTCGCGCGCCCGCGATCGCCGCCAGCATCGCCGGATAGGCCTCGTCGCCATTGCGCAATGTGCCGATCGCGTTCCCGCCGAGGAGGACGAGTTGCGTGATCCGCCGGACGGCGCGGTCCAGGGGCCGGAGATCCTCCGGAACGGTGGCGTCCGGGATGATGGGGGAGCCCGGCTGTTGCGACGGCCGCACCCGCAGCTGCCGGGCCCGGCGGGAGACGCGATTCACGCCGAAGATCGCATAGAGGATCGTCCCGAAGATCGGCGACAGCCAGGCGAGGCCGATCCAGCCGATGGCGGTGCCGATCTCGCGCTTGCGCAGCAGGACATGGACCGTGACGAGAAGGGCGAGAGCGATGCCGAGCAGAGCCAGCACATCGGCCCGGATCGACCCGGTCGCCTGAAGCCAGCGGTGGAGGAGGTCTTCCAAGGATCGGTCCAGCCTGAGAACGGAAGCGCGAGACGCCCGCACTCTTTAGCCCCTAGCCCGAGGAAAAACCTAGCGTCCGGCCGTCCCGGCGAGAGGTTCGGGCGTAGCAGGCCGCACGTCCTCGCGCACCGGCGAGGGCCGCAGCGTCTCGGTCAGCAATTCGACCTGGGTGACGAGACGGACGAGACTGTCGGGGCGAGGCAGGTCGGGATGGGCGGGGAGGGCGCTGCCGTCCTCGGCGAGGCTGGCGAGGGTGGCGGTGATCCATGAGATCCAGGCGCGGCACGCCTCGGCCCCGTCACCGGCATCACTCTCGAGCACAGTCCCGGCAGCGCTCCTGGGCTCGGCGGCATAGCGCAGGGCCGACAGGCGCGCGCCGATCCGGCGCAGGGTCGCATCGGCGACCATGGCGGTCTCGACCTGCGGGTGGCGTCCGGCGCGGGGCTGCTGGAGTGCTCGCGAGAGGGCGGCCTCCAGGGTGTTGAGGGCGAGGCCACTGGCTCGCGCCGCCTGTTCTGCGGCCCCGCTCCGCTCGGCTTCCGCCCAATTCGAGAGCACGGTGCGGGCGAAATCGGCATGTGCCTTCACCGCCTTCCCGAGTTCGAGGCGGACCTGATCCGGCTCCCAGACCGGCCACAGCAACAGACTGCTCGCGACCGCGATGAGGCCGCCGAGGAGCGTGAAGAGCGCGCGCATGCCCGCCACTTCCCACGAGGCATGGCCGGGCTCCATCACCTCCACCAGCAGCACCACGAGGGGTGTCAGGCAAGCGATGAAGAAGCCGTAGCTCACCTGCCGCGCGGCGAAGCCGATGATGCTCAGGGGAAAGATCAGGGCCGCCAGCGCCAGGGTCGTGGTGGCGACACTGGCGAGCAGGGCGCCGATCAGGCCGCCGAGCACCGTGCCGCCGATCCGCTCCAGGGCCCGCTGCCAGGTAGCGGCGTAGAAGGGCTGCATCGTCAGCACCACCGTGATGGTGAGCCAGTGAGTGAACGGTCCCGGCCAGAGCAGGGTGACGCCGAGGACCGGCGCGGTAACGACGCTCGCGCGGATCGCGTGCCGCAGGTTCGGCGAGGCGAGGGTGAAATTCGCCCTCAAGGGGCCGAGCAGCCGCTGGCGCAGAGGCAGGCTGGCACTCCCCAGCAGGGTTCCGCCGGGACGATATCCTTCCGGCGTCGAGAGCTTGGCCCCGATGCGCACGCGGTCGAGGATGCGTTCGGCCAAGGCCCTGAGCGCCGGGTCGGAGGAGAAGCCGCGTCCGGCCCGCTCGATCGAGCGCTCGATGCGCGGGAGGTCGAGGGCCGTGTCGTCACGGATCGCCCGTGCGACGACGAGGAGGAGCGGCCTCAGGCGCCGCAGCAACCGCCGCGTCCGGACCTGGCGGTTGGGGTTGCGGTCGGCCTCGATCCGGTCGGACAGGGCGATGAGCGCGGCGAAGGCCTGCTCGGCGGTCTCCAGCCGGATCAGGGCCTGGGCGGTGCGGTCGGAGACACGCTCGCGGCTGCGGGCGAGGTCGACGATCAGGCTGCGGGCGAGTTCGATCGCCTCGCGCACGCCGCGCCGATGGGCGCGGGCATGATCGTCGAACCCGGCCGCATCGGCCCCGTCCGAGGCCGCGAGGTCTTCGAGATCGCCGCTGAGCAGCGCGAGCCGGCGCCAGACTTCCGCCACGGCCCTCTGCGTCGGGCGGTAGGGGTTGAGCCGCCATAGGGCGAGCGCCAGCACCGTCGCCCAGAGGCCGCCGGCCAGCACCATCAGCCCCGCGACGGCGGCCTCGCCGCCGGTGAGCGGACGGTCGAGGGCAAAGGCCAGGACGAGGACGAGGACGTTCCCGGCGGTCTGCTCCTGAACGCCCCAGACCCGGGCATAGGTGCAGCAGAAGATGACGGAGGTGGCGACCGGGACGACAAGGGCCGGGCCGTATGGCTGAAGCAGGCCGAACAGGCTCCAGAGCACGCCGCCGAGCACCGAGAACACCGCGAGCACCATGAGGCGCGAGCGCATCGGGCCGCCGATATCGGCAAAGCAGGTGAGGTTGGCGGCGAGCGCCATGATCAGGAGCGGCGGCCAGGCCACGAATTCATGGAGGAGGATGACGGTGCCGAAGGCGCAGGCTGCCCGGATTCCCTCCACGATGCTCAGCCCGCGCGGATCGAGGGCGATCGGCAGACGCGCGAGATTCGATCCCGGCGCGGAGAGGGAACCACGCCCCATCAGGAAGCCGGCCACGCGCCCGCGCCGGAGGCCGTCGGATGTGACACTGCCCATTCGGGTCGGGGGGAGGGGCATCGCGACGCGATCCGCCGGGCGGCATGCCCGGAGACACGCGGTTTAAGGCGGTTCGCCAGAGCATGGAACCCGTGGCCCGCGCGCATCGCGCAGCGTCGGCATGCAGTCACCGACGAGGATCGGCCTCCGGGCGAGCCGAGGGGGGATCGCAGCCGATTCTTGCCGGACGCGGCGCCGGATCACGACGTTTGGCCGGCGCCTTGCATACCAGATTCGCCGCCCGCAATCGGCCGGCCGCGGTGACAATCGAGGAAAAGCGCAACACGATGAGAGGCTTGGCAGAACATCTTCGCGTGGGGCTCGTAGCCGCGGCGCTGGTCACCGGCAGCATGGTACCGGCGGCCTGGGCGCAAGGAACGCTGCGGATCGGAATGACCGCGTCGGACATCCCGCTCACCACCGGTCAGGCCGACAATGGCGGCGAGGGCATGCGCTTCATGGGCTACACGGTCTATGACGGGCTCATCAACTGGGACCTGTCGAGCGCGACCAAGCCCTCCGACCTCTCCCCCGGTCTCGCCACCTCCTGGGAGGTCGATGCCAACGACAAGACCAAGTGGATCTTCAAGCTCCGGCCGGGCGTGACCTTCCATGACGGTTCTCCCTTCACCGCCGAGGCGGTGGTGTGGAACCTCGACAAGCTCCTCAAGAACGACGCCCCGCAATTCGACCCGCGCCAATCGGCGCAGGGACGCTCGCGCATCCCCGGCGTGGCGAGCTACCGCGTGATCGATCCGATGACGGTCGAGATCACCACCAAGGCGGCGGACGCGACGCTGCCCTATCAGATCGCCTGGATCATGATCTCCTCGCCGGCCCAATGGGAGAAGGTCGGCAAGAGCTGGGACGCCTTCGCCAAGACCCCGTCGGGAACCGGCCCGTGGAAGCTGACCCTGTTCGCCCCGCGCGAGCGCGCCGAGCTGGCGCCCAACGCCGAGTACTGGGACAAGGCGCGGGTGCCCAAGCTCGACAAGCTGGTGCTGGTGCCGCTGCCCGAAGCCAATGCGCGCGTCGCCGCCCTGCGCTCCGGCCAGGTCGACTGGATCGAAGCGCCCCCGCCGGACGCCGTCGCGTCGCTCAAGGGGGCGGGCTTCTCCATCGTCACCAATGCCTATCCGCACAACTGGACCTGGCACCTGTCGCGGATCGAGGGCTCGCCCTGGAACGACATCCGCATCCGCAAGGCCGCCAACCTCGCCGTCGACCGCGAGGGCATGAAGGAGCTGCTCGGCGGCCTGATGATCCCGGCGCAGGGCTTCATGCCGCCCGGCCACCAATGGTTCGGCCACCCGACCTTCAAGCCGACCTACGATCCCGAAGCGGCCAAGAAGCTTCTCGCCGAGGCGGGATACGGCCCGAACAAGCCCCTCGTGACCAAGATCCTGATCTCGCCCTCGGGCTCGGGCCAGATGCAGCCCCTACCGATGAACGAGTTCATTCAGCAGAACCTCGCCGAAGTCGGCATCAAGATCGATTTCGAGGTGGTGGAATGGAACACGCTCATCAACCTGTGGCGAGGCGGCGCCAAGGCGGAATCGGCGCGCAAGGCCACCGGCCTGAACTTCTCCTACTTCATCCAGGATCCGTTCACGGGCTTCGTCCGGCACGCGCAGTGTAACCTCGCCGCGCCGAACGGCACCAATTGGGGCGCCTATTGCGACCCGGAGATGGACAAGCTGTTCGACGAGGCGCGCAATGCCTTCGACAAGACCGAACAGACCAAGGTGCTGGAGAAGATCCACGAGAAATACGTCAACGAGGCGCTGTTCCTCATGGTCGCCCACGACACCAACCCGCGTGCCATGAGCACCAAGGTGAAGGGCTTCGTCCAGGCACAGAACTGGTTCCAGGACTTCTCGCCCATCACGGTCGGCAAGTGATGGAAAACCGGGTCGCAGAGTGCACAGTCCCTCCCCCCTCTGCGGGGGGAGGGTACCTCCGGCGGGCAGCACCATGCTGAGTTTCATCCTCCAACGCCTGCTCACCGTCACCCCCGTGGCGCTGGGCGTGAGCATCGTCTGCTTCCTGCTGGTGCATCTGGCGCCCGGCGACCCCCTGAGCGCCGTCCTGCCCGTGGACGCGACCCAGGAGACCATCGACGCCATGCGGACGACCTACGGCTACGACAAGCCGATGCCGGTCCAGTACCTGATCTGGCTCTGGAAGGTGCTGCACGGCGATCTCGGCACCTCCATAGCCACCGGCCGGCCGGTCCTCAGCGAGGTCGGGCGCGCCGTGGTCAACAGCCTGATCCTGGCCTCCGTCGCGACCCTGATCGGCTTCACCTTCGGCTGCCTGTTCGGCTTCGTCGCCGGCTACTTCCGCGATTCCGTTCTCGACCGGGCGGCGTCCGCGGTCTCGGTCTTCGGGGTCAGCGTGCCGCATTACTGGCTCGGCATGGTCCTGGTGATCGTGTTCTCGGCGCAGCTCGGCTGGCTGCCCTCCACCGGAGCCGGCCCCGACGGCTCCGGCAACTGGCGGCCGGACCTCGAGCACCTGCGCTACATCATCCTGCCCGCCATCACGATGTCGGTGATCCCGATGGGCGTCATCGCGCGGACCGTCCGGGCGCTGGTGGGCGACATCCTCTCCCAGGATTTCGTCGGTGCGCTCAGGGCGAAAGGCCTCTCCGAATTCGGCGTGTTCAAACACGTGGTGAAGAACGCGGCCCCCACCGCTCTCGCCATCATGGGCCTGCAGCTCGGCTACCTGCTCGGCGGCTCGATCCTGATCGAGACGGTGTTCGCCTGGCCCGGCACCGGCTTCCTGCTCAACGCCGCGATCTTCCAACGCGACCTGCCGCTGCTGCAGGGCGCCATCCTCGTTCTGGCGATGTTCTTCGTCGCTCTCAACCTCATCGTCGACGTCGTGCAGACGGCGCTCGACCCGCGCATCGAGAGGGGCTGATGGCGCTCGGAACCAGCCCGGCCGCATCGGCCATCGACATCGCCGGGGGGGCGCCACCGGTCTCCGCCGCGCCGGACGCCTTCGTCGCCTCGCGGGGATTCTGGGGCAACGTTCTCGCCAAGCTCCTGCGCGATCCCGTGGCGATGACGGCCGCCTTCGTGATCCTCGCCATCGTCGCCATCGCGCTGCTGTCGCCCTGGATCACGCCGATGGACCCGTATCGCGGATCGATGCTGCGGCGCCTGAAGCCGGTGGGCGACGCCACCTACATCCTCGGCTCGGACGAACTCGGCCGCGACATGCTGAGCCGCCTGATGGTGGGTGGGCGCCTGTCCCTGTTCATCGGCGTCACGCCGGTCATCCTCGCCTTCGTCCTCGGCTCGGGCATCGGCATCCTCGCCGGCTATGTCGGCGGCTGGGTCAACACCGTGCTCATGCGCACGATCGACGTGTTCTTCGCCTTCCCCTCGGTGCTCCTGGCGATCGCGCTCTCGGGCGCGCTGGGGGCCGGCGTGTTCAACTCCATCGTCTCGCTGACCTGCGTGTTCACGCCTCAGATCGCCCGTGTGGCCGAAAGCGTGACGACGCAGATCCGCTCGCGCGATTATGTCGACGCCGCCCGGCTCTCGGGGGCGTCGACCCTGACGATCCTGCGCGCGCAGGTGCTCGGCAACGTGCTGGGTCCGATCTTCGTCTATTCCACCAGCCTCATCAGCGTGTCGATGATCCTCGCATCGGGCCTGTCCTTCCTCGGCCTCGGGGTGAAGCCGCCCGAGCCCGAATGGGGCCTGATGCTCAACACCCTGCGTACCGCGATCTACGTGAACCCGATGGTGGCGGCGCTTCCGGGGCTCGCGATCTTCATCGTCTCGATCTCGTTCAATCTGTTCTCGGACGGCCTGCGCTCGGCCATGGAAGTGAAGGCATGATCGAGAAGCCCGTACCCAGGTTCGAGGATCGCGGCGGCCCCGGACAGCCGCTCCTCACCGTGAGCGGCCTCGTCAAGCACTTCCCGGTCAAGAAGGGCCTGGGCGGCAAGAAGGCGGTGGTCCGTGCCGTCGACGGCGTCGATCTCGATATCCGCAAGGGCGAGACGCTGGGGGTCGTCGGCGAATCCGGCTGCGGAAAGTCCAGCACCGCCCGCCTCATCATGGGCCTGACCCAGCACGACAAGGGTGAGATGCTGTTCGACGGCGAGCGCATCGGGAGCCGGGCGCTCCCGTTGCGCGAGTTCCGCGCCCAGGCTCAGATGGTGTTTCAGGACAGCTATTCGTCGCTCAATCCGCGCATGAGCATCGAAGGCTCCATCGCCTTCGGACCTCGGGTCCATGGCGTGCCGAAGCGCGAGGCCATCGAGCGGGCGCGAAGCCTGCTCGCCCGCGTCGGCCTGGAACCGGCGCGCTTCGCCGCCCGCTATCCGCACGAACTCTCGGGCGGGCAGCGCCAGCGCGTCAACATCGCCCGCGCCCTGGCCCTGGAGCCGCGCCTCGTCGTCCTCGACGAGGCCGTCTCGGCTCTGGACAAGTCGGTGGAGGCGCAGGTGCTGAACCTGCTCATGGACCTGAAGCAGGAGTTCAACCTCACCTACCTGTTCATCAGCCACGACCTCAACGTGGTGCGTTTCATCTGCGACCGGGTGGCGGTGATGTATCTCGGCCAGGTGGTGGAGATCGGCCCCGCCGATACCGTTCTCGCCTCGCCAGCCCACCCTTATACCAAGGCGCTGCTCTCCTCGATGCCTTCGATGGATCCGGACAATCGCACGACGGTGGCGCCCTTGGCCGGCGATCCGCCCAACCCCATCGATCCGCCGCCGGGCTGCCGTTTCAACCCGCGTTGCGGGCTCGTGGAGGATGTCTGCCGGGAGACCGTGCCGCCACTCTACGGCTTCGCCGAGGGGCACCGTGTGGCCTGCCTCGCGCGCCAGCCGGGCTCGGGCCATTCGGCAGCACCTGCAGCATCGGCCGGGCAGGCGGTGGCGGCATGACCGACACGATGACGCCCGTCCCCGAACCCGCCGTCGCCATCCAAGGGCTTTCCGTCACCTTCGGCGGCAAGGTCCGCGCGGTCGATCGCGTCGATCTCACCCTCGGCCGCGGCCAGGCCATCGCGCTCATCGGCGAGTCGGGCTCGGGCAAGAGCGTGACCCTGCGCGCGATCATGCGCCTCAACCCAGAGCGCAAGACCGCGATCGAAGGCCGCATCGTCGTCGCCGGCCGCGACGTCATGGCGATGGGCAAGCGCGAATTGACGACTCTGCGCGGCCGCGAAGTGGCGATGATCTTCCAAGAGCCGCTCCTGGCCCTCGACCCGGTCTATACGGTGGGCCGCCAGATCACCGAGGCGATCCGCCAGCACGAGAAGATCGGAGCCACCGAGGCGCGCGCCCGCGCGCTCGAACAGTTCGAGCGCGTGCGCATCCCGAGCCCGGAGCGGCGGCTCGACGCCTATCCGCACGAGATGTCGGGGGGCATGCGCCAGCGCGCGATGATCGCGCTGGCGCTCGCCTGCAACCCGAAGGTCCTCCTCGCCGACGAACCGACCACGGCCCTCGATGCCACCGTGCAGATCCAGATCCTGCTGCTCCTGCGCGACCTGCAGGCGGAATTGGGGCTGTCGACGATCTTCGTCACCCACGATCTCGGTGCCGCCGTCGAGGTCGCCGACCGGATCGCGGTGATGTATGCCGGCCGCATCGTGGAAGAGGGTTCGGCCCGGCAGGTGGTGCTGAACCCGCATCATCCCTACACGATCGGCCTCCTCCGCAGCCGCGCCGATGGGGCGCTCGCCAAGGGCTCGCGGCTCCAGACCATCCCCGGCAGCCCGCCCGATCTGGCCAACCGCCCGCCGGGCTGCCCGTTCGCCCCCCGCTGCTTCCTCGCCGAGGATCGCTGCCGTGTGGGCGATCCACCGGTGGTCGAGGCCGGCCCCGGCCATCGCGCCGCCTGCTGGAAGAGCGACGAGGCGGCGGGTGGTTTCCGGGAACAGCGATCGGAACTCGAAGTGACATGAGGACGAGACACGTCATCGACCGGCCCGACTGTCGAGATAGATCTTGATAAAATTCCTATTTCATGCCTATATCCCCACACCTGCCGCCCAGCGAAGGGGGCTCGCCCGGTGACCGACCGGGTGGGCCGGAGGGGCGGTGGGGCGGTGCCCGCGTCGGTGGTGTCGGTCACCATCGCCCCGGGCGGCGGCTCGATAGTCTGGGGCTCGGATGAGGGCATGGTAGGTCGGGAGTTAAATGCCCCGCCACTGACCCCGTCTGGGCTGCCGAGATGAGGTTTGCGGCCCCTCCAATACGAGAGGGCGTGCGGGGCAAAGTCCGTTCGGTCAGCCGGGTCGGGATGCACACGACCACCTGTGGCGCGACGCAACGCGAGGACCGCTGGAGACACCGCGACGCGAAACAGGCCCCGGCGGGAACGCCGGAGCCTGACGGGACGCCGGGGGACTGGCAAACAATTCTAGCGCTCAATGGGTTCCGCGGCGTCCCGCGTCCCCCTCTGGTGCTGCTACTTGGGTCGAGTTTCTCGGGTCGGGTTTCTTGGGCCATGCCCCCGGCGCATTTTTGCGCGCGGGGGTGAAGGTATGTGCGCTGCTTTCCTCCTCGAAAAGACTGCGGCCCGTACGGGTTCGTTCGACGTCGATGCCGGCGAACGAACCCGAAGATCTGGAACATCGAAAATCGATCTCTCATTCCCCCGCCGGATTCTCGAATCACCTCCGCCGCGGACGGTGCCGCGAGAGGGGGGTGACTCCGGACCGATGAAGCAACGGACACGCCCATGAGCACGACCCACAATCTCCGCGTCGACGGATCGCGCCTGTGGTCCACGATCATGGAAACCGCGAAGTTCGGCGCGACCCCGGCCGGCGGGATCAACCGGCTGACCCTGTCGGAGGAGGACAGGCAGGTTCGGGACTGGTTCCGGGATGCCTGCGAGGCGGCAGGACTTGAGGTGAGCGTGGACGCGCTCGGCACCCAGTTCGCCCTTCGGCGCGGGCGCGACATGAGCCGCGCGCCCATCGCGTGTGGGTCGCATCTCGATACGCAGCCGACAGGAGGCAAGTTCGACGGCATCCTCGGAACCCTCGCGGGGCTGGAGGCCATGCGTGCCCTGAACGATGCCGGCATCGAGACCGATGCGCCGCTGCTCCTCGTCAACTGGACCAATGAGGAAGGCTCGCGCTACGCCCCCGCGATGATGGCCTCCGCCGCCTATGCCGGCGAGTTCACGCTGGCGGACATCCATTCCCGTGAAGACGCCGCCGGCATCAGCGTGGCACAGGCGCTCGAGAGGATCGGCTATCTCGGGACCGAGCCGGTGGGACAGAGACGGATCGGCGCCTTCGTCGAGCTGCATATCGAGCAGGGCCCGATCCTGGAGGCTGAGCAGACTACCATCGGCGTGGTCGAGGGCGGGCAGGGCATCGCCTGGTTCGACGGCGCGGTGACCGGCTTCGAGAGCCATGCCGGCACGACGCCGATGCCGCGCCGGCGCGACGCCCTCAACGGCCTCGCCGAGATCGCGCTGGCCGTCGAGCGGATCGCTCATGCCCACGGTCCCACTGCGGTGGCGACCATCGGCGAGGCGGTGATCGGCGCGCCGTCCCGCAACGTCATTCCCGGTCGCATCCGCTTCACCCTCGACGTGCGCGACCCGAAGGGCGAGACCCTCGACGCCATCGAGAGCGAGTTGCGTGCAGAGATCGACGGCATCGCCCAGCGGCGCAAACTCGATATCGACCTCACCCGGATCTGGCGCAAAGAGCCGGTGCCGTTCGACGCCGCGGTGGTCGGCGCGGTCGAGGCGGCGACCAGGGGATTGAGCCTCAGCCACCGCCGCATGGTCTCGGGCGCAGGCCACGATGCCTGCAACATCGCGGCTCTCGCTCCCACCGCCATGATTTTCGTGCCCTGCCGTGACGGGATCAGTCACAACGAGGCGGAATCAGCGACCCAGAGCGACTGCACTGCCGGCGCCGACGTCCTGCTCCAGACACTTCTCACCCTGGCCGACGCGCCATCGAAGACCGACCGAGCGGAGGCCATCCAGGGTCGGTGAGGCTCACCGGCGCGAGGTTCGCCTGCACGCCATGTCGGCCGGCATTGCTTCCGGCAGTGAACCGGACGGAGAGAACGCCGTTGCGGCGATCGCCAGGATCGGCCCCTGCCGACCACATGAGTCGGCCGGAACGCCGGGTACGGTCAAGAAAGACGGCACGACGCCGGCAATTTACGGCATCACAGCGGACTTTGAACGGGATGGCTGCCGAAAGTATCGCTTTCCGGATTCCAACGGGTTGTAGTGCCGCAGAAAAGCACGCACCGACATTTTGATACGGAACATTCTGCATCAAAATCGTTCATGTTAGGCGGCGTAGCAGCCGAGGAGAACCGAGCCATGCCGACACGGTCGCAGATGTCTCCATCCGGACGGTCGGATGGCGCATCGCGCCGGTTGCCGTCTCGCCGCCTCCTCAAGCTCGTGGAAGACACCGCGGAGGTCGGCTTCTGGTCGGCCGATCTGCAGGGGCTCGGGATCAACGGATCGAACGGGCTTCATCGGATCCTGGGCATCGCCCCCTCGATCGAGCTCAGCTTCGGTTTCGTCGAGGCGATGATGCATCCCGACGACCGTGCCGCCCATACGGACATGCTCATGCTCCTGCGGGAGGGCAAACCTCTCAAGCGGGAATTCCGCATCATCCGGCCCGACCGGACGCTGCGCTGGATCGCCAGTCATGCAGAGGTGCTCCTCGGACCCGGCGGACTTCCCGGCCACGCGATCGGCATCGTCGAGGATGTCACGGCCCGCTACGAGGCCAAGCATTCGATGGAGCAAAGACACGACCGCTTCAAGGCTCTGCTCTCGGCCACGGCGGCAGTGGTCTGGATCGTCAGTCCCGATGGGAAGTCGATCGACATGCCGCTCTGGCAAGACCTCACCGGGCAGAGTAGCGAGCAATTTCAAGGGGTCGGCTGGATCAATGCGTTGCATCCCGACGACAGGGAGCGCACGAACTTCGCCTGGCGCACGGCGCTCAGCCACGACACCGCCTACAACACGGATTATCGCGTCCTGTGCGTGGACGGGATCTATCGCTGGTTCAACGCCCGTGGCGTCCCCATCATGAACCGGGACGGTTCTGTCAGAGAGTGGGTCGGCGTTTGCCTGAGCGTGCCGGGGCAGAGCCGTTTTCAGGCGGCTTCGTCGAGCACCGAGACACGCGGGCCAGCGAGCGACATCGCGGACGGAGGCGAGGACCTCACCTCCGCCCAGGTCCGGGCCGCGCGCGGGATGACCGGTCTGTCGAAGGACGAGTTGGCGCGACGCGCGAGCGTATCGGTGTCGACAATCGTGCGAATGGAAGATCCAGAAGCCAGGATCCGTCCACGACAAGACACGGTGAAAGCGGTCCGTCAGGTCTTGGAACAGGCAGGTGCAGTCTTCACCTTCAATCCGGGGAGCAAGCCCGGGGTGAGAGAAGCCTGAGTCTCCGCAAGAGGAAGAGATAATCGCTGCATCTAAAGAATGCGGTCGGCTTCTTTCATCAGGCGCTCACACCGCGTGCAGCAGTGTTCGTCACCTGGTCCTTGATCTGCTTTCCAAGGCTGATCCTGCGTGCACGCATGGCGAGACGGATCACGCGATCGTTCTCCTGCGGGTATATCTCATTGAGCTGGCGTGCCAGCGCCAGCATGCGCTCGTCGTCGGCGAAGACTAGCTCGCTGCGATAAATCCACATCAGGATGCGTCCGTTTCCGGGATCGGCACGGAATGCGTGCGCGAAGATCTGAGACGCCTCACTTGCGGCTCCGTAGCGGAAAAGTCGCTCTCCGGCCTCCAGCATCAAGCTGACATCCGAGTCGGCCACATGGGCGACGGCACGCCAGGCCGCCACGATCGATTCTTCATCGCCGGTCGGCTCGATCGCCTTGGCCGCCAGGCGCCGGATACGACCCTGGCCATTCGTCATCAGGACGGAAACGTAATGGCTAAGCCGTTCCTCATCCTTCTCTTCTTCAGCGAGACGACCGAGGGCCCTCCAGGGCTCCTCCATTTCGGCACCCGCTTGACATGCCCGCAGGATCAATTCCCCGCCGCGCTGACGATCCCCCTCAGCGAGGGCGACCTCACCGAAGAGCCAGATGCCGGTCGCACTGTCCGGTTCACGCTGAAGTTCAGCCTCGGCAATTTTGCCCAGAGCAGCGAAATCCTGCAGCTTCAACGCGCGCTGGATCTGGGCCGGGACCGTATCTTCCGTCGCAGAGTCGAGGAGGGCTCGCGAACCACCCTCTTCGAGCAGCCTCAGTTCCGTACGACGCGCGCGCTGCGCGAGGCGAACAGCCCGGTCGCTCTCTTCGGGGCAGACGATCGCGATGAGAGCCGTCAACTCGGCCAATCGCTCATTGTCGGCGAAGGCCAACTCACTGCGGTAGAGCAATATCAGGAGGCGGCCATTCGTCGGATCCGCCGCATAGGCGGTCGCGAAGATCTGGGCAGCGTCGCGGGCCGCACCGGCGCGAAGCAGGCGGTCGGCGGCCTCGATCAGGATATTCGTATCCGATTGGGCCGCGGCGGCGACCTGACGCCAAGCTTCGATGCTCGCTTCGTCTGTACCGGTCTGCTCGATGACCTTTGCAGCCATCCGCATGATCCGGCACTGCCCATTGGTCATTAGCACCGATGCCAGAAGCTTGAGTCTCTCCTCGTCCTGCTCGTCCTCGGCGACGCGGGCCAATGCCTTCCAGGGTTCGTCGAAGGACGGCTTCGACTGGCAGGCGCGGATGATCAGTTCGATGCCGCGTCGGCGATCCCCTCGCGACAGGGCGAGTTCGCCATGAAGCCAGATCGCCGTTGGGCTATCCGGGTTGTCTTGCATCTCGGACGTGGCGATGGCCGCAATCATCGGCCAATCTTCGATCTTCAGAGCACGCCGAATCTGCATCAACAATGTTTCGGCAGCATCGACGTCAGGCTTGCTCTGATCGATCTGCCGCCTGTACTCGTAAATAGCCCGATCGACATTAGAGTAAAGCACAATCTTGTCATTCTGAACGACCGCGACTACGTCGCAAAACTCTCGCACAGTGTTGATGTTGGTCGATATGACAATGAACCCGCTCCTGATCAAGCGTTGCTTGATCACGCTGGTGAACCGATCGGCGAATTCGGCCGTATGCGGAACAACTTCTCCGTCGACCAAATAGGTATCGTATGGCAACCCGTAGGACAGCGCATATCGAAAAGCCACCGCGATATCGGCCGGGACATGCCGATACTCAACGTCCATGAAAGCGTCGATGTTGGCGACGAACGCTACGAACTTGATCAGGCTGGTCGGGTCGATCTGATGCATCTTGGCAGCGAACACGCAGTTACGTCTCAGCGTATGATGCGACACGATTCCCGCCATGCGGCCGACGGGACTCGAGATATTCGCTTCACGCCGCAATCTGCCGATGGCAGGCTGTCGTACGCCCGATAGAAGGTCACTGAAGGCACGGCGCTCAATCTTCGAGGCACACAATACGCCGAGCCGCCGGTTCGTCGGCAGGACCGCCGTGAGGCCGCACAGGACGGCATGCGACCGAGACTGTAGTGATCTGACCCAGACGTTCTCCATGATCAGCATGAAACATCTCGCCCAGAGACCGGGACACGACGCCGCGCCGCGCGTGTTTCAGGTCGAGCCTGCAATGCCGATCTCCCAGCTCGAATCCAATGTGACGCCACGTCACGAGGCAATAACTAGCATCGAGAAGCTACGCATCGACAAGGGCTTAACCGAAGAGCCAACGCCGATATCCCATCTCCCAAACCCGTCTGCAAGGTCCGACGTCGCAGCCGTTGCCGAGCGCCTTCACTAAAGGCCCACTGTCTCGGAGTGACTGAAGGACGAGGCGCCTGCGGCGCGGGCATTTAGGGTACACGTGATCGACTCGACCTGTAGCGGGAAATGGGCCCTATCGTGGCGTCCGCGATCGATCGCAGGCGTCGCTCGCTCTCTCGTCGAGGAAATTGAGGAAGGCCGGACCATCGACCTCCCAACTGTTCATGGCGCCGACATGAGGCTCCAGCCAGGCCCGATAGCGGTGCCCCATCACAAGGCTGAGACGGGCAAAGTTGAGACGCAGACGGTATGTCCCATCCTGGATTGGTATAATTTCCGTAACACGTGTTCCTGGTTCAGCGAACACGATATGTGCCAAACCCGCGCCATGCGGAGCCACGATCTGTGTAGCCGACGATACGGTGAATATCTGCTGCCACAGCGGCATCTTCCCGAGCATCGCGCTCCCATACCCTTTCTCCATGATCTTCGCCTCGATCTCAGCCTCGTTTCTCATAGTGCGGCGGTCGGAGTCGCGGCGAGAGATATAGAGGGATTCAGGTGCCAGCGCGTTCTCCCGCAAGGCGATGATGCGCACGGATTGCTTTACCCTTTCGATGACCGGCGCCACACGGTCCCAGTAGGCGAAGCCATGCATGCCGCTTCGGGCGAGCAATAGCCTCTGAACGAAGACCGCATCGCCGACGTCCACGACCAAATGAGGTAGGCCGGCCAACCGGAGCGTCTCCTTCTCGAAAGAGGAGGCTTGGTCGCTGAGAAGGATTGCCGCATCCGGCGCTCCGTCTCCCAGCATCCAAGAGAAGAGCGGCAGGCGATCCACCAACCAGTGATAGATGCCACGAGTGCCCTTGATGGCGAAGAAGCCGGTGGCAATGTCAGGTGTTTTTTCCCGTGACAGGTCAGAGATAGGCAATCCCTTAGAGACAACGACGCTGCCGTCTTCACGCCATATCTGACCGTTCCGATCCACGAATACGTCACGGTACTCGATGACCTCGGGTGGTTTCGCACGTGCGGCTCTTCCTCCAAAGCTCTCGATGTCGAGGATGACCGCGTCGGAATGACGAGGTGGCGTGCGCTCGCTCGACCGAATCTCGACAGATCCCTGTGCTCGCCGCCCCGACTCCGGGCACGGAAATGTGATCGTCGTGATCGCCTCAGAGGCAGGACCGGAGGACACGTAGCCGGCCTTGGACAGGGCCGCCATGATCTCCGATCGCAGGGCGACATCTTTGGTATGCGGGAGGAATGATCTGGCCTGACGTGCAAATCCTGGTTCCGCCTTCACCGACGGATCGGCGGTGAATATCCTCCAGGCCGCGGCGCTTTCGCCAAGCAGTAGGAATTTGCGGCTTACGGCATGGCGATCCCGGTTGGGCCATCCAGCCGCCAGGCAATGAGTTTCAGCCCATCTCAGCGCTTCGGCATCTCGCATCTCGCCCGCGGCACGAACAAACATCGCCATGAGGGGAGGACTGTTCTTCACACGATCTGGATCGCGAGCCCGAGTGAGAATTGTCTGCCAGTCCGACCTTCCGAAAGCCGTTTGGCATTCCATGAACAAGGAGCTCCGGCGTCTCCAGAGGCTCCATGAGCGGAAGCGTTTCAGAAAGCGGAAGCAAGCGTCGATTGCTGGACGAAACATGTCGATAGGTAGGTTCCTCTTGCGCTCATTACGAGACTGCACTTTCACACAGGAGAGACGCGTCGTTCGAAATACTCAGGAGGCGTGCATACGGACGCGGCCAACTCACACAAGGCGCCGTGTCATCCACAGTATGGCTGGCGATGGGGTACCGTCCTGCAATACGACACCTTCGCATCTGCAAAATCCTGTGGTAGATCCGCCTCGCTGACTAAATCTAGGAGGTTTACGCATGATCGACCGGTCCAAACTACCTCTTTTCCTTGCCATCGCTGCCCTGGCCATTCCCGTAGCCATCACCTCGCCGGCCTCTGCAAAGGGGAACAAGGTGATCTCGATGATCGATACCGACAATGACGGCACGATCGATCTGAAGGAAGTCCAGGCTGTCGCGAGTGCCAAGTTCGACGCGCTCGAAGGTGACAAGGACGGCACCCTCGACGCCAAAGAGCTGAAGGGTCGTGGCGGCAAGAAGGCGATCTTGGAGGCGGATCCCGATAAGGACGGCACCCTCGACAAGAAAGAGTACCTTGCTCTCGTCGAATCCCGCTTCAAGGCAGCCGATCCGGACAACGATGGCACTCTCGATGCTGCCGAGTTGAAGACCGCCGCCGGTAAGGCCCTGGTCAAGCTGCTCAAGTAAACATGCACGGTCGCATTCGCTTCGAGAATGCGACCCGAGTTTTCCAGAGACGATCAAGCCCCCATGCGCGAGCGAGCGCTTGGGGGCTGTTTTTATCGTGGATCGAGATGACGGCGGTGACTTAAGGCGAAACAGCCGACATCGAACTGAAAAGATGTGGAGCGGAGGGAAGAACACCCCTCTTGCAAAGCGATTGCGACTGGCAGCGTCAGCACTCATGCGAGCGCCATGCTACAAATCCTCCAAACCTGTGCAGTGTCGCCGGAATCGGCGAGGATCATCAGCCCCGAATCACCGCCGACCACGCTCACAGGAGAGAGTGATTCGATTTGCTGGCCTTTCTTAAAAAGAAAGATTTTAGCCTTTAAAGGAGGGCTTTGCCCTCATCGTGCATGAAAGGCGGCAAATTCTGTGCGCTGCAGCACGCTTGCGCACTCGGACTTGTTTAAGGCTGAGATATCCCTAGATACAACGGCATCAAGACAACGTCGTACCAAAGCCCTCAAAAGCTGCGGAACGGATCGGGAGAAACCGAGGCGACATCGCTCAGGCTCGGGTCTGAAGAACCGTGTACTACGACGAAACCCATCCAAGGTCCCATCGGGCGCGCTGCCCGCCAGAGACGTAGATCCTGCGAGTACGTTTTACATGAATCAACTCGTTCGCCTGTCACAGATCGGCGAGGCAGATGCTATTGCCGAGCCGTCAGCTGAATTGCGCGTCCCTTTCGCTCAGTCGGGGGCTTTCGTATGCAAGTTCATTATAGGCGAGCCGAATGATCGTGCTGTTTGCTGCGGCGCTCCGGCGCCGGATGGCAAAAGCTGGTGCGCCTTTCATCGTCGCATCGTTTTCGAGCCGGCTCGTCCCGGCCGTCTTCGCTGAAGCCTTGTCCTGAACAGCAGGTTTTGTGTCTCGTACGTAAGATGCTGCAATGCGAAGATCTTGTGCATCATGCTGGATGCACCATTTAGCTTTCAGCTTCAGTTCACCACTGTGATATCAAGCCTCGCCGGTTCTTTCCGGGGAGGCTTTTTGCAATATTAAGTCATTGTCAGCCGAATGCCGGATAAGGGCTAACACATGCCTGAGGAGTTCTCTCCACCGGGCGTGGGTGATCAATCTTCGACATCATCCTGATCTTCGGGATCATGGATGGTTTCCAAAGAACGTCCGCGCAAGCGGTGCAGATCACCGGCGCGGACGACCAGATAACCTGCCTCTCGCGCCTGACGTAAGCGAGCGGCCCGGGCATCTATGAACCGATCGTCCCGGCGAGGGTAGGCTGTAATTTCGTCTGAGGTATAGCCGTAGCGAAAGCCAGGCGTTTCGAAATAGGTCGGCCGATAGGCGCGGACTGTCCAGTTTCGGTTCTTTGCGATCCGAACGGGATATGACGCGACCGCGAGGGCACGAACGCCATGGCGTTCCGTCGGGGAGACACGTTGGGCGACCGTGCGTACGACTGTCTTTCTTATCACGGGCCGTTTCACCGTCGTGGACCGGCCCGGTGTGGATGCTTCGCGTTGGATCGGAGCGGCCTGCCCCAGATTCACAGGCGTATCAGCCCTTCGAGCAGCTTCCGCTTTTTTCTCGTGACGCCCGGCGACGGGCGAGGATGGAGCCCGGCGGTCGGGCGGATCAGTCCACGGCCGACCGGTTGGAGCGGTCATCGCATCCTGGGCGGAAGCGATGCTGCTGATTAGCACGGCGCCAAGCGCTAACGTGCCGAACGTCGAGACGATTGCGGAAAACCGACAATTCTGAACTGTCATCGACCCTCTCCAGGCTGATGCCGAGAGATCGGATGCGTGTCGCCGATCTGCCTCTGCACTCGCCGCCCGGCAATCGGTGGCAGGCGGTCGCGCGAACTTAACGAAACCTTACAATGCCGTCCACGATGCCGTGTAACGCCATGACAGGTTTGCAGCACCCACCTATTTTAAATCCGGTTGCTATATAGGCCGACACGGCTCTGGACCGTCGCAAGGCAGGAGTTTGCTCGGCTTCAGTTGGACGCTGTGTCGCTGGATTGCCCCCCGTTCAGCACCCGATGAGCCCATTCGCGGTCGAGATCGCCCTCCCAGGCCGTCACCGCGACGGTCGCTACACAACTGCCGACGAGGTTGCCAACAGCGTGGACCATGCCGACGAACCAATCCACCGAGAGGACCAGGACAAGACCAATGGCAGGAATGCCAAGCACTGCGTTGAAAGTCACCGCCAAGATCACGATAGCCGAGCCTGGCACCCCATGCACGCCTTTAGACGTGATGAGGGAGATGCGGTCACCAGGACGATGGTGAGTTCCTCGCGTAGGTAGCCCAGGATTTTGAAAATGTTGAGCCCGGCCAGCGCCATGACATCGTTGAGTACCACCACGACGAAAAAGAAAACTGCCACTTAGAACGGCGCGACGAGCGACACGAGTTGCTGTAGCGAGCCGACGCCGTAACGGTCCACCGTATAGGCAACGGCGCCGAGTACACCGAGGGGTGCCAGTCGTACAATCAAACCCATCGTCTTGAAGAGGACTGAACCGCGCCGGGTTTTCCGGAGACCATTTGGTTTGGGTTCAGGCGGCCAAGGGTTGAGCCTCGGCTTTGGCATAGTAGCGGGCTTCGGCCTCGGC